>NZ_JPRS01000013.1 GCF_000738085.1 Cryobacterium sp. MLB-32
GTCGGGATTCAAATCGCGCGTCGCACACGCCGGTCACAGGACGCAAGCATGTATCCTTGATCGGTGTCACACACGCTCAGGCGTAGTGTGATGTCAGCTTGCTCGCGTGAGCTGCACACCAACCAACTGTTCGCAGAAGTATCAAGTTCTAAGGGTGGAAAGCCATGGCGCTAACTCCGGAAGATGTAGTCAATAAGCGGTTCCAGTCGACAAAGTTCCGTGAGGGATACGACCAGGACGAGGTAGACGATTTCCTCGACGAGGTCGTTGTTGAGCTGCGCCGTCTCACGCAGGAAAATGAGGAGCTTCGCGCTCGCATCACCGAGGGTGGCGGCGTCATCGCCGAGACCGTCAGCGCTCCCGCCGCGTCTGCTGCACCGGAACCCGCTGTTGTGCCTGAGCCGGCCGCGGCCGCTCCGGTCGCCGTCGCTCCCGAGCCCATTGATGAAACGGCCGGAACCACGAATCTTCTGCAGCTGGCTCGCCGCCTGCACGAGGAGCACGTCAAGGAAGGTGCCGAGAAGCGCGATGCCCTTATCGCCGAAGGTCATGCCACCGCAGCGCGCGTCATTGCCGAGGCCGAGGCCAAGCAGCGCGCGCAGATGAAGGTCCTCGACCAGGAGCGTTCCGTCCTGGAAACGAAGATCGACGACCTGCGTACGTTCGAGCGCGAATACCGCCTGAAGCTCAAGAGCTACATCGAGGGCCAGCTCCACGACCTCGATGCAACGTCTTCGGTCGGTGCCGGCGTGAACAGCGACTCGAAGTCCAGTTTCCAGGGCTTTGGCGCCTAAGGCTTCATCGAAGCAGGGGTCTCGCGCGCTGATCCTCCTCGCCCTTGTGGCGGTCGGAGTATTCGCGCTCGATCAGACCAGCAAATTCCTCGTGGTCACACACATGGCCGAGGGAGAAATCGTCCGGGTTCTGGGCGCTGTGCTGCAATGGCACTTCGTTCGGAACCCGGGCGCGGCGTTTTCCCTCGCTAGTGGATCGACGTGGATTTTCTCCATCATCGCCGCTGCGGTGGTGGTGTTCATCGTCTGGTTCGCTCGTCGCATCCGTTCCCTGACGTGGGCGCTGGTGTTCGGGCTCCTGCTGGGTGGTGTTCTGGGAAACCTCACCGACCGTCTGCTGCGTGAGCCCAGCTTCGGTGAAGGTCACGTCGTTGACTTCATCTCTACCCCGTGGATGATTCCGGCCATTTACAACGTGGCCGATATGTCCATCGTCATCAGCATGGTGATCTTCATGATCCTCACGATTCGAGGCATCGGTCTTGATGGCCGTCGGGTGACCGACTCCCCGAAATCGACGGCCACAGAGCCGCCCGAGGTGCCGCCGCACGAGGATTCGCCGCACCAGAACCAGCCGAAAACCGGAAATACCCCATGACTGCCCAGACCCGTTCCCTGCACCTCCCCGATGGACTCGAGGGGGTGCGGGTGGACGCCGGCCTCGCCAAGTTGTTCGGGTTCTCACGGAGTTTCGCCGCTGAAGTGTGTGAGGCCGACGGAGTGCTCCTCAACGGGGCGGTTGCCGGCAAGTCCGATCGGCTGCACGCCGGCGGCTGGATTGAAGTGACCTGGCACACGAAGGAGCCGGTACGCATTGTGCCGATTGCCGTGCCGGACCTGACGGTCGTTCACGACGATGAGAGCATCATTGTGATCAACAAGCCGGCCGGGGTGGCCGCCCATCCCAGCGTCGGTTGGACGGGACCGACGGTCCCCGGGGCCTTGGCCGCGGCGGGCTATCGCATTGCGACGTCGGGCGCCGCGGAGCGAGCCGGCATCGTTCACCGACTCGATGTCGGTACCAGTGGCCTCATGGTCGTCGCGAAGTCTGAAATGGCCTATACAGCGCTGAAGCGTGCTTTCCACGACCGGGAGGTCGAGAAGATCTACCATGCCGTCGTGCAGGGGCACCCAGACCCGCTTGCCGGGACCATCGAGGCACCCATCGGTCGTCACCCGAGCTCCGCCTGGAAATTCGCCGTCATGTCCGACGGGAAACACGCTGTCACCCATTACGAGACACTTGAAGCCTTCCCGTCTGCGTCCCTGCTCGAGATCCACCTGGAGACCGGACGCACGCACCAGATTCGCGTGCATATGGCCGCGCAGCGGCATCCCTGCGTGGGGGACGCAATGTACGGCGCTGATCCCAGCATCACGGCACGGCTCGGGCTCACCCGCCAGTGGTTGCATGCGAAGCAACTCGCCTTCACCCACCCGGATTCGCACGAATGGGTCACCTTCAACGCGCCGTACGCGCCAGATCTCGCGCACGGTCTATCCGTGTTGCGTGGCGACTGACCCCGGCACGCACCAACCAGCAGTGATTCAATCAGCAGAGTGAGCACAGTGAGCACTACTTCTTCGACCTCGACGGATTCATTCGTGCACCTTCACGTACACAGCGAGTACTCGATGCTGGACGGCGCGGCGCGCGTGAAACCGCTGATCGCCGCGGCCGTCGAACAGAAGATGCCTGCAGTTGCCATCACGGACCACGGAAACGTCTTCGGCGCGTTCGATTTTTGGCGCACCGCCACAGACGCCGGTATCAAGCCGATCATCGGCACGGAGGCGTACATCACGCCCGGCACGGACCGGCGCGATAAGACGCGGGTGCGCTGGGGGACCGGTGCCCAGAACCGAGACGACGTCGGCGGCAGTGGTTCGTACACCCACATGACGCTGTTGTCCGAAAGCACTGAGGGCATGCACAACCTGTTCCGGTTGTCGTCCAAGGCATCACTTGAGGGCTACTACTTCAAGCCACGCATGGACCGTGAACTGTTGAGTCAATTTTCGACGGGTCTGATCGGGACCACGGGCTGTGTGGGTGGAGAGGTGCAGACCCGCCTGCGACTCGGACAATACGAGGAGGCCAAGAAGGCGGCGGGGGACTTCCAGGACATATTCGGCAAGGAGAACTTCTTCTGCGAGATCATGGATCACGGCATCGACATCGAGCGTCGCACCATGACCGATCTCCTCAGGCTCGCGAAGGAGCTTGACCTGCCGCTTCTGGCGACGAACGATCTGCACTACACGCACGCGCACGACGCCACGGCGCATGCCGCTCTGCTCTGTGTGCAGTCCGCGTCAACGCTGGACGACCCCAATCGGTTCAAGTTCGATTCCAACGAGTTCTACCTCAAGACCGCGGCCCAGATGCGGCACATGTTCCGAGACCATCCCGAGGCCTGTGACAACACACTTCTCATCGCCGAACGATGCGACGTGGAGTTCAACACCAAGGCCAACTACATGCCGCGTTTCCCTTGCCCGGAGGGGGAAAACGAGGAGAGCTGGTTCGTCAAGGAAAACGAGATCGGGCTGGCCATGCGCTACCCGAACGGAATACCTGCCGACGTGCGCAAGCGCGCCGACTACGAAATCGGCATCATCATCCAAATGGGGTTTCCCGGCTACTTCCTGGTCGTTGCCGACTTCATCATGTGGTCCAAACAGCAGGGTATTCGCGTCGGGCCCGGCCGCGGCTCGGGTGCCGGCTCCATGGTGGCCTACGCGATGGGCATCACCGACCTCGACCCGCTCGTGCATGGTCTGATCTTTGAACGATTCCTGAACCCTGATCGTGTGTCCATGCCCGACTTCGACGTCGACTTCGACGAGCGCCGACGTGGTGAGGTCATCAAGTACGTCACGGAGAAGTACGGCGAGGAACGCGTTGCCCAGATTGTGACCTACGGCACGATCAAAGCGAAGCAGGCCCTCAAAGATGCCAGTCGGGTGCTGGGCTTCCCCTTCGGGATGGGTGACAAGCTCACCAAGGCCATGCCGCCGGCGATCATGGGCAAAGACGTGCCGCTCACCGGGATGTTCGACAAGGACCACCCGCGGTACCGTGAGGCCGCCGACTTCCGCGCGGTCATCGAATCAGACCCGGAGGCCAGAACCGTCTTCGACACGGCCCTCGGTCTGGAAAACCTGAAGCGCCAGTGGGGAGTGCACGCGGCAGGCGTGATCATGTCGTCCGACCCGCTCATCGACATCATCCCGATCATGAAGCGCGAAGCGGACGGCCAGGTCGTCACACAATTCGACTATCCCGCGTCGGAGGCCCTCGGTCTGATCAAGATGGACTTCCTGGGGCTCCGCAACCTCACGATCATCGACGACACGCTCGACAACATCGAGGTGAACCGGGGTCACCGCCCGGTACTGGAAGATCTGGGCCTGGAAGATCCGGCGGCCTACGAATTGCTCGCGCGCGGTGACACGCTCGGGGTGTTCCAGCTGGACGGCGGGCCGATGCGGTCCCTCCTGCGGCTCATGAAGCCCGACAACTTCGAAGACATCTCGGCCGTTATCGCGCTCTACCGGCCAGGGCCCATGGGAGCGAACTCCCACACCAACTACGCGCTGCGCAAGACCGGGCAGCAGGAGATCATTCCGATCCACAAGGAGCTCGAAGAAGCCCTCTCCGACGTGATCGGCACGACCTACGGCCTGATTGTGTATCAGGAGCAGGTGATGTCGATCGCGCAGAAACTCGCCGGCTTCTCCCTGGGTGAAGCCGACCTGTTGCGCCGCGCAATGGGAAAGAAGAAGAAGTCCGAGCTGGACAAGCAGTTCGAAGGCTTTTCCAGCGGGATGAAAGCCAACGGCTACTCGATGGATGCCGTGACCACCGTGTGGAACATCCTTCTTCCGTTCTCCGACTACGCCTTCAACAAGGCGCATTCGGCCGCCTACGGCGTGCTGTCGTACTGGACGGCCTACCTGAAGGCAAAATATCCGGCCGAGTACATGGCGGCCCTGCTCACGAGCGTGGGAGACTCCCGCGACAAGCTTGCCCTCTACCTCAACGAATGCCGCCGCATGGGAATCAAGGTTCTCGCGCCCGACGTGAACGAGTCCATCGGCTTCTTCGCGGCCGTCGGCACCGACATCCGCTTTGGACTCGGTGCTGTGCGCAACGTGGGTTTCAACGTCGTCGATGCCATTCGAGCGACCCGTGAATCGAAAGGGCGCTTCGAGTCGTTCCATGATTTCCTGCGCAAGGTGCCGCTGCCGGTGGCCAACAAACGTACGATCGAATCTCTGGTCAAGGCGGGGGCATTTGACTCCCTTGGCGCCACCCGACGCGGGATGGTCGAGATTCACGAGTCCGCGGTGGAGTCGGCCGTCAAGATCAAACGCGAAGAGGTACACGGCAACATCGGATTCGACTTCGACAGTCTTTTCGACGAGCCGCAGGACACCGATCAGGTGCCGGATCGTCCGGAATGGAGCAAGAAGGAGAAGCTTGCCTTCGAGCGCGACATGCTGGGACTCTACGTCTCCGATCACCCCCTCGCGGGACTCGAGATTCCTCTCGCCAAGCACGCGAGCACGTCCATTGCCGACCTCATCGCCTCGGAGACGACCGAGGATGGTGACACGGTCACGGTCGCGGGTTTGATCACGAGTGTGCAGCACCGCACGGCCAAGAAATCGGGTAATCAGTACGGCATGATCCAGGTCGAAGACTTCGGCGGGGAGATCACGGCCATGTTCATGGGCAAGGCCTATGTGGAATTCGCCCCCGAGTTGATCAACGATTCCGTTGTGGTTGTGCGAGGGCGGGTGAGCATGCGGGACGATGGAATGAACCTGCACGCTTTCAGCGTGTTCCAACCGGAACTGGGGCAGGCCTCAGACCAAAGCACGGTGTCGATCACCGTCACCGAAGCCCGAGCGACCACCGACACCGTGCAGCTGCTCGGCGAGATCCTGACCCGTCATGCCGGAGATGCGGAGGTCCGCTTGAAACTGGTGAAGGGCGACACCGCACGCGTATTCGAGCTGCCGCATCGGGTCACCGTGAGCGCGGACCTGTTTGGCGAGCTGAAGAGCATTCTGGGCCCGAATTGCCTGACCTAACTGGACCATGCGCCTCGGTCGGCGGCACTATTCTGACAGCATGACAACGTTTGAGCCGATCTACGGCATTGCGATCGCTGCGGGGCGAGCCCTGTTCGGTGCCCTGCGCCTCAAGCCTCGAGTCGAGGGACTCGGCCACCTGCCGGATTCGGGGGGTGCCGTGCTGGCGATCACGCACTTCGGTTACCTTGATTTCGCCCTGGTCGAGTGGAGGATGTGGCATCACAACAGACGGCACATCCGCTTTCTGGCGAAGAAGGGCGCCTTTCGGCAGCCCCTCATCGGCGCTCTTCTTCGCGGAATGCACCACATTTCGGTAGACATGACCAGCGGAGCCGCCGCGTATGCGCAAGCCGTGGACGCCCTCCGGGACGGTGAAGTTCTCGGGGTTTTCCCTGAGGGTGGCGTGAATGCGTCATTTACGGTTCGGGACCTCAAGACCGGGACGGTGCGCATGGCAGCGGAGGCCGGAGTTCCGATCATCCCCATCGCCGTCTGGGGCGGGCATCGGCTCCTCACCAAGAACCGGAAGCCCTCGCTTCGTCAGGCCATTGGGACCCCCGTGCGGTTTGCCATCGGTGAGCCGTTTGCGGTTTCGGTCGCCGACGACGCCTCGGCTGATACCCGTCGCCTTCACGACGCCCTGCAACACCTCGTCGACCGACTGCAGACGACCTACCCCGTGGACGGAACAGGACAATGGTGGCAGCCGGCCCATCTCGGGGGAACGGCTCCCACGCCAGCCGAGGCCGCCAGGGTTGAAGCGGAGCGGCAGCGGCGTCGCGCCGCGGAGCGTTCCGACGGGGCCTAGACCGAGGCCTGCAGGGTCGCCCCTGGAACACGGTAGGCGCGTTCATGGTAAAGCAAGGCGTCGTCGTCCTGACCGATTCCGCCGTCCTCGATCTGCACGACGACGACGGCGTTGTTGTGCACCGATACACGCTCCACGATCCGCCCGACCATCCACGACGTGACGTCGTTGAGCACGGGTAACCCGTGCGGGCCGACATGCCAGTGATCGCCGATGAAACGCTCCGCGTGGGGACCGGCGAGTTTTTCTGCGACGGCTCGATTGCGCGCTCCGAGCATGTGAATGATGACACGATCGTTGTGCACGATGGCCGGCCAGGTGCTCGCCGAGCGCGCCATGTTGAACGTGGCCAGGGGAGGGACCGCCGACAGTGACGCCAGGCTGGTGGCGGTGAAGCCCACGGGACTACCGTCCTCCGCGAGCGTTGAGATGGCGGCCACGCCAGCCGCGTGACGCCGAAACGCGTGTTTGAAGGCCGCAAGGTCCAGCGGGGCGTTCGGGTCGGACGCGAGCGTGGGAGGTGTGGACGGGGCGGCTAACCGGGGTGCAGGGGTGTCATTCATACGTAACCATCAATCTCTTCGTAGTCAACACTATTCCCGGTTGCAAATCTTGACGGATAAGCTGGAGTCGATGATTCAGACTATTGACCTCCGCGGAACCCTGACCACCCCGGCGGCGCTCTTGGCTGCCGTACCCCGTGCCGTGACCAGCGTCACCTCAGCGAGCGACGTTGCGGCGGAACTTATCGCCGATGTGAAGGCGCGGGGGGAAGCCGCCCTGTTGGATCAGGCGGAACGCCTGGACCACGTGCGCCCAGCCCAGGTGCGGGTTCCGGCGGAGCATTTCCTTGAGGCCGTGGCTGGGCTCGATCCGGCCGTGCGCACGGCTGTGGAGGAGACGATCCGGCGCGTACGCCTCGCGAGCGCGGCTCAGGTCCCGCCCGCTGTGACCACCACGATCGGTGAGGGCGCCACCATCCGTCAACGCTGGCAGCCGGTCAATCGAGTGGGGCTCTACGTACCCGCGGGCAAGGCGGTCTACCCCTCGAGCGTTGTCATGAACGTCGTTCCGGCGCAGGTGGCGGGCGTCGCGTCGATCGCCCTCGCGTCTCCACCGCAAAGTCGTTACGACGGGCGCGTCCACCCCACAATCTTGGCTGTCGCCGCGCTCCTCGGCGTTGATGAGGTCTATGCGATGGGTGGCGCCGGTGCCATCGGCGCCCTCGCCTACGGCGTCCCCGACCTTGGTCTCGACCCCGTTCAGATCGTCACCGGGCCGGGAAACGTCTATGTCGCCGCGGCGAAACGCCTCATTCGCGGTCAGGCCGGGATTGACTCGGAGGCCGGTCCCACGGACATCCTCGTCATAGCGGATGCTCATGCCGACCCCGCGCTTGTCGCCGCCGATCTGGTGAGCCAGGCCGAACACGACGAGCTGGCCGCTGCCGTGTTGGTCACCGACTCGGTGGAACTCGCGGATGCCGTGTCGACCCTGCTGACCGCACTGGCCGCAACGACCACGCACAGCGAGCGAGTGACGGCGTCCCTGACGGGGCACCAGTCCGCTATCGTGCTCGTGGACGACCTCGCCGTCGCCGCGGCATTCAGTAATGCGTTCGGTCCTGAGCACCTCGAGATCCAGACCCGTACCCCCGAAACGGTGCTCGCCACGATCGAGAATGCCGGTGCTATTTTCCTCGGGCCGC
Source organism: Cryobacterium sp. MLB-32 (assembly GCF_000738085.1). GTDB lineage: Bacteria > Actinomycetota > Actinomycetes > Actinomycetales > Microbacteriaceae > Cryobacterium. Next base: position 8,417 of record NZ_JPRS01000013.1, read on the forward strand.
ATTCGCCGGTGAGTCTCGGGGATTACTCCGCAGGATCAAACCACGTGCTTCCAACGGGGGGACAGGCGCGGTTCTCGTCGGCGCTCGGCGCGTACACGTTCCTTCGTCCGCAGCAGGTTGTCAGCTATGACCGGGAAGCCCTGCGCGCCGTGTCAGCGAACATCGCGGCGTTCTCCCATGCGGAGGCGCTGCCCGCACACGGCGATGCCGTCACGGCCCGATTTGCCGCGGAGAACGCGCCCGACAATGCCGAGCACTAGCTCGGCCGCTGCCGGGGTGCTCCCTCGGCGCGATAGGGTGGCATAACCATGTTCTGCCCGTTCTGCCGCCACCCAGACTCCCGAGTCATCGACTCGCGCACGAGCGACGATGGCCTGTCTATTCGCCGTCGGCGTCAGTGTCCTGAATGCGGACGCCGCTTCAGCACCACGGAGACGGCCAGCCTCAACATCATCAAGCGGAGCGGAGTTGTCGAGCCGTTCAGCCGGGAGAAGATCGTGTCCGGCGTGCGCAAGGCGTGTCAGGGGCGGCCCGTAACCGACTCTGACCTCGCCCTTCTTGCCCAAAAGGTTGAAGAGACCATTCGCCAGACCGGGGCTTCACAGATCGACGCCAACGACATCGGCCTGGCCATCCTGCCTCCGCTGCGCGACCTTGATGAAGTTGCCTACCTGCGATTTGCCAGCGTGTATCAGGGATTCAGCTCCCTCGAAGACTTCGAGGGAGCCATTCTCCAGCTTCGCGGGGAACACCCCGGTACCGACGGCGCGCATCTGCCCGCTGCCTCGCCGATCACCGATTGAGCGCCGGATGTATCCACTCTTCTTCTCGCTCATCCTGACCCGGCTGGATCCGGAGCGAGCACACCACCTGGCGTTCAGTGCCATACAGATGCTCCCGCGTCTGGGGCTTTCCCGCGCCGTACACCACTTCACTCGCCCGCGCACCGATCTGAGCGTCAGCACCCTCGGCCTGCGTTTCGAGTCGCCTTTCGGCGTGGCCGCCGGTTTCGACAAGGATGGCGAAGCCGTGCTCGGCCTGGGTGCGCTCGGCTTCGGGCACGTCGAGGTGGGTACCCTCACAGCGGTCGCCCAACCCGGGAATCCCCGACCACGCCTCTTTCGGCTGATTCCCGACCACGCGGTGATCAACCGAATGGGTTTCAACAATCGTGGAGCGGCCGCGGCCGCTCCACGATTGACGCGAATCCGGCACGTCGCCGGCCGACCGGTGCTCGGAATCAATATCGGAAAGAGCCGTGTCACGGCCGTCGACGATGCCATCGAGGACTACCTCGTGAGCACGCGCCTCCTCGCCCCACTTGCGGATTACCTCGTGGTCAACGTCAGCTCGCCCAATACTCCCGGCCTGCGTGGGCTGCAGGAACTGGACCGATTGGCTCCGTTGCTCACGGCAGTGAAGGAAGCCGCAGCCTCGACGCCCCTCCTCGTCAAGATCGCGCCAGATCTGAGCGACGAGGAGGTGCTGCGTATTTCGGGCCTGGCCGTTGAGCTGGGGCTGGACGGCATTATCGCGACCAACACCACGCTGTCGCGTGAGAACCTGAAGACGGAATCGGCCGTCGTGACGGCGGCCGGGGCGGGCGGTCTTTCCGGGGCGCCTCTGGCAGGCCGATCTCTCGAGGTGCTCACACTGATTCGCAGTGTTGTTCCCGGCGACTTCTGCGTGGTGTCGGTGGGTGGTGTCGACACGGCCGAGGACGTCGCCGAACGCTTGGCCGCCGGAGCCACTCTCGTGCAGGGGTACACGGCCTTTCTCTACCGTGGGCCGCTGTGGGCACGCCGGATCAACCGCGGTCTCGATCGCCTGCGTACCGGGGCGCGCTGACCTTTCCCATCTTTCTTCTAGTCACGAGGACCCAGGCGCGCAATACTTGCGGTGTTCGATCGACAAGCGGGAGTTTTTCATGGATGACGTCCGAGCGGCTGAGGACGGCCCGGTAGCTGGCCCCGCGTCCTGGGTCGAGGGCGGAAGAGACATCCGATCCGTTGACGTCGGCGGCTCCGCGCTCCAGATCACCTACGGGCACCGTAGCTGGCACGTGCCGCTGGAACGGCCCGTGCTGACCCTCGTGGGTCGCTCCTCGCCGGCGAGGACGATCGATGCTCGGTCCGGCGTCGTTCCCTATGTCGACATCGGCGGACGACTGGGAGCGCTGTCCGAGTGGATCGGTGGCAGCAGTCCGTTCGCTGTGGCGGTCCTTCAGGGGCACGGCGGCGCCGGCAAGACGCGGCTGGCGGTTGAACTCTGCCGTGTGGCCGAAGCCAGGCGCTGGCTCACCGGACTGCTCCGGCACTCCGTGGACACGCTCGGACTCGCGGACCTTGCCGACACCCCGGCGCCCCGCCTCGTGATCGTCGACGGGGGAGAGAACCGTCGAGCCCAGCTTGAGGTCGTGCTCCCTACCCTGCGGCTCTCAGCGAGCGAGCTTTATCCCGTTCGAGTGGTCGTGCTGGTGCGCTCGGCTCGCGGGGGACTCGAAGGCGGTCTGGAATCGCTCACCTCTGGCAGGGGCGCCGATGCCGACACCATTCTTGAGACGTCGTCCGTTTTCGACCTCGATGGGCTGATGCCAACAGCGTCCGAGAGCGCTGAGCTCCTCCGAACGGTCGCGATCGCTCTGCGTTCCGGTGTCGGGCCCGCCCAGCGTATGTCGGTTGAGGCGGATATCATTCCGGCGCTGAACGGTGAGGCGCCGATGAGGACAACCGTCACCGCACTGCTCCGGGCACGGCATCGCGATGACCTGCTCGGCCCCGATCTGATGGAAGGCCTCCTGCGATATGAAGAGGAATCCTGGGGAAACGTGACGAACGTGCACGTCGATGCGGGTCCCACGTTTCGACGCAGGGTGGTCGCCCTCGCGGCACTGGCCGGTGCCCGCGGCGAAAACGAGGCGGCACACCTGTTCGCCGCGCTCCCCGAACTGGCCCAGAGCAGCCGTTTCGAACGCCAGCGCATTGCCCGGTGGGTTCACGACCTGTACCCGGGACCGCTCTGGTGGAATCCGATGGCCAGGGGCCTCCTCGCCGAGCACCTCGTCGCGTCCTCGCTGCGCGACGTGCCGGAAGCCCTGGATGCCGTCCTGAGCAGGCGTCGGCCCGAGAACCTCGTGCAACCGCTGGTGATGCTGACGCGGATCTGCGCGGATGATCCAGCCTTCGCCTCGACGGTGAGACCGGTCGTGATCTCCCTGCAGGAGCAGCTCCGACGTCAGGCGGCGTTCCAGCTCGCTGAAAGGGACGACGTGCATGCCCTGCTCAGCGGAACGATGCTCTCCGATGTGCTGGAGCGCTCCCTGAGCGTGATCGCAAGGCCGTTCGACCCGTCCCTCTCCGACATCGCATGAGCGCGTCAGACGTCGACCGCGGTCACCTTCGGATGGCCGCTGGCTACAGCAGACCGTATTCCGCGAGCTGATTGGCGAGACTGGACCCATCAGGTCCGTAGACCCAGGGAGACTCCTCCGTTCCCTCGACAGCATCCTTCGATCGGCTGCCGGCAAGAACTGCTTCGCTCGGGGACAACTGGCGGATGGCGACGGCCGCAACACTCCCGGGAAACTCCTGCATGAACTCGCTGTAGATGGCCTCGTCGTGTTGGCCGTCGTCACCGATCAGGATCCAACGCATGTCCGGAAATTCCAGGGCGAGGCGGCGCAGATTTTCGCGCTTGTGCTCCCGGCCGCTGCGGAAAAGTCGGTCGTGGGTCGGTCCCCAGTCGGTCAGCAGGAGGGCTCCGGACGGGTACAGGTTGCGAGAAAGGAACCTGGTCAGGGTGGGCGCGACGTTCCACGCGCCCGTCGACAGGTAGATCACGGGAGCTCCGGGAGAGGCCGCTGCCAGGCGTTCCAGGAAGACGGCCATGCCAGGGGTGGGAACCCGGGCATGCTCGTCAAGGACGAAAGTATTCCACGCGGCCAGAAGAGGGCGGGGAAGGGTGGTCACCATAACGGTGTCGTCCACATCAGAGACGATCCCGCGCGTGGTCCCGGGAGCCACAATCAGCACGGGGGCCTCCTGCACCGCGGAGTTCTCCGTGTGCAGCCTGGCCACGTGCCACCCCGGCGTCAGAGAAACCTGAACGACAGCGTCAACGACGCCGCCCCTGTCGGCCTCGACCTCATGGATCTCGCCGCTGATCTCAATGGTCACAATGACGGCCTTGACCGGCACACTCGTGAAACTCCGCCACCCGCGGATGCCCGCGTCGCGTCCGTCCGTTCGGGGCTTCTTCTCCCGCGGCACAGAGCCGGGCTTCTCTGGCTTGGCCAGCAGAACACGGCACAAGATTCGAACCCACCCGGTCGACCCGTAGCCGGTGAACGGGATAACCATCGGGCGATAGCCACGCTTGCGCGCGAATCCTTCACGGCGGTCGTGCAACCAGTCCTCGATTCGGGCCGCACGGTGCATCATCTGAGCGGGAGTGAGCGCGATCGGCGTCTTGTCTCGGGACTCTGGCACCCCTCAAGTCTCTCATGTACGCGGTGCTCGGGGGGCACAGCACCGTGCCCTACCCCCAAAATAGGGATGCGGGCGGGTGACACGTAGTATTGGCAATAATGTACAGGGGGACAGATGTCGCACGTCGACTTTATTAGTGAAGAGAGCGTGGCCCCAGGAACACCGGGCCGGGCGGAACCGATCCAGCAGCGCAGCGCCGCGCGGCTGTCCGGTCTGCTGGACGCCGCGGCGGCCGTCGTCGATGAGGTCGGGTTCGACCGCATCACGACGGCCATGATTGCGGAGCGCGCCGGCGCCTCGATCGGCACGGTTTACCGGTACTACCCGGATAGGGTTGCCGTGCTCAATGCCCTGCACGAGCGCGCCGTGCTCCGACTGCGAGAACGCGTCGTCGCCGAACTCGGCACGAACAAGCCCGAAACGTGGTGGGATGCGGTCGACGGTGCAATCACGGCCTTCGTCAGCCTCTACCGGTCGGAGCCTGGTTTTCGGATCCTCAATTTTGCGGACCGCGAGCGCCCGCTGATCGGTGAGGAACCAGATCTGGAATCCGGGTCCTTTTCCCGTCAGCTGGCGGCCGCGTTCGAAGAAGAGTTCGGGCTGCCCCAGGAACCGGACCTGACGTTTCGGCTCGAGGTCGCGGTCGAGCTTGCGGACGCTCTTCTGTCCCGAGCCTTCCAGGTGGACCCCCTGGGGGACGAGCAGTTCATCGCGGAATGCCGTCGTGTCATTCGGACCTACCTGGAGAGTTTCTATGGGCCGATCGTTCCGATCGCGCCCGCGAGCATCGAGCAGATCGGGTAGCGGTTCGGCAATCCATTTTGCCTCCGGCGTCGAACCGTGGTTGGCTTGATTATCTGGTTTGTGTCGATTCGGCGCCACGCGAGGAATGAGCCACCTGAATGATCGAATTTCGTTCTGTTTCGAAGCAGTTTCCCGACGGTACGCTGGCCGTGCAGGATTTCAGCCTGACCATCCCGTCGCGCAAGACCACGGTGCTGGTGGGCACGTCGGGCTCGGGGAAGACGACCCTTCTGCGCATGATCAATCGCATGGTGGATCCGAGCAGTGGTTCGATTGAGATCGATGGCGCGGATATCGCCACCCTGGAGCCCGTCGGTCTGCGGCGCAGCATCGGCTACGTGATGCAGAACTCCGGCCTGTTGCCGCATCGGAAGGTCATCGACAACGTCGCGACCGTCCCTCTGTTGCGCGGCGTCCCTCGAAAGACAGCGCGCGCGGACGCCCTTCTGCTGCTCGATACCGTTGGACTTGACCGGTCCCTCGCCGATCGGTACCCGAGCCAGCTTTCGGGAGGCCAGCAACAGCGCGTGGGCGTGGCCAGGGGGCTGGCCGTCAATCCCAATATCCTGCTCATGGACGAACCTTTCGGAGCCGTAGATCCCATCGTTCGCGCCGAGCTGCAGCAGGAGCTGCTGCGCCTGCAGCGCGAGCTCGATAAGACCGTGGTGTTCGTCACGCACGACATCGACGAGGCATTCCTGCTCGGGGATCAGGTGGTTATCCTGCGCACCGGTGGCCTGGTCGCGCAGGTCGGCACACCCGCTGAAATTCTGTCCAACCCCGCCGATGACTTTGTGGCGAGCTTTGTCGGCGCCGATCGCGGAAAGCGTGCACTGCATCTGGAGAGTAGGCCGGACGGTGATGTGGTCGTGGACTCCGAGGGGCGCCTCGCCGGCGTGTTCGTTGCTCCCGCGGTACGAGGAAACAAGGCCGGCCCCCTCGCGGGGTCGGGTGCTCCGGCGCAGGGTGGGGATTCGCGGTGACCTGGTTGTGGTCGAACCTCGACCTGATTTGGGATCGCACCCTGGATCACCTCGTGTTGAGCATTCCGCCGATCATCCTGAGTTTTGTGATCGCCCTACCCTTGGGTTGGCTGGCCCATCGATACCGCGTGAGCCGGGGTCTTATCCTGACCGCTGTCGGTCTGCTCTATGCGATTCCGTCTTTTCCGCTCTTCATCGTGCTGCCCTTCATCGTGGGTACAACCCTGCGCTCACCGCTCAACCTGATCATCGCCCTCACGCTCTACGGCGTGGCCCTGATGGTGCGCGTGGTCGCAGACGCGCTCGGGTCCGTTGATCCAGACGTTCGCCGGTCGGCCTCGGCCATCGGATTCTCCTCCCGAACGGAGTTCTGGCAGGTTGAGCTTCCCCTGGCCGGACCGGTGTTGTTGGCAGGGCTCCGGGTCGTCACCGTCAGCACGGTGAGTCTCGCGACCGTCGGTGCCCTCATCGGTGCGCAAAGCCTCGGCAGTCTCTTCACCGACGGGTTTCAACGCGGTATCCAGGCCGAGATCATTGCCGGCATTGTCGCCACTGTCGTTCTCGCCCTTGTTCTTGACCGCGCGCTCGTCTTCGTCGGCAGGCTACTCATGCCGTGGAATCGTGCCCCTCGGGTCACGGCGACTCATGCGCCACTGCGTTCGGGGGCGTCGGCATGAATTACTTCACCGAGGCGCTGGCCTGGTTGGTAGACCCCGCCAATTACACGGGGCCGAACGCCATCGGCATCCGGGTGCTTCAGCATCTGGGATTCACCCTCGTCACCCTCGTGTTGGCATCGTTGATCGCCATTCCCCTCGGTTTCGTGATTGGGCACACGGGTCGAGGGCGCGGATTGGCTGTCGGGACGTCGGGCGCCTTTCGCGCCATCCCCACCCTGGGGCTCTTGACCCTCGTGGCGCTGACGGTCGGTATCGGGCTGACCGCGCCCTACGTGGCATTGACGGTGCTGGCCATCCCGCCCATCCTGGCCGGCGCCTACGCCGGATTTGAGGCCATCGATCGCGCGACAATCGATTCCGCGAGGGCTGTCGGCATGTCTGAGAGTCAGATTGTGCGCAAGGTTGAGTTGCCGCTCGGACTGCCGCTGTTGATCGGCGGACTCCGGTCGGCAACCCTGCAAATTGTGGCGACGGCGACCCTCGCTGCCTACCTCGCCGACTTCGGCCTGGGGCGCTACCTGTTTGCGGGGTTGAAAACCCGTGACTATGCCGAAATGCTCGGAGGGTCCATTCTCGTCATTCTCCTCGCGCTCGCGCTTGAGGGCTTCTTCACGCTCCTGCAAAAACTGGTTGTTCCCCGCGGCGTAGCGGCGGGACGCCCCACAAACATCCGGTCCGGTTCTACACAATCGGCCCGGTGATGGAATTCGCCATCACGGAAGGAAAACGCATGTTCACAGTACACAGAGGCCGACTCGCGCTCATCAGCGTGGTCGCGGTTGGAGCCGTCGTCGCTCTTGCAGGGTGCGCGTCCGGTGATCCCCTGGGCGGTGGAAGTGGGTCGTCCGCGGACGCTCAGACACTCGTCGTGGGATCTCAGGACTACTACTCGAACGAGATCATCGCCGAAATCTACTCTCAGGCGCTGGAGGCCAACGGGTTCACCGTTGATCGCAGCTTCCGCATCGGCCAGCGGGAGGTCTACCTACCCGAGCTGAAGGCCGGTGGAATCGATGTCTTCCCCGAGTACACGGGAAGCCTGCTGCAGGCTCTGAAGACAGACGCCCCGGGCGGAACGAGCGATGAGATCTACACGCAGTTGACGGAAGCGCTGCCCGCCGGGCTGCGCGCTCTCGACAAGGCGGAAGCCTCTGATCAGAATTCCTGGACGGTGACGCAGGCCTTCGCCGACCGGTACAACCTCACGGACATCGCCTCGCTCACGAACGTGACAGAGCCCATCACAGTCGGAGGTAACTCAGAGCTGCTCACGCGAGTCTATGGGCCGGACGCGCTCAAGGAGACGTACGGTATTGAGACAGCTGGATTTGTCCCCATCGAAGATGGCGGCGGACCGCTGACTGTCAAGGCGCTCGTGGACGGCGACATCCAGCTGGCGAACATTTACACGGCCAACCCGAACATCGAATCTGACAAGCTCGTCGCCCTATCGGATCCGGACGGTCTGTTCTTCGCCGACAACGTCGTACCTGTCGTGTCTGAGAAGGTCGATGAGAAGGCCGCGGCGGTGCTCAACAAGGTCAGTGCCGCACTCGCCGCTGGCGATCTCCCGAGCCTAAACGCCGAGAGTGTGAACGACCAGAAGTCGGCGGATGTCATTGCCGCCGCCTGGTTGAAGCAGGCCAACCTCTTCTAATCCCGGCGAATTCGACGGAGATCTTCCGCGTTTCGCGTGACCTGCCAGCAGGCCGCTGAAACGGGAGGATCTCCGTCGAATTGTTCGCGTACGAACCGCTTAAGCGAGGACGAGTACGACCGCGGGGCTGATCACCAGCACGATGGCTGACGTCAGAGCTGCCCACGACTCAAGGCTCGACAGCGGCGCCGCGGGAGTCATCAGTCGATGAACGCGCTGAGCCACGAGCGGCTGCTCTGGCACGTGCGCGGCCCACGCCGGAACGGCAGATTCCGGGGAACCAGCCTCTGGCTGCTGGCCTAGTCCCACGAGGGCGATAGCCGTCGCCAGCGTTCGGTCGTCGATCACGCGGCGGGCATGGTCGTCCGCGAGCATCTCGACGAGCAGGGCGACAGCATGCTCAGCGCGATTGGCGATGGGAAACCACGGCAGGGCACTACGCCACGACTTGAAGGCCAGCAGGACGAGATGGTGCTGCTGGCGAAGGTGCGCCTGTTCGTGCGCGATCACGCCGCGCAGCTGGTCGCCATCGAGCAGCCGGAGCAGGCCGTTGGAGAGTACCGTTGCCGAGCGGATGGCCCCCGGAAGACAATAGGCCACGGGAGCGGCGTAGTCGATGACACGCATTCCGGGGCGGTCGGGCAACGGATCACTCAGCAGATTGATCAGGTGGTGGTGACGACGTCGTTCACCTTCCGCCCGCACGAAGGTCGATGCGAGGTTGAGCACGAGGTGCGTGCCCAGCAGGAGAGCACCACAGAGCGCCAGGACGTGAGCAAAGGTCGTGGTGGGAGCCGGCGTTCCGGCCCACAGCGCCTCTCCGAGGCCGAGCACCCCGTCCCTCACATCCGCCCCGAACGGTATGAGGCCATAACAGAGCAGCGAGCCGATCATCGAGAAGCCGCCGGCGAGGGCAATGGCCTGCCAGAGCGCGAGGGCGATTCCGGGGGATCGAGCAGGCCAACGCGCGCCGGCGAGGAGCACGGGTAGCGGCCAGGCGAGGGCGAGCGCCACCACCCCAAGAACTAGTGCCGCCGACAGCACGGTCGTCGCAGTTGATCGCTCACGGTCGAGGGGAATGCACCGCGCCGAGAAGGTGACGCAGCGTGTCGGCTTCTTCCGGGGTGACGTTGCCGATGAATCGCGCAAGCGCTTCCTGGCGGTCCGGCACGGAGCCGAGCACCTGGTGCATCAGCTGCGCAGTATGTTCCGCACGCGTCGTCACTGCCGTGTACAGGTGTGGGCGAATGCTGCGATCGCGCGCGACGAAGCCCTTGGTCTCGAGGCGGGAGAGCACGGTGAGCACTGTGGTTGTGGCGAGCGTCTTGGAACTGTCGGTCGCCCGAGCCGGATCGGCCAGGCGATCACGAAGGTCGGTGGCCGACAACGGCTGCTCGGTGTTCCACAGGAGGTCCATGATCAGTCTCTCCAGTACACCCAAGCTTCCCATAACCTCCATCGTAGCTCGCCGACGGTATTTTCTACACCGTGTAGAAGGTATTATTCTACGAGACGTAGAAATGTTCCTGGAGGACACATGAACGAGTGGCTGGATCCTTTACTCCTGTCTCGGTGGCAGTTCGGTCTGACGACCGTCTATCACTTTCTCTTTGTGCCGTTGACGATCGGGATGGCGCTCACCGTGGCGATCTTCCAGACCGCATGGGTGCGCACCGACAAGGCGAAGTACCTTCAGCTGACGCACTTCTTCGGGAAGATCTTCCTGATCAACTTTGCCATGGGCGTCGTCACGGGTATTGTGCAGGAATTCCAATTCGGTATGAACTGGTCGGACTACTCCCGGTTCGTCGGTGACGTCTTCGGGGCGCCCCTGGCGTTTGAGGGCATCATTGCGTTCTTCCTGGAAGCCACGTTCATCGGGCTCTGGATCTTCGGCTGGGACAAACTGCCGAAGAAACTCCACCTCGCCACTATCTGGCTCACGACCGTGGGAAGCATCGCCTCTGCCTACTTCATCCTGGCGGCGAATGCGTTCATGCAGAACCCGATCGCGTACACAATCAATGAGGAGAAGGGGCGCGCAGAACTCACGAGCATCTGGGAACTGCTCACCAACCCCATCGCCCTGGCCGCGTTTCCGCACACGATCTTCGCCTGTTTCATGGTGTCTGCCGGACTGATCATTTCCGTCGCGGCCTGGCACATCTACCGCAATCAGCACCTGGACACGATGCGCCCGGCCCTCAAGTTCGGCCTGTGGATGATGGTCATCGCTGGGGTGCTCACCACTCTCGCGGGCGACCAGCTCGGCCTGGCCATGGTCGACGCCCAGCCGATGAAAATGGCGGCGGCCGAGGCACTCTATCACACGGCCTCCGGCGCCAATGCGAGCTTCTCGATCTTTACCCTCGGTACCCCCGACGGTGTGCACGAACTGTTCTCCGTGCGGGTGCCGTACCTGCTCTCGTTCCTGTCGACCCACACCTTTGACGGCACCGTCGAGGGAATAAACAACCTGCAGGCGCAGTACGTCACGCTCTACGGCCCGGGGGACTACACGCCCACCATTTGGATCACGTACTGGGCCTTCCGCTGGATGATCGGCCTCGGACTGGCCCACATGCTCGTCGCTGTCGTCGGCCTGTGGATGACTCGGAAGGGACGCAGCCCGAAGAGCACGTGGGTATGGAAGATCGCGATCTGGAGTTTCCCCTTCTCACTGCTGGCCATGAGCGTCGGTTGGGTCTTCACCGAGATGGGCCGTCAGCCCTGGCTCGTCTTCGGACTCCTGAAGACCGCCGATGGTGTGTCACCGGGCGTCAGCGGCATCGAGATTCTGATCTCTCTCATTGCCTTCACGCTGCTGTACGGAATCCTTGCCGTGGTCGAGTTCAGGCTGATTCTCCGCGCCGTTCAGAAGGGGCCCGACGACGCGCCGGAACTCGACGAGGCCGGCGAGGTCACGCGCGCGGTCACGGTTTACTAGGCGACGGGCAGATAGGAAAACATCATGGATCTCAACATTCTCTGGTTCTGGATTATCGCTTTCATGTTCATCGGGTACTTCGTGCTGGACGGATTCGACTTCGGGGTGGGTATGTCGCTCCCGTTTCTCGGCAAGGACGACACCGACCGCCGCGTGCTGATCAACACGATCGGACCGGTCTGGGACCTCAACGAGACCTGGGTCATCGTCGCGGGGGCGTCGCTGTTTGCGGCCTTCCCCGAGTGGTACGCCACCATGTTCAGCGGCTTCTATCTTCCGCTGCTGCTCATCTTGCTCGCCCTGATCGTGCGCGGGGTCTCCTTCGAATACCGGCACCAGCGTCCAGAATCCGAGTGGAAGAAGTGGTTCGACGGCATGATCGTCGTCGGGTCTGCCGTCCCGGCGCTGCTCTGGGGCGTCGCGTTCGCCAATGTGGTTCGCGGTGTGCCGCTTGACGCGAACTTCAACTACTCGGGCAGTTTTTTTGACCTGCTGAACCCGTACGCCCTTCTGGGTGGGCTCACGACCCTGCTGCTCTTCTTCACGCACGGGGTGATATTTGTGTCGCTGAAGACTGAAGGCGACATCCGTGTGCGGGCCAGGGCCGTGGCGATCAAGGCCGGAATCGTCACGATCGTCGTGGCTGCGTCATTCTTGATCTGGACCACCTTCGCCTTCGGCACTCTGTCGTCCGGCGTGCTCGCCCTCGTTGCTGCACTGACCCTCGTGGGTGCTTTCGTTGCGAACCTGCGCGGGGCCGAACGGTGGGCCTTCGGCCTCATGGCCGCGACCATCGGTCTGGCCGTACTCACCCTGTTCGCCTCGCTTTTCCCGTTCGTCATGCCGGCCAGCAACGACCCGGCGAACAGCCTGACGATCATCAATGCGGCGTCGTCCCCGTATACCCTGACGGTGATGAGTTGGACCGCTCTGATTGGCATGCCGGTCATCCTCGGCTACCAGGGATTTACCTACTGGGTCTTCCGCAAGCGCATCGGTCGCGCGCACATTGAGGCCGCCGTACACTAAATGCTCGTGCGACCACTGGATCCCCGACTGCTGCGTTACGCGACCGCTGCACGCTGGTTTCTCTTCGTTGGAGCGGTGCTGGGCTTGGCCCAGACGCTCATCGTCGTCGCGTACGCGTGGTTGCTCAGTCGGGTGATCACCCTCGCCATCGACGGCCGCTCGATTGATGAACTCAGCCCCAGTATTGCGGCTCTTGCCGTCATCGTCGGGCTGCGGGCTCTCGTCGTCTGGTTGCTCGACGCGGCCGCCACCCGTGGTGCGGCACAGGTGAAGACACAATTGCGCACCCAGGTGCTCGCCCGCGTCGCCGAGCGTGGCCCCGAGTGGGTGTCCGGTCGGCAGGGCGTTCGTCTTGCGACAACGGTCACCTCCGGGCTCGACGCCCTCGACAACTACTTCGCGAGGTACCTGCCACAGCTTCTGCTCACCGTGATTGCCACCCCGATTCTGGTGGCGGTCATGCTCGCCAACGATCTGGCGAGCGGTATCACGGTCATCATTGTCTTGCCCCTGATCCCCGTGTTCATGGTACTGATCGGCAGGGCGACCCAGTCCGTTCAGCAGAACCAATGGGATGCGCTGCAGCGCCTGGGATCGGGCTTTCTCGACGTTGTCGGCGGGCTCGGCACCCTGAAGATCTTCGGGCGTGAGCGGCGTCAATTCGTGCGCCTGCGCACGATCACCGAGGATTATCGCCAGCGCACCATGAAGGTGCTCCGCGTGTCTTTCCTGAGCGGCTTCGTGCTCGAGCTGGCGGCCAGTCTGTCAGTGGCCCTGATCGCCGTCTCGGTGGGTCTGCGCCTCGTCGACGGTTCCCTGGTTCTCTCCGTGGGGCTCTTCGTGTTGTTGCTTGCCCCGGAGGCATTCCTGCCGATCCGACAAGTGGGTGCCCAGTTCCATGCGGCGGCAGACGGCCTCGCGGCCGCAGGCGATGTCTTCGCCATTCTCGACGACGACGCCAGCGATGGGGCGTCCATCCCGAATGCGGTGTCCATGACCGATCCCGGTACGGCGGCCAGTGCCCTCCACCTGCATTCGCTCACGGTACGACGACAGGGCACGCCGGTCATCGACGGCCTCGACGCCGAATTCAGATCCGGCCACATCTCGGTGATCAACGGGGTCAGTGGTGCCGGAAAATCGACGCTCGTCGGGGCCCTCCTCGGCTTCGTGCCGTACGACGGTGAGGTGCGGCTCGGTGATTGGACGATAACACCGGGCAGTCCGCGCAGCTGGTTGGCGTGGTCAGGGCAGCGTCCGGGGCTGATGTCGGGCACGGTGGCGCACAACGTCGCCTTAGGAGAGGCCGCCGTGGATTCCGCCGCGCTCGAGACATCGCTCGACTGGGCAGGCTTGTCCGGCCTGTCGACGGCCACCCGGCTCGGCGTGAACGGCGCAGGGCTTTCGGGCGGTCAGGCTCAGCGCCTCGCGGCGGCCAGAGCCATCTATCGCGCGCTGGTGCACGGGTGCGCCGTGGTGGTGTTCGACGAACCGAGTTCCGCCCTGGACGCCGCGGCAGAGCTGGATCTGCTGCGGGGCCTTCGCCGGCTCGCCGATCAGGGGCGGATCGTCATTGTGGTGAGCCATCGGCCCGTGGTTGTCGCCGCCGCAGACCGGGTACTGACCATCCGGGAGGACGCTCATGTCTAGGCTGTCCGCAGACTCCCGAGCCGTGCTCCGGCTGGCGCAGCCGCGCGCACGGCGCTTCGCGCCCGGACTCGCGGCGGGCGTGCTGAGCGCACTCTTCGCCGTTGCCTTGCTGGCTGTGTCCGCCTGGCTCATCACGAGGGCCGCCGAGATGCCGCCGATCCTGTTCCTGTCCATGGCCGTCGTCGGGGTGAGGGCCTTTGCCCTCGGACGATCGGTCTTCCGTTATCTTGAGCGCGTCGCCAGCCACGACGCCGCTTTCGCCCAGCTCTCTGAGCTGCGGCTCGGAATCTTCGCGCGTATTCTGCCGCGTGCACCGGCCGGGCTCGCGCACACCGGTCGTGGCGATCTGCTGAGCCGACTGGTGCGTGACGTCGACGACCTCCAGGACCTGCCGCTCCGGGTCGTGCAACCCCTGCTGGTGGCAGGCCTGACGGCCGCGCTGAGCGTCTGTGGAGTGTGGCTCATCCTCCCTGCCGCCGGGCTGGCCCTCCTCTGTTGCCTCGTCATCGCCGGCGTCGTCGGTACGCTCGTGGCCGGGCGACTGTCGGCGGGTTCCGAACGGACCCTCGCGCCCCTGCGCGGCGCACTCGCCGATGAGATTCTCGAGATCATCGAGAACCTTGACGTGCTGACTCTGTTCGGCGCCCTCGACGCCCGGCTGGCTTCGTTCCGCCGCCTGGACGACCGGCTTCGTCGGGCGACCCTCCGCCGTGCTCTCGGCTTCGGTGTGCAGTCCGCTGTCGTGTCACTCTGTGCCGGTTGCGCCACGATCGCGGCCCTGGTCTGGGGAGTCCCCGCCCTCGGTTTGGATCCTGCGGGGCTGAACGCTCCGGCGTTCGTGGTGATCGTGCTCGTGCCCCTCGCTGTCTTCGAGGTCTTCGGCATGATTCCGCTGGCCGCCGGTGCCTGGCGCCAGGTCCGGTCAAGCGCCGAGCGGGTCGCGTCGGTGGTGCCGCGGGAGATTCCGCGGGAGATTCCGCTTGACGAGGACCACCTGACGAGGGATGCGACGGCGGTGCCAGCGCTTCCAGGCGCCCCAGTGCTTCCGGCAGAGGGGCAGGTCGTTCTGGAACTAGACAATCTCGGAGCGCGGTGGCCGGGAGCAGCGACGCCGGCGCTGGCCGGCGTCTCGCTGCGCCTGGCGCCGGGCGATCGCGTGCATCTGGCGGGCCCGAGCGGCTCCGGCAAGACCACCCTCGCGACGACCCTGGTGCGCTTTCTGGAGTACACAGGGTCGTATCGGCTCGGTGGCGTCGAAGCCCGCGACCTGCCTCAGCATCGGGTGCGCGGCCTCGTCGGACTCTGCGAGCAGCGACCGTGGCTGTTCGACGACAGCATTCGCCAGAATCTGCTGTTCGCCAGAGACACCGCAACGGACGCCGATCTCCTGGCCGTTCTGGGTCGGGTCGGGCTGGGCCCGTGGGCGGCCGCTCGCGGCGGGCTCGACGCCCGCGTGGGGGAGCGCGGGGCTCTTGTCTCGGGCGGGCAGGCCCAGCGGATCGCCCTCGCTCGTGCGTTGCTTGCCGACTTCCCCATCCTCATCGTGGACGAGCCGACCGCCAACGTCGATACCGAGCAAGGAGAGCGGCTTGTGCGCGACATTCTGCGCGTGGCTGCCGCCGATAATCGTGCCGTGCTGTTGATCTCCCACACGCCCGTCCCCGACGATCTCATCACCGGCCGAGTGACTCTGGGCTGACCGGCCGGCTAGTCCATGTGTCGGGACTCGCGGCGGTGCAACCATTTCTTGAGCAGCACGACGGCGAGCATGAAGACGGCGATGGCTCCAACAAAGAAATATCCCGCGAGGTGAAGCTCGGTGCTGAGCTCACGGTATCCGCCGGCCGCCGCCGAGGCGACGGAGACGTAGGCGAGGGACCACAGGACACACGCCGGCACCGTCCAGGCCATGAACGTGCGATAGCGCATGGAGCTCATGCCGACGGTGATCGGGATCACGGAATGCAAAACGGGAAGAAAACGGGAGATGAAGACAGCGAGCCCGCCCCGGCGTTCCAGATACGTCTCGGCACGCTGCCAATTGGCCTCGCCGATTCGGGTACCCAGGCGGCTGCGCCGAATGTACGGACCGAAGTGACGACCGAGGGCGAAGCCGATGCTTTCCCCGGCTAGGGCGCCCACCACGACTGCGCTGACCAGCGCCACATATTCGGTGGGAGTGGCCACCGCCGTGCTGGCGACGATCACGATCGTGTCGCCCGGAACGACGAGTCCCACCAGAACGGATGTCTCAAGCAGCATGCCGAGCCCGGCCAGGGTCGTGCGAAGGACGGGGTCGACGCTGGATACGGTCCCGAGAATCCAGTTGAGCATGTCATTCATCCACTCCAGCTAGGTGTGGTTCGACGAGCATGCATGGGCACTTCCACGCCTAGGCTGGAGGGGTGACTGGACAGATCCAAAGTATTCCCCTGCCGGAATGGTGGGATCCGGAGCGCGTCTTTCAGACCCTGTACTCCGATCACCCCTATTCCTTCTGGCTCGATGCCGGTGCGAACGCTGTCTCGGGCCGGAGCTACCTTGGAGTCGCCACCGAGCACTCGCGTTTCGTCACGGCGTCGGTGGCCGACGGGACGGTGCACGTTGTCACGCCCGGGGCCCCGGGTGTCGAGGGCGTGACCATGCGAACGACGATCTTCGATTTTCTTCGGAGTGATCTTGCCGGTACAGCGCGCCCGAGGGCTACTTCTCCCGGCGTCGACGACCCGGCCAGCGGGGGCGACGATATTTTCGACGGGTCATTTCGGCTTGGGTGGGTCGGCTGGCTTGGCTACGAACTCGGGTCCCAAACCGTGGGCAGCCCCGTCCACAGTGCCGGCCACCCTGACGCGGCCCTTCTCATGGTGGACCGCGCCATCATGTTCGATCACGGCACGCGCACGGTCACGTTGCTGGCCCGATTCGGTGCCGAGCAACCGATTCAGGACTGGGCCACGGAGGTGGAATTCGCGCTGCAGACGACGCCGGAGAGGCCGCCGGCGGGACCCCCGGCATCCGCTGTCGCCCGCTGGCGTCATTCCCCGGAACGGTACGCCGAGCTCATCGCAGAGTGCCTCGTCGCCATCCGATCCGGGGATGTCTACCAGGTGTGCCTCACCAACGAGATCCGAGTGGACGGAGCTGTCGATCCGGTAGCGGCCTACCTGCGACTCCGAGAGAGCAGTCCGAGCCATCACGGTGGGTTGTTGCGTTTTGGCCAGACCGCTCTCCTGAGCGCGTCACCGGAGCAGTTCCTCCAGGTGACGCCGCACGGAGAGGTCCGCACGAAGCCCATCAAGGGCACGCGTCCTCGATCCGTGGATGCTGTCAGGGACGGAGACCTGGCACGGGAGCTTCGATCCAGCGAGAAGGAACGCGCCGAAAACCTGATGATCGTCGATCTGATGCGAAACGACCTTGGTCGGATCGCCGAACTCGGCTCCGTTGCCGTGTCGAAGCTTCTGGCGGTCGAAAGCTACCGACACGTTCATCAACTGGTCAGCACGATTGAGGCTCGTCTGGCGGCTGGAGTGACCGGGGTTGACGTCGTCGCGGCGTGTTTCCCAGCGGGCTCCATGACCGGCGCACCCAAACACAGTGCCATGGGCATCATCGACCGGCTTGAGGGCGGTCCACGCGGGCTCTACGCCGGGGCCTTCGGCTATTTCGGCCTGGACGGCGCCGTCGATCTCGCGATCATCATTCGCAGCATTGTGCTCAGTCCCGCGGGTGCATCCATCGGCACCGGCGGAGGGATCACGGCGCTCTCCGATGCGCGCGAGGAAATCGAGGAAACCCGGATCAAGGCTGCCGCGCTCCTCCTGGCCCTCGGTGCGGCTCCCGTCTCGCCGGACCGGGGGTCAGCGACAGGCAAGCGCGGTGAGTAACCTAGAGGGGTGGACGCCTTTACCGGGCGCACTCACGCGAGCCCCGGCTCGTCCCCACCGCAATGAATGAGAGCCCCGTGGCACACGAGCACGACACCGTCCCTTTGCACGACACCGTCCACCCGCACGAGGACAGTGACGAAGAGATGTACGACTTCGCGGCCATTCAGGCCAAGTGGCAACCGATCTGGGAAGACCTGAAGCCGTTCAGCACGAGCGACGCCGACGACACCCGACCGCGCAAGTACGTGCTGGATATGTTCCCGTACCCGTCGGGCGACCTGCACATGGGGCATGCGGAGGTCTACGCTCTCGGCGACATTGTGGCGCGCTACTGGCGCCACCAGGGATTCAACGTGCTCCACCCCATCGGCTGGGATTCTTTTGGCCTGCCCGCCGAAAATGCCGCCATCAAACGCGGCATTGACCCGCGCGGCTGGACCTACGACAACATCGCCCAGCAGAAGAAGAGCATGAAGCTCTATGCCACGAGCTTCGATTGGGACCGCGAGCTGCATACGAGCGATCCCGAGTACTACCAGTGGACCCAATGGCTGTTCCTGCAGCTGCACAAGAAGGGCCTCGCTTACCGGAAAGACAGCTGGGTCAACTGGGACCCGATCGACCAGACCGTGTTGGCGAACGAGCAGGTGCTCGCTGACGGCACGTCTGAGCGCAGCGGCGCCGTCGTGGTCAAAAAGAAGCTCACCCAGTGGTACTTCAAGATCACCGACTACGCCGACCGACTGCTCGACGACCTCAATCAGCTTGAGGGCAGCTGGCCGGCCAAGGTGCTCAACATGCAGCGCAACTGGATCGGCCGGTCCATCGGAGCGGATGTCGAGTTCGCGATCGAGGGACGGGACGAACGGGTCACCGTGTTCACCACCCGCCCCGACACCCTCTTCGGCGCCACCTTCATGGTCGTCGCGCCGGACAGCGACCTGGCCGCAGAACTCGTCGCCGGTTCGACCCCCGAGGAGCGGGAAGCCTTCCAGGCCTACCTCGTTCAGGTGCAGCGCAGCACCGAGATCGAGCGTCAGGCGACCGACCGGGACAAGACAGGTGTGTTTCTCGGCCGCTACGCGATCAACCCGGTCAACGGAGAACGCCTGCCCATCTGGGCGGCCGATTACGTGCTCGCCGACTACGGCACCGGCGCGATCATGGCCGTACCGGCGCACGACCAGCGTGACCTCGACTTCGCCCGGGCGTTCGACCTCCCCGTGCGGGTCGTCGTCGACACCAATTCACCGGCCACCGGCATGATACCGGTGATCACCCAGGCCATGATCGACGGCACGGAAGAGCTGCCGGCGCTTGACCCGCTCAGCACCGGCATCGCCCTGGCGGGCGAGGGCCGCCTGATCAACTCCGGCCCCCTCAACGGCCTGAGCAAGACCACGGCCATCAAGCGCATCGTCGAACAGCTCGCCGGCGATGGGCTCGGCCGTGCCGCGAAGAACTACCGTTTGCGAGACTGGCTCGTCTCCCGCCAGCGGTATTGGGGCGCACCGATCCCGATCATCCACGGCGCCGATGGCTCCGAGATTCCGGTGCCCGAGGACCAGCTGCCCGTGCTGCTGCCCCCGGCGGAGGGTCTCGATCTGAAGCCCCGTGGAACCTCGCCGCTGGGCGGCGCCGCCGACTGGGTCAACGTGCCGAACCCGATTGACGGCACTCCGGCGCGACGTGATGCTGACACCCTGGACACCTTCGTCGACAGCTCGTGGTATTTTTTGCGGTTCCTGAACCCGAATGATGCCACCAAGGCCTTCGACCGGTTGGAAGCCGAGAAATGGGCCCCGGTCGACCAGTACGTCGGGGGTGTCGAACACGCCATTCTGCACCTGCTCTACGCGCGCTTCATCACGAAGTTCCTGTTCGATGAGGGCTACGTCAGCTTCACCGAGCCGTTTACCGCGCTGCTGAATCAGGGCATGGTAATTCTCGACGGTGCGAAGATGTCAAAGAGCAAGGGCAACCTCGTCTACTTCACCGAGGAAATCGAACGCCACGGCGTCGACGCCGTGCGACTCACGATGGCCTTTGCCGGTCCCCCCGAAGACGACATCGACTGGGCGGACGTATCCCCGGTGGGCTCGGCCAAATTCCTTGCCCGTGCTTGGCGTGTGGCGCGGGACGTGACGAGCTCCCCGGACATCGACTGGAAATCGGGTGACGGCGTTCTGCGTCGGGTGACCCATCGGTTCCTGGCCGATGCACCGGCGCTCGTGGAGTCCTTCAAGTTCAACGTTGTCGTGGCCCGACTCATGGACCTCGTCAACGCCACCCGCAAGGTGATCGACACCGGGGCAGGCCCGGCGGATGCCGCGGTGCGCGAGGCCGCCGAGGTGACGGCCATGGCCCTCAACCTGTTCGCGCCCTATGCGGCCGAGGACATGTGGCAGCACCTTGGCTACGAGCCCTGCATCGCCCTGGTCCTCTGGCGGAAGGCCGACCTCACCCTGCTCGTGGAGGAGTCGGTGACGGCGGTTGTGCAGGTGGACGGCAAGATGCGCACGCTGCTCGAGGTGTCACCGAAGATCTCGGGGGAGGATCTTGAGAAGATGGCTCGTGAGGCCGTTCCGGTGATTCGTTCGATTGGCGACCGCGAGATCGTTCGCGTCATCGTTCGGGTACCCAAACTCGTGTCCATCGTCACGAAGGCGTAAGCGAACGCTTCTGCCGGCGTCGAGTCTTCCTCCACAGGCGCGCTGACCGACGCCGGCTCACAGACCTGACCTGGCCTGCGGCGAGACCGGGCCCTCCCGCCTAATCTGTCGGGATGCAGCCAGAACCCCACGATGACCTCGCCCGGCTGAGCCCCCGGGCCCGCATCGCCCAACGCGGACGCCTGGGCGTCGGCGCCGCCATCGTGCTGCTGATCGCGACCCTGGTGGCGGCGGTCGTGATCTCGGCCGTGACCCAGCCGGCGGAGCGTCCGATTGGGGCGGGGCCGAGCCCGGCTGTCAGGCCACCCACGTCCGCCTTCAGCATGGCTCCTGCCGACGATTCAGTGCCGCCGACGATCTTCGTGCACGTTCTCGGATCAGTCCATAACCCCGGGCTCTTCGAGGTGGCCGCCGGGGCTCGTGTGATGGACGCGGTCGCGCAGGCGGGTGGCCTCACCGAATCGGCGGACCAGGCCGGGATCAATCTTGCCCGGCTCCTGGCCGACGGGGAACAGGTCTACGTTCCGGCAATCGGCGAGTCCCCGGCGGTGCCGATAGCCGGGGATGGCCAGGGGCAGGTTGGCTCACCCCCTGCCAAGGTGAATATCAACACGGCTGCGGCGGCCGATCTCGACACGCTTCCGCACGTCGGACCGATGATGGCTCAGCGCATCATCGATTACCGTACGGCCAACGGTCTTTTCAGCAGCGTCGACGACCTCCGCAACGTCACCGGAATCGGCGACAAGACGTTTGAGTCGTTGAAGGACCTGGTCACGACGTGAGCCACGACCTGCGGCTGGTCGCACCGGCCGCCGCCGCCTGGTTGACGTCGGGAATCCTGATCGCGGTCCCCGATCTGAGCGTACCGGCGGCCGTGGCCTGCTGGATTGTGGCCGTGGCGAGCCTGGGGACGATGCTGGTGATACGCCGACCGAGATGGCGAACGCTGTGCGGCGCGCTGGTCGTCTGCGGCGCTGTTGCGGGCCTGGTGGCCGTTGTCGTCGGCGTCACCGCGTCCGCACGTCTCCCGGCGAGCCTGCGTGACGCCGCGTCGGGCCACCAGACCGTGACCATCACGGCGACCGTCTGGTCCGTACCGGTTCCTGCGAGGAGCTTCGGACGATCCAGCTCGGTTGATGGTGGTAGCGCACGTTTTCGCGCCACCATCGCGAGTATCAGCCATCGGGGAGACACGACGATGGTCTCCGTGCCGATCGTGGCCTTCGCGCCGACACCGGTGGGTTCGTCGCGTACCCTGGCGATCGGGTCGACGGTGCGACTGATCGGCACGCCCCGTGTGACGGATCCGGGAGACAGCGCGGCGGCGCTGTTCTTTTCGCACTCTCGGGCCGAGGTCGTTGCCGAGGCGCCGTGGACGCTGTCGTGGGCGAACGACCTGCGGTCAGGGTTCTCCGTGGCCGCAGCCACGTTGCCCGGAGAAGGGGCCGACCTGCTCCCGGGACTGGCGATCGGGGACACGAGTGCGGTCACGCCCGAGCTGAACGACGCCATGAAATCCAGCGCGCTCAGCCATCTCACTGCCGTGTCGGGAGCGAACTGCGCCATCGTCATCGCGTCGATCATGCTGCTTGGTGCCGTGCTGGGGCTCCGACGCTGGGCGCGGATCGCGTTGTCGCTTGCGGCTCTCCTCGGATTCGCCATCCTGGTGACGCCAGAACCGAGCGTGCTGCGTTCGGCCGTGATGGCCTCGGTGACTCTCGTCTCGATCGGAATCGGGCGCCCGGGGCGCGGCGTGGCCACTCTCGGGCTGTCCGTGGTCATCCTGCTGGTCAGTGATCCGTGGCTGTCCCGCAATTATGGTTTTGCCCTGTCGGTGCTGGCCACGGCCGGACTGCTGGTCATCGCCGGTCCACTCGCCCGTGCGTTGTCCCGATGGATGCCGACAGCGCTTGCGCTGATCATCTCCATTCCTTTCGCCGCGCAGCTCGCCTGCCAGCCCGTTCTCCTGCTTCTGAATCCGTCGATTGCGCTGTACGGGGTTCCGGCCAACCTTCTGGCGGCGCCCGCCGCCCCGATCGCCACGGTGATCGGCCTGATCGGGTGTCTCCTTCTTCCCGTGCTGCCGGGCGTCGCGCGCGGTCTGATCGCGGCGGCGTGGGCGCCGTCGGAATGGATCGCGGCCGTGGCGACGACCAGCGCGGCGCTGCCAGGGAATCGGCTGCCGTGGCTCGAGGGATTCGCCGGCTTTCTGCTGCTGTCCCTCGGTACGATTCTGGCCATCGCTCTGCTGCTGCGCCGCCGCGACGGTCGCCGCCGTCGCTGGCCCGCGGCCGTTCTGGCCGTGTTGCTGGCCGGCGGGGGCGGTTATGCCGGGAGTCTTGCGGGAGCGGGGCTGGGGCGCACTCTTGCCTTTCCCGACCGGTGGCAGATAGCGGCCTGCGACATCGGGCAGGGCGATGCCGTGCTTGTCAGAGACGGCGAGCAGTATGCGCTCATTGATGTCGGTCCGGATCCAGCGCTCCTCACGGAGTGCCTTGAGGGGCTCCACGTAGCCCGCATCAACCTGTTGGTTCTCACGCACTATGACCTTGACCATGTGGGTGGTCTGGATGCCGTGATCGGACGCGTCGATCATGCGCTCGTCGGGATCCCCGAGAACGCCCAGGACGCGGGCCTGCACGAGCGCCTGGCGGCCGGCGGGGCCGACGTTCGGCAGTCGGCCCGGGGCGACTCGGGTAGCCTGGGCAGCCTGGCCTGGCGCATCCTCTGGCCCGTGTCCGGATCGACGCGAATGCAGACCGGTAACCCCGGCAGCGTCACGATCGAATTCGAGGGCGGAGGCCTTCGTTCGATCTTTCTCGGCGACCTGGGGGAGGAGGCCCAGGACGCTTTGCTGCGGGCATCGCCGCCGGGCAGCGTCGACGTCGTCAAGGTGGCGCATCACGGGTCCTCCGACCAGAGCGCAGCCCTCTATGAAACCCTCGCGGCCCGGGTGGGTCTGATCTCCGTGGGTTCAGACAACACGTACGGGCACCCGACTCAGCGCCTGCTCGATATTCTGCGCGGGGTCGGAACGGAGATCGAACGCACCGACCTGGAAGGGCTCGTCGTGGTGGCGCGTGCCGACGACGGTGCACTCAGCGTGTGGTCGGAGCGGGTTGCGTCGGCGGACCGGCTGTCCCAGGCATCGGCGAGAGGAGGATGAGTTGATCTGCCGAGGCGGGTACATCACCGGACGGAGTCTCCGCTCAGTGGTGCCTCTGAGGCGACGTCCTGCGCGGCCGTTGCGCGGCGCAGGGCGAGGTCGCGGTACACGTACCAGAGGTTGGGGAAGATCTGGCAGATCAGCACAGCCGCGGAGGCGCCCGCCACGGCCCCCGCCGCGCCCCACAGCGGGATAAGCATGAACGAGAGACCCAGGCTGATGGGGACCATCACGATGACGGGTATCACCTGGAACCGAAGTCCCTTTCGGTCCGTCATGTACATTCCGAACGGGTACTTGGCGGCCTGGAGGCCCACGAACACCACGAACATCACTAACAGCAGCGGGTCGAGAACGATCTTGCCGCTCGAGACGAAACCCGCTACCCAGGGGGACGCCAGGGCGAGAATGGTGCCGAGGGTGAGGCCACCCAGCAGAAACCACAGCGTTGGAGCGAGCGGAGACTCCACGGAGCCCGTTGACCGCGCCCGGGCGTAGATGGGCCAGAGCGCCACGCCGGCCGCCGCGATGGTCTGCAGCACGATGCCGAAAAGCTGGGACGCCAGGTTGTAGGTGGCAAGCTCGTGGCTGGTGGACAGGTGTGCGAGAAGCAGACGGCCCGTCTGCATGGAGAGGGGCATGGCCAGCATTTGAACGAGCATCGGCCAGGCCAGGCCCAGCGCAGGCACGCTGCGCACGCTGCGCAGGCGCGGTATCTCTCGAATTGCCCGGCCCACCTGAGGCGCGAGGGCGCGGCTGGCCATGAGAAGGCAGACGGCGGAGACCAGTCCGCTGGCGATGTAGGAGAGAACGGAGATGTAGGTGCCGGCGGGCACGGAGAATGCGATGAGAAGGGCTATCGACAGCAGCATGAACGGAGCGATGATCGACTGGCTTGCGACCTGGGCGCTCGTCTTCCGAAGCCCCACCAGCAGTCGCTGGCCCACGGTGAGGGGCAGCACGAGTCCGAAAACGGCCAGGCATGCCGCCGCCGCGAGACTTCCTCCGTCGGGGAGGAGGCCGGCACCGAGGAGTATCGGCCACCACCCCAGCAGGTAGAAGCCCACGGCGGCCGCCACGATCAGGGTGCCGGACACCAACAGGATACGGAAGGCAGTCACGATGACGCGGCGCACATACGCGTCGGTGCGCACGGAATCCGAGCCGGACACGGCATTGATCACCACCGCGGCAATGCCCATATCGGCGAAGGGCAGCAGGGCCGGCAGGGTGGTGAGCAATCCGTATTGGGCGTACGCGTCCGTGCCGAAGTTCGCGATGATCAGTCGACCGGTCAAGATGCCGAGCACGCCCGACAGCCCGACGACGAGGATCTTGGCGGCTGCAGTGGTTCCGACCGTCGCCAGCATGCCGCCGGGACGGGCCCGCCGGGAAGACACCTGCTTGGTCACAACACCCTCGACTTCGACCTGGACACGAACCGATCACTCATACTCCGTGTATTCATAGCAGGAGAAGTCGCCGAAAAGAGGGCGAAGGCCGCCGATTGCGCTCGCCCGCCCGCGAAGTGGGGGTGGCCGGCGCGGCGTCGGTGAGGGCGGGTTAAGCTGGACATTGCAGTCGAAGGGAACGGCATGGTCGTGAAAGCAACAGCAGGTCGGTCCGCAGCCAAGGGAAAGGCGGCTGCCGCCAAGACAGTGATCGCGCAACTGGCCTGGCATCAGGTTCGGCCCGCGCCGATCGTTCTTGTATCGGGTACCGAGACGTTCCTGGCGGAGCGCGCCATCCGCCAACTTCGGGATTTTCTGAAGCTCGAAGACCCGAGTCTGGAGATCAGCGACGTGCAGGCGGACAGCTATGCGCCGGGGGAACTGCTCACGCTGGCCAGTCCGTCATTGTTCGGTGAACCCCGCCTGATCAGGGTGAGTTCCGTCGAGAAGTGCAGTGACGTGTTCCTGGCCGAGGCCCTGGACTACCTGAGCAATCCGGCTGAGGACACGTATGTCGTGCTGCGGCACGGCGGGGGAGTGCGCGGTAAGCGTCTTCTGGACAGCATCAGGGGCGGGGAGGGCGGTGGCATCGAAGTCGTGTGCACCGAGCTCAAAAAAGACACGGAAAAGTATGAGTTCGCCTCCGCAGAATTCTCAGCCGTGGGAAAACGCGTCACGGCCAGCGCCCTGCGCTCCCTCGTCGCAGCATTCTCCGACGATCTCGCCGAGCTGTCGGCGGCGTGCCAACAGCTCATCTCGGATGTGACGAGCGAGATCACTGAGACGACGGTCGATCGTTACTATGGCGGCCGCGTCGAAACGAATGCCTTCAAGGTCGCTGACGCCGCAATTGCGGGACGGAACGGTGAGGCCCTGCTCACCCTGCGCCATGCCCTCTCCTCCGGGGCCGATCCGGTGCCGATCGTGGCGGCCTTTGCGAGCAAAATACGCACCATGGCCAAAGTCTTCGGCGCCCGAGGTTCCTCGGGCCAGCTTGCGTCGTCGCTCGGTCTCGCACCGTGGCAAGTGGAGCGAGCGCAGCGCGACCTGCGCGGCTGGACAGACGAGGGCCTCGCGCGGTGTATCGAGGTCCTGGCCGAGACGGATGCCGGTGTCAAGGGTGCAGGACGAGACCCGGTCTTCGTGCTCGAACGCTTGATCGGCGTCATCGCCCGCCGCGGCCAGGGCTGACGTCCGCTCGGAGCTGCTACCGGTCAGCGACACCGATCGTGATGCCTGACCGCTGCAGGTAAAGCCAGATTCCCTTGTCGAATTCCGGATTGCCGCAGATGTCGGCGGTCACGCGAATGGGGAGTGTCGATGACCCGCCCGAGA
Organism: Cryobacterium sp. MLB-32; assembly: GCF_000738085.1. Classification (GTDB taxonomy): domain Bacteria; phylum Actinomycetota; class Actinomycetes; order Actinomycetales; family Microbacteriaceae; genus Cryobacterium. The sequence goes on from NZ_JPRS01000013.1 coordinate 35,171, forward strand.
GGTCGGCAGGTCTGGCCTGTGCCTCAAATGACCCGGGCAGCGTCGGGCAGTACTCCAGGATGACCCGCCCGGTGGGGTCCGAGAACTGCACCGTTACCGTCTGCTCCGGCGCGGGGACGAACAGTCGTGCCGTCACCATGCCGAGCACCAGAACGAGCCCGGTTGCGGCAGCGACGCCGGCCAGACGCAGCGCGAGGCGCCGCCGCCCGCTTGGGTGCGGCGCTCCTAAGGTCGGGCCGCCCCGCGAACCAGGCGCGGCCGAGCCGGCATAGAGAGCGGTACTGGTCAGAAGCAGGCCGAGGGCGATGGTGCCGAGGACCGTCCACCCGCTGTCCTGTGCGCCATTGAGTGGCACGAGCAACAGGCATGCCGTGAGGAGCGCGGCGCCCGCGGCTGCGAGAATGCCGCGATAGCGGGCCTGGCTGCGCGGGGGGACCTGTGCGTCGGGCGCTCGCGGAGCTGGATCATTTGCTGAACTCATCACGGCCAAAGTGTAGCGGGATGGTGCGGTGCCTACGCAGCCCGAACGGGGGCCCAGTGCCCGACCACCGGGCACAAAAAAGCCCCCGCCGTGAGGCGAGGGCTTCTGCGCTCGGATGAGCGATGAGGAGGACTAGACGAGAGCTGAAACAGCCTTCGCGATTGCCGACTTCTTGTTTGCTGCCTGGTTCTGGTGGATGACACCCTTGCTGACGGCCTTGTCGAGCTTCTTCGACGCGATGCCGAGGCTGACGACAGCCTTGTCCTTGTCACCAGCGGCAACAGCGGTACGAGTCGCGCGGATGGCCGACTTGAACTCGCTCTTGACCGACTTGTTGCGCTCCTGAGCCTTCTTGTTGGTGCCGATTCGCTTGATCTGCGACTTGATATTTGCCACGTTTATACGCTTTCGTTAGATTCTGGTTGGGATGCCGCTGAGCGATAGAGGGCGCTGCTACGGCGATAATCGTATGGGGTGGGACCCAACACGCAAGTCAACGGCCAACGATACCAGCAAGTTGGCCGCTTCGACAATCACGCGGCGGAATCCCCGAAACATTTGCGCTCGGTCAGCGTCTGAGCGACGGCGGTCAGGTGCTCGCTGAAGAGTTCGGGTTGCACGAGGCTGACCAGGTGCGTTGCACCCGGCACCACGATAAGCGTCCCGCGTCGGCAGGCCGCGAGGAACCGGTGCTCGTGAAGTCGGAAGTGGTCACGGGACCCGTTGATCAGCCAGACGGGGCCGGGGTAGGCCGCGAGGCTGCGCAGCGGTGTCAAGCGTCCTGTTGCCCGCAGGCCGGCATCCATCACGTCGAGGGCGACTCCACCCGCCATCACGTCGAGCGCGCCCTGCTGCGGCAGGAAGGCCCGGGCGATCGTTCTGTGCAGCAGGAGGCCTCGATCCGGCAGCCGACGGATGCCGCGGGCCAGCGCACGATAGCCCCCGAGGAGCGGACCCCGCGGAAGGGCGCTGCAGGAGGACGCCACCAGCCCGATCACTCTCTCGGGGTGGGTGGCCGCATAGTCGATGGCCCAGTACCCGCCCAGGGATAGTCCGACGAGCATCACTCGTCCGCCGAGAGACGTGACGCCCTCATCGATGGCTCGGCGCGCCGCCACCGCGGTGAAGGGTTCGCCCAACCGGGACCCGTGGCCCGGGAGGTCCACGGCAGCCACGGTGTGGCCACGCCCTCGAAGAACGTCGATCTGGTGCCGCCACATCGACGATGATGTGCGGATGCCGTGCACCAGTAACACGGAGACGGGTACGGCGTCCGACGTCGAGGCCCTACTGGGCTGTGGCGCATCTCCCGGGGAGTCCATGCGGCCAGCATAGCCACCTGCCCGCTCACACCGGCCCCGGGTGAAGATGCATAGTCTGGAGTGATGACTCCAGTGACTGCAATCATCAATGCCCATGTCGTTCCCGTTGCGAGTGCCGCCTTCGACGGGGGTACGGTTCTGCTGCAGAACGGACGGATCGTCGAGCTTGGCACCGACGTGACAATCCCCGCTGACGCGACGGTCATCGACGCCGCCGGCAAGTGGGTGCTGCCCGGTTTCATCGAATCGCACGGCCATGTGGGCATTCACGAAGAGGCCAACGGATGGGCGGGTGACGATACCAACGAGATGACCGGTCCGAACATGGCGGCGGTGCGGGCCCTCGATGCAATCGACATCGATGATGAGGGATTCCGCGATGCCCTCGCGGGAGGCATCACCACCATCGTGGTCAAGCCGGGATCGGGCAATCCGATCGGCGGGCAGTCGGTGGCCATCAAGAGCTGGGGCGGTCGCACCATCGACGAACAGGTGATCAGCGACGCGGTGAGCGTGAAATCCGCCCTCGGCGAGAACCCGAAGCGGGTCTACGGCGACAAGAAGCAGACTCCGAGCACCCGGCTGGGCGTGAGCCTCGTGATTCGAGAAGCGTTCATCGCGGCCCAGGACTACGCCGCCGCGCGTGACGCGGCCGCCGAGAAGGGCGAGCCGTTCACTCGCGACCTGGGCAAGGAGACCCTGGCGCGTGTGCTGGCCGGAGAGCTCGCGTGGGACCAGCACGTGCACCGCCACGATGACATCGCCACCGCCATCCGGCTCGCAGACGAGTTCGGCTACCGTCTCGTGATCAACCACGGCACGGAGGGGCACAAACTCGCCGATGTGCTCGCCGAACGCGGTATTCCGGTTATCTACGGCCCGCTGTTCACTGCCCGATCCAAGGTGGAACTGCGTGACCGGGCATTCTCGAACCTCGTGGCCCTGGCCGCCGCCGGCGTGCAGGTAGCCATCACCACCGACCACCCCGTGGTTCCGGTCAACTTCCTCGTGCACCAGGCGTCCCTCGCCGTGAAGGAAGGGCTGCCGGTGCAGACGGCGCTTGAGGCCCTCACGGTCAACCCGGCGCTGATTCTCCGGCTGCACGAACGGGTCGGATCGCTCGCTCCCGGGCTGGACGCCGACGTCGTCATCTGGTCCGGAGACCCGCTCGACGTGAACTCGCGTGCTGAGCTGGTGCTCATCGGTGGGGTCGAGGTCTACCGCTGGAGCGACGGTCGCGGCCAGGTCACGGAACGCGCCAGTCGGTTCTCCTAGCCGGTCTCGCACGTGGCGCGTAAGCGCGCCGGGTGCGGACATGAAAGAATGGGAAAACTATGTCACCGAGAGCCCTTCAGGCGCTTGAACCCGCCGCCACGCCGCCCGAGTTCATCCGCAACTTCTGCATCATTGCCCACATCGACCACGGCAAGTCGACGCTGGCCGACCGGATGCTGCAGATCACCGGCGTCGTGGACGACCGGTCCATGCGAGCACAGTACCTCGACCGCATGGACATCGAGCGCGAGCGTGGCATCACCATCAAGAGCCAGGCGGTGCGTATGCCCTGGGAACTGGATGGCAAGACCTATGCCCTGAACATGATCGACACCCCCGGGCACGTGGACTTCACCTACGAGGTGTCACGGAGTCTGGCCGCCTGCGAGGGCGCGATCCTGCTGGTCGACGCTGCCCAGGGCATTGAGGCGCAGACGCTCGCCAACCTCTATCTCGCGCTCGAAAACGACCTCACGATCATTCCGGTGCTGAACAAGATCGACCTGCCGGCCGCGGACCCCGACAAGTATGCCCGCGAGTTGGCAAGCCTCATCGGCGGCAAGCCCGAAGACGTGCTCCGGGTGTCCGGCAAGACCGGCGCCGGCGTTTCCGAGCTCCTCGACCTTGCGACACGGTCCATTCCCGCCCCGTTCGGCGATCCCGACGCCCCGACGCGTGCGATGATTTTCGACTCGGTGTACGACAGCTACCGCGGCGTCGTCACCTATGTGCGCATGATCGACGGCAACCTGGGCCCGCGCGAGAAGATCCAGATGATGTCGACGCGCGCTACGCACGAGATCCTCGAAATCGGCGTGATCTCCCCGGAGCCCACGATCAGCAAGAAGGGCCTCGGCGTCGGTGAGGTCGGCTACCTCATCACCGGCGTGAAGGACGTGCGCCAGTCCAAGGTCGGCGATACCGTCACGACGGCCAGCCGGCCGGCGACCGAGGCGCTGCCCGGATACACCGAGCCCCAGCCCATGGTCTTCTCTGGCCTGTATCCCATCGACGGCAGCGACTACCCGGCCCTGCGTGAGGCCCTCGACAAACTCAAGCTGTCGGATGCCTCCCTCGGGTACGAGCCGGAGACATCCGTCGCCCTCGGCTTCGGGTTTCGCTGCGGCTTTCTCGGACTGCTCCACCTGGAGATCATCACCGAGCGTCTCGAGCGCGAGTTCGGGCTTGACCTGATCACGACGGCTCCGAGCGTGCCGTACGAGGTGACGACAGACGACAAGAAGACCGTCACGGTCACCAACCCGAGCGAGTTCCCCAGCGGCAAGATTGCCAAGGTCGAGGAGCCCATCGTCAAGGCGGCGATCCTGGCTCCCAAGGACTACGTCGGCGTGATCATGGAGCTCTGCCAGACGCGCCGCGGAACGCTGCTCGGCATGGACTACCTCGGCGAAGACCGGGTGGAGATCCGCTACACGATGCCTCTGGGCGAGATCGTGTTCGACTTCTTCGACAACCTCAAGAGCCGCACGGCCGGCTACGGCTCGCTGGACTACGAGCCGATCGGTTCGCAGGAGGCCGACCTCGTGAAGGTCGACATTCTGCTGCAGGGCGAACAGGTGGATGCGTTCAGCGCGATCGTGCACCGCGACAAGGCCTACGACTACGGTGTGCTCATGACCGGCCGGTTGCGCAAACTCATCCCGCGCCAGCAGTTCGATGTGCCGATCCAGGCCGCTATCGGTGCCCGCATCATCGCCCGCGAATCGATCAGCGCAATTCGCAAGGACGTGCTGGCCAAGTGCTACGGCGGCGACATCTCGCGCAAGCGCAAGCTCCTCGAGAAGCAGAAAGAGGGAAAAAAGCGCATGAAGATGGTCGGCCGTGTCGAGGTGCCGCAGGAAGCCTTCATCGCCGCCCTCTCCGGCGACGAGCCCCCCAAGAAAGAAAAGAAGTAGAAGCATGCGTCGAGCCACTTTCACCGATGCGGCCGTGACCTATGGGGCCATCGGCGGCACCCTGGCGCCCGACCTCCTGCAGTACCCACCCACAGGCCACCGGCCCATGGAACGCAGCGTACGCCTCGGCAGCGGGGCCGAGCGGTTCGAGGTGGCCTCCAAGTTGCTGATGACCTGGGGTGTTCAGCGGCAGAGCGGCATGAACGTTACGGACCTCGAAGCGGGAACGGGGGTGCAGTACACGCCGGTGGAGTTCGCCTCCGACGGAACGCCACTGCCCGCCCGTCCGGCCCTGACGGACGAATCAACGTTCGCTGATGACGGCACACCGTACATCGTGAACGGGATGACCGCCCAGCTCGAGATCAAGGTGGGTCCATTCACGGTGAAGGCGCCGGTTCGCGTGGTGTACGTCATCGCCGAGGTCAATCGGGTGGGCTTCGCCTATGGAACGATGACGGGACATCCCGAGAGCGGAGAGGAATCGTTCATCCTGGACAGGCGAGACGATGATTCTGTCTGGTTCACGCTTCGTTCGTTCTCGCGTCCGAGCACCTGGTATTACCGTCTCGCCGCACCCTTCCTTCGGTTCCAGCAGGAGCGATTCACCCGGCGGTATCTGCGCGCCCTTCATCCGGTCGGGGCGTTGTAAGCCCGTGGCCGGTGCTCTTCCCCTCGGCGACCCAGCGCCCGCCGACGGACTCCTTCCCTCAGTCGCGTCGATTGGCGCATCGGAGCGCGACTTCGGGGTCTACCTGCACGTTCCCTTCTGCAAGGTGCGCTGCGGGTACTGCGATTTCAACACGTATACGTCCACCGAACTTCGCGGCGTGAAACAGAGCGACTATGCGAGCCAGGCCGTGCTGGAGATCCAGGCTGCCGGTCGCATCCTGACCGATTCCGGCCTGCCGCCGAGGCCGGCGTCCACCGTGTTCTTCGGGGGTGGCACGCCCACGCTGCTTCCGGTCACCGACCTGGCCAAGATGCTGGCCGCCGTGGGTACGGAATGGGGTCTGGCCCCGGGGGCCGAAGTTACGACAGAGGCCAATCCCGATTCCGTCGACGCGGCCTACCTCGCCTCGCTCCGGGAGGCCGGTTTCACGCGGGTGTCCTTCGGCATGCAATCGGCTGTGCCGCGCGTGTTGGCCACGCTGGAACGCACGCACGACCCCGAACGTGTTCCCCTCGTCGTCGAGTGGGCGCGCGAAGCGGGCCTCGACGTGAGCCTCGATCTCATTTACGGCACTCCGGGGGAGTCCATCGATGACTGGAGGGCGAGCCTCGAGCACGCCATCGACCAGAATCCCGACCACCTGAGCGCCTACTCGCTCATCGTCGAGGAGGGCACGAAACTCGCACGACAGATCCGGCGCGGCGACGTGGTGCCGACCAACGATGACCAGCAGGCGGAGTTCTACGAGCTCGCGGATGAACTCCTGGCAGCGGCGGGCTACCACTGGTACGAGGTGAGCAACTGGGCGAAGGACGCCGCACACGAGTCGCGCCACAACCTGTCGTACTGGCGCAGTCAGGACTGGTGGGGTGTCGGCCCCGGCGCTCACAGCCATGTCGGCGGCGTGCGCTGGTGGAACGTCAAGCACCCCGCCGCCTATGCGGAACGGGTGTTGTCCGGGGTGTCTCCGGCTGCAGGCCGCGAGACCCTGGATGAAGCCACCCGGGAGCTCGAACGCATCCTGCTGCTCAGCCGTATCCGCACCGGTATCCCGATCGCGTCGTTGTCGGCACCCGGTCGCCGGGAGGTCGCCGGCCTGATTGCCGACGAGCTGATCAACGCGAAGGCTGCGTTGTCCGGCTCACTCGAGTTGACCCTCACGGGGCGGCTCCTCGCCGACGCCGTTGTTCGGCGGATTACCGACTAGGTGTGACTAGCTCACGAATCTCAACGACAGCGGGTAGGTGTATCCCTCGCCGCGGTTGGCGGCGAGGGCCGCGATGATGCTGAACACCACGATGATGATCCAGATGGCGAACGCGGTGAGGGCTCCGATCGCGATGGCCAGCAGCGCGGCAGAAATAGTCAGTCCGATCGCCATGGTGATCTGAAAATTCAACGCGGTCGCGGTGTGCGCGCGGATGAACGGTCCGCGGTCCCTGAGCAGTAGATATCCGATCAGCGCCGGTACGCAGTTCAGTAATGGTACCCAGCAGAAGAAGATGCCGCCGACGTGGATCAGCGTCGCCCACAGCTTCTCATCGGCAGGGCTGAGTGGAGCCCCGGTGGACTGGTACGGGTTGACAGGCGGCGTGGCGTCGGACATGCGGTCTCCTCGATCGGGCACCGGGCTGTGGCGGTGTGCCACCGGCTCAGCAAGCGTACCCGGCCAACATTGACCGCAGGTGTCCTGCGCGACGGGCTACTTGATCAGACGCAGTGAAATCGGGTAGCGGTAGTTGCCGCCGTTCTTCACCGTCGTGAATCCGAGGATCGAGAAGACGACGTTCACAATCCACAGGGCGAATCCGAGGAACGAGAACAGAATGCCGATACCGAACGTGACAATCGCCAGGAACGTTCCGAGGAAGAACACGGCGAAGTAGACGATCAGAAAAGTGATCTGAAAGTTCAGCGCCTCTTTCGCCTCAACGTCTGTCAGGCGTCCGCGTTCCCGGAAGACGAGCCAGATGATGAGGGAGGGAAGGAACCACAGGATTCCGCCCAGGTGAGCAAAGGAGGCCCACTGGCGGTCTTCGGCCGCTGTGAGTGGTGTGACCGTCGCATAAGACGGTGGCTGCGGTTGTCCAGGATTCGGGTCTGGGGGAACCTGCGCGTTTGGATCGCTCATGACAATGCCTTTCACACTGAATGGGAAAAGAACCACCTCACTGCATAATGTACTGCCGCCCCGGTCGGGGGGCAATGGGTGATCTTCGAGAAGGCGCGATATGATTGGCAGTCAGGTAATGCGAGTGCCAACCCCGTGAGCTCGTCCACGCAGTCAGAACCGAGAGGCGGTCATCATGGTTTCCGATCGTGGCCTTGATGTGCTGCGCGTCATTGTTCAGGACTATGTCGCATCCCGTGAACCCGTCGGCTCCAAATCCATCGTCGACCGGCACGCGTTCGGAGTGTCGGCCGCGACGATTCGCAACGACATGGCACTCCTGGAGGAGGAGCAGCTCATTGCCGCTCCACACACCTCGTCGGGGCGGATCCCGACCGACAAGGGATATCGGGTATTCGTCGACCACCTCGCCGACCTGCGCCCGCTGTCGCCAGCCCAGCGGCAGGCCATCGAAACCTTCCTCGGTCACTCTGCGGACCTTGACGAAGTCCTCGTGCGGAGCGTGCGTCTCCTGTCGCAGCTCACGCACCAGGTCGCCCTGGTTCAGTACCCCTCGCTGTCGCGCTCGAAGGTTCGGCACATCGAGCTGGTGTCGCTGACGGACACGCGCATCCTGTCCGTCCTCATCACGGATTCCGGGGCGGTCGAACAGCGGGTCATCGATCTTCCGCGCGCCGTGGACGAGTCCGCGCTCAGCGTGGTGCGTGCCAGGTTGCTGAGTGCCATCGTCGGGTTGAGCATGACGGATGCCGCGGCCGCCCTCGCCGCCGATGCGCCGGTCGAGTCCCGCCCCGATTCCCCCGAGCTGCAGAACGTGACGGAGCTCATCGCGAACACCCTCCGCGAGCAGGTCGGGGCCAACAAGCAGAACAAGCTTGTGATGGCCGGTGCCGCTAATCTGGTGCGCACGGAGGAAGATTTCACGGGGAGCATCTACCCGGTTCTGGAAGCCATTGAGGAGCAGGTCGTGTTGCTTCGTCTTTTCGGTGAGATGGCCACCGATCAGCATGGGGTCTCGGTGAGCATCGGCCGGGAAAACGCCCCTTTCGGACTGGCGGAAACCTCGGTTCTCACGAGCGGGTACAGCTCAAATGGAAACCTCGCGCGCCTCGGCGTCCTCGGGCCCACTCGGATGGACTATTCCAACAACATGGCTGCCGTACGAGCCGTCGCACGCTACCTTTCCCGCCTGCTGGGCGAGAATTAGGCTTCACCACCCCGTCATCACAGACCGTCACTCGATCAGATGAACTGATCAACCAATCTCAACAGATCAACAAGGAGAGCCACCTTTGGCTGACCACTACGAAGTCCTCGGCGTAAGCCGCGATGCGTCCACCGATGAAATCAAGAAGGCGTACCGTCGCCTCGCCCGTCAGCTGCACCCTGACGTCAACCCCGGGGCGGATGCCTCGGAAAAGTTCAAGAGCGTCACCCACGCCTATGACGTGCTCAGCGACCCGAAGCAGCGACAGAAGTACGACCAGGGCGGCGGGCAGAACGGCGGCGGGTTCGACGGACAGAACTTCGGAAACTTCGGGGACATCTTCGAGACCTTCTTCGGCGGCGGCGGGGGATCAACCCGCGGTCCGCGGTCGCGGCGCGAGCGCGGCCAGGACGCTCTGATCCGGGTCGAGCTGGATCTCGCGGATGTCATCTTCGGTACGCATCGGGACCTTGAGGTCGACACCGCGATTCTCTGCGAGACCTGTAAGGGTTCCTGTTGCCGGCCGGGTACGTCTCCCGTGACCTGCGACATCTGCCGCGGGACCGGCAGCATCCAGCGCGCCGTCCGATCACTTCTGGGCAACGTCATGACGAGCAGCCCCTGCGGATCGTGCCGCGGGTTCGGAACCATCATCGCCACACCGTGCACCACCTGCTCCGGGCAGGGACGCGTTCGCGCGCGCCGCACGGTTCCGGTGGACATCCCCGCCGGCGTCGACACCGGCCTGCGCCTCCAGATGCCCGGCAGCGGCGAGGTCGGTCCGGCCGGCGGACCCAACGGCGACCTGTACCTCGAGATGAAGGTGCGTCACCACGACGTCTTCAGCCGCGACGGTGACGACCTGATGTGCTCGCTCGAAGTGCCCATGACAAGCGCTGTTCTCGGCACCACCGTCACGGTGAAGGCCCTCGACGGTGATATCGAGGTCGAACTGCGCCCGGGAGTGCAAAGCTCCGAGATTCTCACGGTGAAGGAGCGGGGTGTGACCAAACTGCGCGGCTCGGGACGTGGCGACCTTAAAATCGGCGTCCAGGTCGTGACGCCAACGCGACTCGATCACAAGGAGCGTGACCTGATCGAGCAGTTCGCGGCCCGTCACTCCGCGCCCGCGCCCACGCTCAGCCACTATCAGCAGGGCTTGTTTGCCAAGCTTCGCGACCGCTTCCTCGGTTAGGGAGCGGGAAAGCCAGCGTGGCTAATTTCTATCTCGCTCCCGAGCTCCGGGCGAACGAGTGCCCGAGCGGCTCCGTGGTGAGTGTGACGGGGACCGAAGCCCGGCACGCGGTGACCGTAAGTCGGATCCGGCCGGGCGAACGTCTGCTGATCGGGAACGGCGCCGGGCTCATGCTCTCCGGCACTGTCGTGTCGGCCGAACCGGCCGAGTTCACGCTCCGAGTCGACACGGCGACGGACACGCCGGCCGTGACGCCGCGCATCCGTCTCGTCCAGGCTCTGGCCAAAGGCGACCGGGACGAGCTGGCCGTCCAAGCCGCGACGGAGCTGGGTATCGATGGGGTCATCCCCTGGGCCGCGGCGCGCTCCGTGTCCCGTTGGGAGGGCCCGAAGGTACGAAAGGGCCAGGACCGCTGGACGAGCATCGTACGCGAGGCCAGCAAGCAGTCCATTCGTGCCTGGCTGCCCGAGGTGGGTGACCTGTGCACCACCAAGCAACTCGCCGCGCTGGCGGCGACGACGCACATGCTCCTGCTGGAGCCGTCCGCCACGATCCGCCTGACCGAGGTGGCGCCACCGATCGACGACCGGGACATCGTGCTCGTCGTGGGGCCGGAGGGCGGAATCGCGCCCGGCGAGCTGAGCCTGCTGGAGCAGGCCGGTGCGACACAGGTTCGGCTTGGCGACACCGTCTTGCGCACGTCGACGGCTGGACCGGCCGCGCTGGCAATCCTGAATGCGGCCCTCGGCCGCTGGTAGTCGCGCTTAAGATAGAGATATGTCTTCTCAGGGTGCCGAACCGTCCATCTTCAGCCGCATCATCGCCCGCGAAATACCCGCGACGATCGTGGCCGAGACCGACCGCCTCATCGCCTTCGAGGACATCGCCCCGCAAGCGCCGGTGCACGTCGTCATCACCACGAAAGACCCGCAGTATCGCAACGTCGTTGAACTGGCGGCCGGTGACCCCGGGCTTCTGGCCGAGCTCGTGCGGGTGGCGCAGACGATTGCGGATGAACGCACGATGGGGCAATTCCGCTTGGTGTTCAACACGGGGGCTGCCTCCGGGCAGACCGTGTTCCACGTGCATGCGCACGTGCTCGGCGTCGTGACCGTCGCTGATGCTCTCGGAGAGGGGTCTCTTGGTTCCCTCTGATCCTGGCCAGTCCGAATCCGCGCAGTTGCGCCTGCATGTTGACGGCATCGCCATGGTGCGTCTTCTCGGTCCAGAGGACCGTTACCTGTCGACGATCGAAAAACAGTATCCGCGGGTGAGCGTGCACGTGCGGAGCAACGAGATTACCCTCGTCGGTCTTCCCGCCGAGATCGAGGCCGTGCGTCGGTTGATCGAGGAACTCCAATCCATGATCATCGATGGCCAGGACCTGGGCGAGGCGCAGGTGGCGACGTCGGCGCGCATGCTTCGTGCCGACAGTTCGACGAGCCCGTCCCAGCTGTTGGGCGCGCCGATCCTGACCGCGCGGGGCAAGAGCATTCGGGCCAAATCCATCGGGCAGAAGCAGTACGTGGACGCCATCGACGCCAACACCATCGTCTTCGGGATCGGCCCTGCCGGCACGGGCAAGACCTACCTCGCGATGGCGAAGGCCGTTCGCGCCCTGCAGAACAAAGAGGTTGAACGCATTATCCTCACCCGTCCCGCCGTGGAGGCCGGGGAACGGCTCGGGTTCCTGCCCGGAACCCTCACGGACAAGATCGACCCCTACCTTCGCCCCCTGTACGACGCCCTCGGCGAGATGCTCGACCCTGAGCTGATCCCCAAACTTCTTGCGGCCGGCACGATCGAGGTTGCCCCGCTCGCGTACATGCGTGGTCGCACCCTCAACTCATCGTTCGTTGTGCTGGATGAGGCGCAGAACACCACTCCGGAGCAGATGAAGATGTTCCTGACCCGTCTGGGGTTCGGCTCAAAGATGGTGGTCACCGGTGACGTCACGCAGATCGACCTGCCGGCAGGCACGAGCGGACTCAAGCTGGTCACTCGGGTGCTCGACACCGTCGATGACATCCATTTCTCTTACCTGACCAGCAAAGATGTTGTGCGTCACTCGCTCGTGGGACGCATCGTCGATGCCTACACGGAATATGATGCGCAGCGGCAAGCGCTGCGCCAGGAAACCGCCGAGGCTCGCGATTTCGCGGCCAGAGGCCCCCAACGCTCGGGCGGTCCGCGGGACCGCCTTCCGAAACGGAGTCACAGTTGAGTATCGAAATTAATAATGAGTCGACCATCGAGGTCGACGAAGCCGCCATCCAGAGGCTGTCATCCTTCGCGCTCGATACGATGCACGTGCATGCGGATGCTGACCTCGCCATCGTGCTCGTCGACGAAGGAGCCATGGAGCAGCTTCACGTGCAGTGGATGGACGAACCCGGACCCACCGATGTGCTGAGCTTCCCCATGGACGAACTGCGACCCGGAACCGAGGAAGCGGAAACACCGCCGGGGTTGCTCGGCGACATCGTGCTCTGCCCGCAGGTTGCCCAGTCCCAGGCGGAGACGGCCGGCCACAGCACGCTCGATGAGCTCTTGCTGCTGACGACACACGGCATCCTGCACCTTCTCGGGTTCGACCACGCCGAGCCAGACGAAGAGAAGGAGATGTTCGGCATCCAGCGCGACATCCTGCTCGGTTTCACGATGCAGGAACGGCACCGCGGCTGATGTTGATCGGTTGGTTCCTGGCGGCGGCGATCTTCCTGATCGCCTTCGCCGGGTTGATGGCCGCCGTCGACGCGGCGATCACCGTGCAATCCCGCGCGGACATCGCGGGGTTGAGTGAGACTTCGCGCGCCAAAAGATCGCTGCGGGCCATCGCCGCCGACACGGGTGCGCACCTGAACGCGATCAACTTCATGCGCATCATCGCCGAAACAACGGCGGCGGTGCTCGTGACCCTCGTTTTCGCCACCACGATCGACCACCTCTGGCTCGCCCTTCTGCTGTCGGCATTAATCATGACGGCGGTGTCGTTTGTGCTGGTCGGCGCGAGTCCGCGCAGCGTCGGCCGGGCGCATCCCATCAACCTGCTGCGGTCCAGTGCCCTGCTCGTGCACTTCGTGCGCGTCTTGCTGGGCCCGATCGCGAACGCCCTCGTCGCACTGGGCAACCGGGTCACGCCGGGCCGCAGTCGTCTCGCCACGTTCACGTCCGAGGACCAACTGCTGAGCATGGTGGACGAAGCCACCGAACTCGATGTCATCGAAGAGGCCCACCGGGACCTGATCCACTCGATCTTCGAGTTCAACGAGACGGTGGTGCGCGAGGTGATGATTCCCCGGACGGACATGATCACCATCGAGGCCACCGCATCCGTCGATGCCGCGATGGGACTGTTCCTGAGCTCCGGTACGTCACGCGTGCCGGTCGTGGATGGCGAGGTCGACGACGTCACGGGCGTGCTGTATCTGCGCGACGTGGCTCGGTTGATCTATGAGCGGCCGGACAACATGGAAACCCTCACCGTCGCCGAACTGGCCAGGGGAGCCGTCTATGTACCGGAATCGAAGAAGGCCGACGCGACGCTGCGCCAGATGCAGGCCGAATCCAACCACCTCGCCATGGTGGTGGACGAGTACGGGGGAATCGCCGGACTTGTGACCCTCGAGGACCTGATTGAAGAGCTTGTCGGTGATATTTCCGACGAATACGACCGCGAGTCGATTGAGGTCGAAGATCTCGGTGACGGTCACTTTCGTGTCAGTGCACGCCTGCCGGTCGATGAACTGGGAGAATTGTTTGACCTCGAACTCGACGATGACGATGTCGACTCGGTGGGCGGGCTTTTGGCCAAGGCCCTCGGGCGGCTTCCGGTTGCCGGATCGGTAGCGGGGGTGAGCGGGCTGATTCTCACCGCGGAACGCACCGAGGGTCGACGCAAGCGCATCAGCACAGTGCTGGTGGAACGAGATGAAGCATTGATTGATGCGCAGACGGCATTCCTCGGAGTGTCGGACGATGAAGGAGCAAGTGGCCATGACCAGCACAAGTGATAACCGGGCGGACGCGTATCGCGCCGGATTCGTGTCTTTCGTGGGACGACCCAACGTGGGAAAGTCCACACTCACGAACGCCCTTGTCGGGGAAAAGGTCGCCATCACGTCGTCGAAGCCGCAGACGACACGTCGCGCCATCCGCGGAATCGTGCACCAGAAGAACGGCCAGCTGATCCTGGTGGACACCCCCGGAATCCACAAGCCGCGCACCCTGCTCGGTGAGCGATTGAACAGTCTCGTGACGGCGACCCTGTCCGGCGTTGACGTGATCGGACTCTGCATCCCGGCCAACGAGCCCATCGGCCCGGGCGACAAGTTCATCAACGAGCAGTTGGATGCCTTCCCCCGGGCGCGCAAGGTGGCGATCGTGACGAAGATCGATGCATCGTCGAAAACGAATGTCGCCAATCAACTGCTCGCCGTGTCGCAGCTGCGTGATTGGGAAGCGATTGTTCCGATTTCCTCGACCAGCCGCATCCAGCTGGACACCCTCGCCGTGGAGCTGCTGCGGCTCCTGCCGACATCCGACGCTCCGCTTTACCCTGCCGACACGGTGACGGACGAAACCCTCGAATCCCGCATCTCCGAGTACATCCGTGAGGCGGCGCTCGAAGGCGTCACCGACGAACTTCCCCACTCCATTGCCGTGACCATCGACGACATCATTGAGCGTGACGACCAGGAACTGGTCGAGATCTACGCCAACCTGTTCGTGGAGCGCGACAGCCAGAAGGGCATCATCATCGGCAAGTCGGGCAGCCGGCTCAAAGACGTCGGGATGCGCGCCCGCAAGGAAATCGAGCCGCTCGTGGGCAAGCGTGTCTTCCTGTCGCTTCGGGTCAAGGTCGCCAAGGAATGGCAGCGTGACCCCAAGCAGCTCGGGCGCCTGGGCTTCTAGCGCCTGGGCTTCTAGCACCTGGGCTTCCAGACCCCGGCGATGGGGACTACATCGCTCGGAGGATTTCGGGACGTCTGCGGGATGATATTCCCGGAGCGCCTCGGTGGCTCGCGCGCGGGGCCGTACGCTGGAAAGATGACCGACCCCGGAGCATCACCACGTGTACCGCGCAACGGGTGGACCCGTTCGGTTTCCCGTCGAACCCTGATCGTGGACGTGTCGATCGCCGGGGTCTTCTTTCTCATTGCCCTGCTGTTCGTCTTCGACGATGTCCCGACCTTCCTGACGCTGGTCGGGTTCACGGCCTCGCTCGCGGTGCGTCGGCTCTCGCCCGGCCTGGCCCTCTCGATTGCGTGGCTGACCGCCATCGGACAGATGCTGGCCGGCCTCCCTGTTCTTGCCAGTGACATGGTGATCCTGGCGGTGCTGTACGCCACCGCGGCGTACTCCCAGGGACGCACGCGTCGTGCGGGCCTGATCTCGGTGGGTGTCGGCTCGCTCGTCGCCGGCGTCTACCTTGCCGTCGTCCAACGGGGAGTGGACCAGCTCGGAGCGGCGCTGCAGCAGGGCGACCTGGCCAGCATGGTCTGGTCGACCGTGTTGATGTCCGTGGTCAGTGTGGCCGTTCTGGGATTGTCCTGGACCCTCGGACTGTTGACGCGCACCCGGACGAGCGCCCGGGAAAGCAGGTTCACCCAGTACCGTGCCGTCGAGGAGCAGCGCGCGGCGCAGCTCGCGGTGGTCGTCGAACAGGAGCGCAACCGCATCGCCAGGGACATGCATGACGTCGTGGCGCACTCCCTCGCCGTGGTCATCGCGCAGGCTGACGGTGCCCGCTATGCGCGAGCGCAGAATCCCGACGCGGTCGATGAGGCGCTCACCACAATCTCCTCGACGGCGCGGGAGGCCCTGGGCGAGGTTCGGATCCTGCTCGCCCGTCAGCGCCAGGACGGTGCCACCGGACCACAGCCCGTGCTCGCCGACCTCGACCGTCTCGTGGAACAGATGCGCAGCACGGGTCTCGACATCGACTGGGCCACGATCGGCACGCCCACCGGCCTCGCCTCCGGCGCGCAGTTGGCGGGGTACCGCATCGTGCAGGAAGCGCTGACGAACGCCCTCCGTCACGGGGATACCGGCCGCACGGTGGCGTTGCGCCTCGTCTGGACGGCCGACGGGATCACCGTGACGATCGACAACGCACTGCGGATGCCGTCGGTCGCTGCCGATGGGGAGTCAGGCCCCGGGGGGCGGAAGGCTGGTGAGATCGGCCACGGGCTTCCGGGCATGCGGGAGCGGGCGCTACTGGCCGGGGGCTCCCTGACGGTCGAATCCAGTGGAGGCCGATTCTCTGTCGCGGCATGGCTCCCGGCCGGCACGCACGCTGGGCCGGAGCTCCCGAGCGACCAGGAAGTGAACGCATGAGCGAGGTACCGGCCGCGGATGCGCCCCGCATCCGTGTCGCCCTCGTCGACGATCAGGCGCTCTTCCGTGCCGGGATCCGGATGCTGGTGTCCTCGCAACCGGACCTCGAGTTCGTCGGGGAAGCAGGCAGCGGCGCGACCGGCGTGACCATGGCCGCAGCGGTGCACCCCGACGTGATCCTGATGGACATCCGGATGCCCGTGATGGACGGCATCGACGCCACGGTGGCCATCATCGCCGCCGCGGAGTCCGCCGGAACCAAGCCGCCGCGCATCATCGTCCTGACCACCTTCGAACTCGACGAGAGCGCCAGCCGGGCCATTCGCAGCGGTGCGAGCGGGTTCCTGCTCAAAGACGCGGACCCGGAGTTTCTGCTGGCAGCGATTCGAACCGTCAACGCCGGAAGCGCCGTCATCGCCGCATCCGCGACCCGTGAGCTCTTGGCCCACTTCAGGACCCCGGCGCCCGTTCCTGCCCCGGTGCCGGAACGGCCACAGGAACCCGAGGCCTTCCGCGCCCTGACCGGGCGGGAACGGGACATCTTCGCCCTGGCCGCCCTGGGCCTGAGCAACGCTGAGATCGCGGCCGGCGAATTCCTCAGCGAGGCCACCGTCAAGACGCACATCAGCCGCATACTCTCCAAGCTGTCCCTCCGAGACCGGGTGCAGCTCGTGGTGTACGCCTTCCAGCACCGCCTCACGGAGTAGCCGGAAGGATGACCCGGCCCGGGCCGGAGTCATCCCCGCGGTGTGCGGGATGGTCCTCGCGCCGGATGCGGCGGAGGGGGCGTGGTTCCTAGCGTGGAAACATGGAAATCACAACGACCGAACTCGGCGTCGCCGCCAGAGTCACCAACCTGAGCAAAACATACGGATCGGCCACCACTTCGGTGAAGGCCCTCGACGACGTGTCCATCGGTATCCGTCGCGGGCAATTCACCGCGATCATGGGGCCAAGCGGCTCGGGCAAGTCCACCCTGATGCACATCATGGCGGGCCTGGACGAAGCCAGCGCCGGCCGGGCCTGGCTCGGAGACACCGAGATCACCGGCCTGGGTGACGCCGACCTCACGGTGCTGCGGCGGCGGCGGATCGGATTCATCTTCCAATCCTTCAACCTGGTCTCCACCCTGGACGTGCGGGGGAACATCCTCCTGCCGTTCGCCCTCGACGGACGCCGGCCGGACTCGGCCGAGAAGGCCTGGATCGATCAGCTGACCGACTCCCTCGGCCTGGGCGACCGGCTCACGCACCGCCCGCACGAACTCTCCGGCGGACAGCAACAGCGCGTGGCGATCGCGAGGGCCCTGGCCACCCGGCCCGAGCTGGTGTTCGCCGACGAGCCGACCGGAAACCTCGATTCGCGCGCCGGGCGAGAGGTGCTCACCCTGCTCAAAGCGGCCAGCACCGGCTACGGCCAGAGCATCGCCATGGTCACCCACGACCCCATTGCGGCCAGTTACGCCGACCGCATCCTCTTCCTCGCCGACGGCCGAGTGGTCGAAGACCGGGAACGGTCCTCCGCCGAAGAGATCTCCGCCATCATGCTCGGCATGGAGCAGCGCGCATGAGCGGCCCGGAGAGCGCCCGGGCCAACGGGCACGCCGGTCGGGGAGCGAGCCTGCTCGTGGCGGGGCTCGCATCCGCCTTCGGAGTGGTGCTCCTCGAGGTGACGAGTGTGCTCGCCACGGTCGTGAGCGGCAGTGACGTGTCCAGCCGCCCCGCCGTTCGCGCCTCCCTGTCGATTGTGGCGTTCCTGTTCATCACCATTGCGGTCTATGTGAGTGCGATCGTGACCACGAATACGGTGGCGACGGTCATCGCTGGTCGAACCCGCACCATCGCGCTCATGCGCCTGATCGGTTCGAGTGCGGGGGACCAGCGCCGCGCCGTGGCCCGGGACGGTCTCACGGTCGGTCTCGCCGGTGCGGTCGGAGGTGCCCTGGTCGGGATACTGCTGAGTTTCGCGGCGGTGCGGGTGGCTCTCGCGTCGGGCCTCATCCCTGATCTCGACTATGGCCTCGTCGAACCTCTGCTCGCGCTTCCCGTCGCGATCGTCGTCTTGTCCACGTGGTGCGCCGCCTGGGTCGGGTCTCGCCGGGTTCTCACCGTCAGCCCGATGCAGGCCATCGGCGCAGCGCAGGAGCGCTCCCTCGAGGAATCGGCTCGGCGCCCGGTACGCAACGTCGTCGCGATCGTGCTGATGGTCACGGGCCTCCTGTTCCTCGCCTCAGGAGTCGTCGTCGGACAACAGAACGAATACGGCGTGCTGCTCGGACTGGCGGGCGGGCTGCTCTCGTTCACCGGGCTGGTGCTGGGATCGCACCTGCTCATGCCGCCCATCCTGAGCCTGGTCGGCCGGTGCCTCGGGGGTGGCGCGCCCGCCCGACTCGCAGCAGCGAACGCCACGCAGCACCCGGAGCGCAGCTCCCGCACCACCATCGGACTGGTCGTCGGAGTGACGCTGATCACCATGTTCGCCGTCGCGGGATCCACCTTCGAAACCATGATGCAGCCGCTGATGGAAGACGCCGCGATGCGTGCGGAGGTCTCCGAAATGGTGTCCACCAGTCTGGCCGTCATCTCCGTGCTCGTAGGCTTCAGCGCTCTGATCGCGGCGGTCGGCATAGTCAACAATCTGGCCCTCAGCGTTCTGCAGCGATCCCGCGAGATCGGACTGCTCCGGGCGCTCGGGTTCACCGGGCGGCAGGTGCGCGCCATGATCCTCGCCGAAAGCCTGCAGATGACCGTCGCTGCCGTTTCCCTGGGCCTGGTGCTCGGAGTCGGCTACGGCTGGGCGGCGGCGCAATCACTCTTCGGGTCACTCTCGAATGCCGGCCTCGTGGCACCGTCGGTTCCGTGGCTGCTCGTTGTTCTGTGCGTGGTCGGCACCGCGGTGCTCGCGATCGGCGCCACGATCCTGCCCACGCGTCGGGCGGTATCCATCTCGCCGGTGGCCGCCCTCGCCACCGCGTGAGGGGGGTGTGAGGCGGGTGTGAGGCGTGCACGGAGGCCCTGAGCGCGACGCGCTCGGGGCCTCCGCCGCTCACGGTGGGGACCGTTTCGGGGCCAGCCTCGTGACAAACGGTGCTAGCATTTGTCTGTGTTGTTCGGTCTGCTCCTTCTTAGCTGCCGCGACGAGTCCTAATCTGAGGCCTCCCTCGTCGCGGCGTTTGTCGTTGGCTGCTGACAATCCTGAGGAGATCACAGATCATGAAGAACAATCAGACCGCATCCAACCTGCCGGTTCACCGCTACCGTCCGTACCACGAGCAATTCGGTATCGACCTCGCTGACCGCACGTGGCCGTCCAAGCACATCACGGTCGCGCCGCGCTGGTGCGCCGTTGACCTGAGAGACGGTAACCAGGCGCTCATCGACCCGATGAGCCCCGAGCGCAAGCGGATCATGTTCGATCTGCTGGTGCGCATCGGCTACAAGGAGATCGAGGTGGGCTTTCCGTCCGCCAGCCAGACGGACTTCGACTTTGTGCGCAGCCTGATCGACGACAACGCCATTCCGGATGACGTCACGATCCAGGTGCTCACCCAGGCCAGAGAAGCCCTGATCAAGCGCACCTATGAATCGATCAAGGGTGCCAAGCAGGCCATTGTGCACCTGTACAACTCCACGAGCGTGCTGCAGCGCGAGGTCGTCTTCCGCGAAGACAAGCAGGGGATCATCGACCTGGCCCTGTTCGGAGCTCGAACGTGCCGGGCCATGGAAGCCACGGTGCCCGGCACCACCGTCTACTACGAGTACTCGCCGGAGAGCTTCACCGGTACCGAACTCGATTTCGCGGTCGACGTCTCCAACCAGGTCATCGAAATCTTCGAGCCCACACCGGAGCGCAAGGTCATCATCAACCTGCCGGCGACGGTGGAGATGGCGACGCCCAATGTGTACGCCGATTCCATTGAGTGGATGTCCCGCCACCTCGCGCACCGCGAGAACGTCATTCTGTCCCTGCACCCGCACAACGACAGGGGAACCGCTATCGCGGCTGCCGAGTTGGGCTACCTGGCCGGGGCCGACCGGATCGAGGGTTGCCTCTTCGGCAACGGCGAACGCACGGGCAACGTCGACCTCGTCGCCCTGGGGGTGAACCTGTTCACCCAGGGCGTGGACCCGCAGATCGACTTCAGCAACATCGATGAGATCAAGCGGACCGCGGAGTACTGCAACCAGCTTCCCGTCCCCGAGCGCAGCCCGTGGGCCGGCGACCTGGTCTTCACCGCGTTCAGCGGTTCGCATCAGGACGCCATCAAGAAGGGCTTCGAGGCCATGGATGCCGATGCCGCCGCGCGGGAGTGCTCCGTTGCTGATCTGGTCTGGGCCGTTCCGTACCTGCCGATCGACCCGAAAGACCTCGGGCGCAGCTACGAAGCGGTCATCCGGGTAAATTCTCAGTCCGGCAAGGGTGGGGTCGCCTACCTGCTCAAGACGGACCACTCCCTGGACCTGCCCCGCAAGCTGCAGATCGAGTTTTCCGGCGTTGTTCAGACGAAGACCGACAGTGAGGGTGGCGAGGTGACGAGCGCCCAGATCTGGGACATCTTCAATGACGAGTACCTGCCGGCCAGTGTGAAGACGCCGGATGCCAAGTGGGGACGGTTTGAGCTCTTCTCCACCCGCACATCGAGCGACCTCGCGGGACACGTCGCCCTCACGGTTGACCTGCGTGATGGTGAGACCACGGCGACCGCCACCGGCGAGGGTAACGGCCCCATCAACGCGTTCCTCACCCTGATGGCCCCACGCGGCATTGAGATTACCCTGTACGACTATGTGGAGCACGCCCTGTCGGCAGGCGGTGACGCCCAGGCCGCGTCGTATGTCGAGCTCGATGTCAACGGCAAGCGATTCTGGGGTGTGGGTATCGATGCCGACATCTCGACGGCATCGCTGAAGGCTGTGGTGTCGGCCGTCAACCGCGGCATCCGCTCCGAGGTGGGCGACCGCGAACTCAGCGTCGTCTGAGCCCACGCGTCATGGAGCATCTGCACCGCTGAACGCTCCGCTCAAAGCACGCAGACGTGAGGCTCGTCCCGGAAATGGGACGGGCCTCACGTCGTTGTCTGCGGGGTTGCCGACGGGCGACCCGGTCAGACGACGCGAGGGCGAGAATCCACGCGCTGTGTCTGGTCGGGCTGGGTCTGACGGGCTGCTGGCCTCGCGTCACACGGCTGCAGGATAGCCTGAGTGTCGGAAATCGCAGCGGAGAGCAGCTCGAAGAGCTTGGCATCCGTATCGGGGATGCACGCCTCGGCGACGCCCTGCACCGACACACGCAGAATGGAATCGGCGGTTCGTGGGGTGAATTTGGTGCGTGACCAGGAGCGGACGGACGTGATGAAATCACGCGCCCACTTCTCGGCGTTGGGCGACGCATCGAGCGCAGCGCGAATCCGAGCGGACGTCGCCGGTGTGCTCGCACCGAGCAGATCGAGGTTGCGCTCGCACGACAGGATGCCGACGGCCAGGGCCCGTTGCCGATCCATGCTCACCACGGGCAGAGCCGTGGTCGCTGCTCGCAGGGAGACCGTGATCTCGACCCTGGGGTCGGTTCCGCGGAGCCCGATCACCGAGGGAATCAACTCCGGCAGTCGGGCGCGACCGTCGTCGGAGGTGCAGTCGTTGACCATGCGGGCCAGCGAAGCGAGCACGGGGTGCGTGCAGGCTGGGTGGTCGCTCCAGGATTCGCCGGCCAAGTACGAGGCGAACTCCATGAAGCAGCCGCCGCTGCGCGGATTTCGGTGCTTTCCCCGCGAGAGCACGGGCATTCCATCTGGCAGAGCGTTCTTATCCGGTTTCATAGTTGACCTCCACGCCACGAGAAAGTTTCAGAGACAGTCTCCCCCCGCCACGCACTAAATACCAGTGTCAGAAGTGGGAGAATCAAATGTGCCTGTTTACCGTGATGAAGCCGTGGTGCTCCGAACCCACAAGTTGGGCGAAGCCGACCGCATCGTCACGCTGCTCACCCGCGCTCACGGCAAGGTCCGCGCCGTCGCCAAGGGCGTGCGGCGCACGGGCAGCAAGTTCGGAGCCAGGCTGGAACCGTTCATGGTCGCAGACGTGCAACTGTATGAGGGCCGCAGTCTCGATATCATCACTCAGGCGGAATCCCTCGGCTCGTACGGGGCACTCATCACCGCGGACTACGACAGCTACACCGCAGCGAGTGTGATGGTGGAGACGGCAGACAAGCTCACCGAATCGGAAGGGTCCCTGCAGCAGTATCTCCTGCTCGTCGGGGCCTTGCGGTCGCTGTCCCGCCGGGAACACGGCCAGAGCCTCACCCTGGACTCATACCTGCTGCGAGCAGTGTCCATGGCGGGCTGGGCACCAAGCTTTCAGGACTGCGCGCGCTGCGGGGCCGTGGGCGACCATTCGGCAGTCGTGGTGCAGCTCGGCGGGGTTGTCTGTGATTCCTGTGCCGCGCCCGGTTCACCGCGTCTCGACCGACCGACGATCACTCTGCTGAGCGCCCTCCTCACCGGGGATTGGGAGCATGCAGAATCCACACCCGCCAGAACACAAGCTCAGGCCGGCGGCATCGTCGCGGCATACACCCAGTGGCACCTCGGAAGAGGGCTGCGTTCCCTGGAACACGTGGCCCGATGACAACGCCCTCCAACGCTCCTGCCCGTCGCAGTTTTCTGCGCAAGTCCGGTACCACGACGCCCTATACGCACAAAGACGCCGTGCCGTTCAGGGCACTCGACTGGACCGGGATCTACCCGCCGAGCATCCCGGCGAAAGCCGTTCCCGACCACATCGCCATCGTCATGGACGGCAATGGTCGCTGGGCCAACGGACGGGGGCTCACCCGCATCGAGGGGCACAAGGCGGGGGAGGCGTCGCTGCTCGACGTCGTCGCCGGTGCCATTCAGCTGGGCGTCAAGCACCTGAGTGTCTACGCGTTCTCGACCGAGAACTGGAAGCGCTCACCCGAGGAGGTGCGCTTCCTGATGGGCTTCAACCGCGACGTGTTGCACCGTCGCCGCGACCAGCTGAACGACTGGGGCGTGCGGGTGCGGTGGGCCGGGCGCAAGCCGAGGCTGTGGGCATCCGTGATCAACGAGCTGCTCTATGCGGAGGAGCTCACGGCGGGCAACAGTGTGCTGACCCTCACGATGTGCGTGAACTACGGGGGGCGCACCGAGATCACGGATGCCGTGCGCGAGCTGGCCGAAGAGGTGGCGGCGGGCAGGCTCAAGCCGTCCGGCATCACCGAGAAGGCCATCCAGCGGCACCTGTACACGAGCGATCTGCCCGACGTTGACCTGTTCGTACGCAGCTCGGGGGAGCAGCGCACCAGCAATTTTCTGCTCTGGCAGAGCGCCTACGCCGAGATGGTCTTCCTTGACACGCTCTGGCCCGACTTCACTCGCGTGGATCTCTGGCACGCCATCGAGCTCTATGCCTCGCGCAATCGGCGGTACGGCGGCGCGGTGGACGTGCCGACCGCGTAGCAACCGTCACGGAGCGGGCCCCGCCTGCGCCCTGGCCAGAAGAAAGCCTCCTCACCAGGGGTTTAATTTGGCTTGAATCGCGTTCCAGTTAAGTCCTTGTGACTGTAACGCCATTCTATTCACGGATCACAGCGGCAACTGTCGGTAGAGTCATGCCGGTCGTTCGGGTCGATGGCGTGTCGAACCGCTCATGACGACCACGACGATCCCCACCACGGCGCCGAGGATCGTTTCGACGCCACGGTCCCGGATCAAGGTAAAGGGGTCGCTCGGATCGGCGAGCAGCGTCACGACCAGGATCAGTGGTGTGAAGAAGATCAGCGCCAGGCCGTAGTGGCGCGACATCAACAACTCGGTGGGGAACGCGAGCGCCATCACGAGTATGGCGAGGGCTGTTGTTCCCGGTTGCAGCAGCATGATGCACGCGGTGACGCCGAGGCCGACGAGGGTGCCGAGAATCCTGTGGATGCCGCGGCCCACCCTCCCGGGCAGGTCCGGCGCGGACAGCGGTGTGGCGGCCGCCGCCATCGCCCAATAGGCGTGGCCGATACCGGCCGCATTCCCCGTGACACCCGCGACTCCCACCGCGATCAGGTACCGCAGGGACTGCATTCCGATGGCCGGGATGCGCGAGCGGGCCAGCGGTGTGACCGCTCGAACGGCACCCGGCTGCCAGTGCCGATATCTCACCCAGCCGGCGAACCCGACGAGAACGGCGCAGGCGGCCGAACCGGCGGTGATCGATGCCGCCGTCCACAACGGCACGCTCATCGGCACCGATGCGCACGCGCCCAGAGCAAAGATGCCGAAGAACGGCCCGGCAGGCTTGAGCGCGGCGGCGTCGGCCACGATGGAAAAGAGGCCGGCGAAGATCGCCTCGGTCGCGACGACACCCCATACCGGCATGTGATTGATGGAGAGAAGCATCCCGATGCCGGCACCGGTGGTGAGAACGGCTGCGGCTTGCAGCTGGTGGCGTAATCGGAGTTGGTGGGATTCGGAGCGACCGAACATTGCGGTGAACGCCCCGAAGACGGCATAGATCGTCAGTTCGGGGCGTCCTAGGCAAAGCAGCACGAGGGAGGGGACCACGATGCTGATCGCTACCCGGAGGGCGGATTGATGATCGTTGTCCGCCCTGCCGAGAGCGAATGCCGAGCCGATGAAGGTTCCGACATGTCTGCGCAGCTGCATTACGGTTTTCCATCCTGCTGTGTCTCACGGTCAGGATGGTTGCCGCCCTCGCCCGGCTTTCGGGGTTACCAGTTGTAGTCGAGGAACTTCCCGTCGAGGGTGATCACGACACGGTCTCCGGTCGGATCCTGCCGGCGCTGCACGTCCATTCTGAAATTGATGGCGCTCATGATGCCGTCACCGAATTCCTCGTGGATCAGTTCTTTGATCGCCGGCCCGTACACGCCGAGGGCCTCATACAGGCGGTAGATGGTGGGATCGGTGGGGGTCGCCTGTTCGCCCGAGCCGCGGTAGGGCTGCATCTGCAGCGACTCGACGACCTCTGGTTCCAGCGACAACAACTCGCCGACGGCGGTCGCTTCTTCCGCGGTCATCGGGTGCTGCCCCAGGAGCGCGGCAACGGTCCAGGTGGGTGCTTTCCCGATGCGCTCGGCGATGGCGGACCAGGTCACTCCCGCGCGGAACCGTGCCAGTCGGATGATCTCCCCGGCGTCTTTTTTGCTTAGCGGCGTCATGGTTGCTCCTTCGTGCCCGAAATTCAGGCTTGTGTCGTTGTGCGATGACGTCCGGTGCGGGTCTTTTTCGATCCGCCCGGGTCTCTCGGTCAGGTTAGGCCGCCGGAGTGGCGTTCACGGTGGCGGTGTACGACGCGGCGCCCGTTCCGGCGAGTCGTCCGCCGTCCACGATCAGGTATTCGTCACGGATCGGCTTTCCGTCCAGCCAGTCCTCCAGGATTTCGCGGGTTCCCGCCGCGTAGCGAGCCTGGGCGGACAGCGTGGAGCCCGAGACGTGAGGGGTCATCGCGTTGTTGGGCATGGTGCGCCACGGGTGGTCGGGTGCCGGCGGCTGCGGGTACCACACGTCGCCGGCGTATCCGGCAAGCTGTCCGGACTCCAGGGCCCGCACGATCGCATCGCGGTCTACGATCTGGGCGCGGGCCGTATTGATGATGTACGAACCGCGTCTCATGCTTCCGATGAGCTCCTCATCGAATAGGTTGCGGGTCTCGGGGTGCAGTGGCGCGTGAATGGACACGACGTCAACCGCCCGGGCGAGCGACTGCGCGTCCGGGTGGAAGGTGAGGCCGAGTTCAGCCTCGACGTCAGCCGACAGGCGGTGCTTATCCGTGTAGTGCAGCTTCACGGCGAAGGGGGCCAGGCGCCGGAGTACGGCCTGGCCGATGCGTCCTGCGGCGATGACGCCAACATCCATTCCCTCGAGGTCGTATGCGCGCGAGACGCTGTCGGCGATGTTCCAGCCGCCCTGTTCGGCCCACCGGTGCGCGGGGAGGAAGTTGCGCACCAGGGCGAGGATCTGCATGACCGCGTGCTCAGCAACGCTGATGCTGTTGCTGTAGGTCTCCTCGGCAACGGTGATGCCGGCGGCGATGGCTGCATCGATGTCCACATGATCGGAGCCGATGCCCGCCGTGAGGGCGAGTTTCAGCTGCGGTGCCTTGGCGATCCGCTCGGCGCTGAGGTAGGCGGGCCAGAACGGCTGCGAGATGAGTACGTCGGCATCCTGGAGTTCCCGGTCGAGAACGGAATCCGGACCATCTTTGTCAGACGTGACAACCAGGGTGTGGCCGCGAGCTTCAAGGAAGGCACGCAGACCCAGTTCCCCGGAGACGCTTCCCAGCAGCTCGCCTGGCGTGAAGTCGATGTCAGCCGGCGTCGGGAGCGTCTGGCCGTTCGGGTAGCCCGTCAGCACCGGAATGCTGTCCCGGGCATAGCGGGGCGGAAATCCGTTCACGGGGTCCGGGTACAAAACGCAGACGATCTTTGCCATTTCTTCTCCTTGTGACGAGCCACAGAACTGTGGGCGGGGTACCGCCCGAGTGGCCTGAGTTCAGCGTGCGCCGTGCCCGTGATCGGTGTCAAAGAAGTAAATGCTTATGCCTGAAAGGCAGTACCTATCAACCGTGAGGGCTCACCGGAAGGTCTTCCAGAAACTTCAGGTCGATCTTTCCGATCGAATCGCCGAGCGCCCGCGCCATCACCGACGGGGGTTGGCGGGCCAGGGTGACCAGTCCAATCGGCTCTTCGCGCACCGGGTTGACCAGCGGTACGGCGCGCATCCCCTCCGGGATCCCGAAGACATGCAGCCATGCGCACGGAATGACACTCGCCCAGCGCCCCATCCTGACGTGTGCGATCAGCGCGGCGATGGAGTCCGTTTCGACGCCGGGAACCGGAAGCGCGCGGGCCTGGGCGAACGCCTCATCAATGACCTTTCGGCCCTGCATCTCGGCCGAGAGTAGACAGAGCGGAAGATCGGCGGCCTGCTCCCAGGTCGCCGAGGTGCGTCCGGCCACTTCATGGGCCCTCCCGGTCAGCAGGACGTATTTTTCCCGGTAGAGCGGACGCACCTGGAAGCTGTCGGAAATATGCTCGTCGTAGTAGGTGATCCCCGCATCGATCTCGAAGTTCAGCAATTGCGAGAGCAGATCATCGGATCGCAGTCCCGATGTCACCCGCACGCTCGCGAGCGGATGCTGATCGCAGAATGGGGCGGTCAGCAGCGAGACCGCCGTGGACGTCGTGGGAATGGAGCCGATGCGCAGTGTGCCGGCGAGCCCGGTGCTCATGGCCGCAACCTCTTCCTTGAGCGAGTCGCGGTCGGACAGGATGCGCTGAGCCCAGATCACGGTGCGGTCACCCTCTGCCGTGAGGCCCTCGAAAGATCGTCCTCGTCGAATCAAGGCGACGTCGAGTTCCTCCTCGAGTTTGCGAAGGCCCTCAGACAGGGCCGGCTGGGACACCGAGCACATCTCGGCGGCGCGGGCGAAGTGGCGCTCATGGGAGAGGGCGACCAGGTACTCAAGTTGACGGAACCACATGACCTGTTTCTACCTCACCACCCTGCGCCGGGCCGAATCCGACGCAGAGTTTCACAGCCGGATTACGCGCGGGGCAGTGCGCTGATGAGACTGAAGAGGACGTGTCCAGCGCAGCTCGCCGCTGCCGGCCAGATCGACGCCGCGACGCGGGAGTTGTCGGAGCCCGCTTCTAGCGCGGTGGTGAACCGCCGGGACTGTGCCGCCCGGGAATACGGCAGGGGGTCTGCGCGGTTGCGCCAGAGTGACTGATACAACGAGCGTGACCGAAGCGACCACCGACACCGAAACCATCAAGGTCGACATCTGGTCCGATGTGCAATGCCCCTGGTGCTACATCGGTAAACGAAAATTTGAGGCCGGAGTCGCCGCTTTCGGCGGTGCCGTCGAGGTCGAGTACCACAGCTTCGAGCTGTCGCCCGATACCCCGGTTGACTATGCAGGAACCCCCGTGCAGTACCTCAGCGAGAAGAAGGGCATGCCCCTGGCCGAGGTCGAACAGATGCTCGAGCGCGTCACGGGCATCGCCGAAAGCGTCGGCCTGCACTACGACTACGACTCCGTGCACCAGACCAACACCGTCATCTCGCACGAACTGCTTCACTACGCCAAGGCGCACGGTCGCCAGCTCGAGATGAAGGAGCGCCTGCTCAAGGCCTACTTCGTCGATGGGCTCCACGTCGGCCGCATTGAAGACCTCGCGGACCTCGCGGCCGAAATCGGCCTGGACCGCGCCGACGTCGTGCGCGCCCTGACGGAGCACGAGTTTCTCGCCGACGTGAAAGCGGATGTCGCCCAAGCCACCGAATATGGCATCCAGGGTGTCCCGTTCTTCGTCATCGACGGGCGCTACGGCATCTCCGGAGCGCAGGATTCTGATACATTTGCCCAAGCTTTGAACCAAGTACGCACCGAAAAGTCTGAGGAGAAAATCGCATGAGCGACATCACCACAAGCACCCCCACCGACGCCACCGCGCGCCCCACGATCGAGCTGCTCGGCCAGTCCGGTGAAGCCGCCGGCGCCTGCGGGTGCGGCTCCTGTGGCTGCGGCGCGTAGCGCACCGTAGATTCCTGCCCGTGATGGCGTCCACAACCTCGGTTGTGGACGCCATCACTCTTGTTAGGCGGGGGTCCATTGTTCTGGAAGAATTGAGGGACATATGACTCTTACACTCCCGACCCCCGCGCCGCTCATGATCGGGCCCCTCGCGCTCGACGTGCCCGTGGTGCTCGCACCGATGGCCGGCATCACCAACACCGCCTTTCGGCGCCTTTGCCGGGAATTCGGCGCGGGTCTCTACGTGAGCGAGATGATCACGTCCCGTGCTCTCATCGAGCGCACCCGCGAGTCAATGCGCCTCATCACGCACCATCCCAGCGAAACCACCCGGTCCATTCAGCTTTACGGAGTCGACCCGAAGACCGTGTCCGAGGCCGTCACCATGCTGGTCGCCGAGGACCGTGCCGACCACATCGACCTCAACTTCGGCTGCCCTGTTCCCAAGGTGACCCGTAAGGGCGGGGGAGCCGCACTGCCCTGGAAGCTGGGCCTGTTCCGCCAGATCGTCGAGGCCGCTGTCGACGCCGCCGGTGCCGTTCCGGTCACCGTGAAAATGCGCAAAGGAATCGACTCGGATCATCTCACCTACCTCGAGGCGGGCAAAGCGGCCGAGGGCGCGGGAGTAGCGTCTATTGCCCTGCACGCGCGCACCGCAGCCGAGTTTTACTCCGGGCACGCCGACTGGTCCGCCATCGAGAAACTGAAGAACACGATCACCGGCACGCCCATTCTCGGTAATGGCGATATCTGGTCCGCGGAGGACGCGTTGCGTATGGTCGCCGAGACCGGATGCGATGGCGTCGTCGTCGGACGTGGTTGTCTGGGCCGTCCGTGGTTGTTCGGCGATCTTGCGGCTGCGTTCCGGGGAGAGGTGGTCAAGGCAGAACCGAGCCTGGGCCGCGTCTGCGAGACCTTCCGCCGCCATGCGGAACTGCTTACGGAGTTTTTCGAGAGTGAAGAGCGGGCCTGCCGGGACATCCGCAAGCATGTCGCTTGGTATTTCAAGGGCTACCCGGTGGGCGGCGACCTCCGCGCCCGGCTCGCCGCGGTGGAATCCCTGGCGCAACTGGATGACTTGCTCGGAACCCTCGACTGGGACCAGCCGTATCCGGGCGACGGAGCGGAGGGCCCGCGAGGACGCGCAGGAACGCCGAAGAAACCGAGCCTGCCCGAGCGCTGGCTCGATTCCCAGGAGCTCGCCGGTGCCGAACGACTGAATCTGACCGAGGGCGAAGGGGATACCAGCGGTGGTTAACACGGGCGAGTACGGCACGACCGCATACAGCGAGCACGACGAGGACCGATGGTTTCCGGAGGAGCACTACTCGCGGCGCAGCGACTTCGCCCGCGACCGCGCCCGGCTGCTTCATTCGAGCGCGCTGCGCCGGCTGGCGGCCAAGACCCAGGTGCTCAGCCCGACGGCGGGACTCGATTTTGCCCGCAACAGGCTGACCCATTCCCTCGAGGTCGCCCAGGTCGGGCGAGAACTCGCTCATCGACTCAACGTGAACCCCGACGTGGTGGACACCGCCTGTCTCGCGCACGACATCGGTCATCCGCCTTCGGACACAACGGGGAGAAGGCGCTCAACACCTGGTCCCTCGACATCGGCGGGTTCGAGGGCAACGCGCAGACGCTGCGCCTGCTCACCCGGCTCGAACCCAAGGTGTTCGGCGCTGATGGCCAGAGCTACGGGCTCAACCTCACGCGAGCGAGCCTGGACGCGAGCTGTAAGTACCCCTGGCCGGAGAGCTCCTCCGTCAAAGATCCCAGCGGCCGGGCCAAATTCGGTTTCTACGAAGACGACATCGCCGCGTTCGAATGGTTGCGACAGGGTGCCCCCGACCGGCAACTCTGCATCGAAGCCGAGATCATGGATCTCTCCGACGACATCGCCTATTCGGTGCACGACTTCGAAGACGCCGTGGTCAACGGCTACGTCGACGTGGCACTGCTCGGCAGCCGCGCGAACCACGATGACCTGCTGGCCACCATGTCGGAATGGATCGGTGACGAACTCTCCGAGAATGACCTGCTCAAGGCGTTCAACCGTCTGGACTCCCTGGCTGTCTGGCTGTCGGAATGGTCCGGCGGTCGCCGCGATCAGGGACGCCTCAAGAACCTCAGCAGCCAGCTCATCGGTCGATTCAGCGGATCTGCGGTGCGCGCCACACGCTTGGCATACCCGGGAGAGAACTTCATCCGGTTCGGCGCCCACGTCGTGGTGCCGCGGGAGACCCAGGCCGAGATCGCCGTGCTCAAGGGCATCGTGGCGGCATTCGTGATGACCCGCAATACCCGCAAGCCGATCTACATCCAGCAGCGACAGGTGCTCACCCTGCTCGCTGACACGCTGCTCGCGAGCGGCGACGAGCACCTCGACCCCGGGTTCAGTGAGGACTGGGCGGCGGCCGCCGACGACGCGGGCCGCAAGCGCGTCGTCGTCGACCAGGTGGCGAGCCTCACCGACCAGTCGGCCCTCGCCTGGTACGAGCGTCTCGTGCAGGGGTAGCCGCCACTCATTCCCGCCCCGAGACCGACTCACCTGGTCTCGATCGCTCGTACCTCGCGCCTCGACCGGCGGTTGGTTGTCGTTGGTCGAGGCGCGACGAAGGAGCGATCGAGACCTTGATTTATCGTTGGTCGAGGCGCGACGAAGGAGCGATCGAGACCTCGCGAGTCGGCCCTCCCGTTGGTCGAGGCGCGACGAAGGAGCGATCGAGACCTCGCGAGTCGGCCCCTCACCCGGCGCACTCAGGTGCGCGCGAGAGACGGATGGCCCTCGGTGAGCACGCCGTCGGTCATCGTGTAGGTGCGATCGAGTCGCGGCAATAGTCGCAGGTCGTGGGTCACGAGCACGGTGGCGGTATTGTGTTCCGCCGTCAGCCGCAGGATCAGGTCAAGAATGCTGGAGCCGCGTTCCTGATCGAGTGCGCTCGTGGGTTCGTCGATCACGAGGGCGGTGGGGCGGTTCATCAGCGCGCGTGCAATGTTCACCCGCTGGCGCTGGCCGCCGGAGAGCTGCGCTGGTCGTTTGCGCCCGTGGTCGGCCAATCCCACGGCGTCCAGCAACTCGGCGGCGCGCCCAGTGTCCGAACGCCGCGCGCGCGCTGATCGGCGGTCGCCGGAGAGCTCGCCCATGACGGTGAGTTGTTCGGTCGATGTCAGCGCCGGGATCAGGTTGGATTGCTGGAAGATGATGCCGATGCGCTCCCGCCTCAACTCCGCTCGGTCGTTCATCGACAGCTCCGTGACCTCGATGTCGTCGATCACGACCGAACCCCGGTCTGGCGTGACCAGACTGGACATCACCGCAAGCAGGCTCGACTTGCCCGATCCGGACGGGCCGGTGATCGCGGCCACCGTCCCCCGATCCACGGTCAGGGAGACGTCGTTCACGGCGGTGACGCGCGTGCCGCCGTCGGGAAAGGTGAGGGTGGTGTCGGTGAGGCGGATCATCGGTTGCTCCCAAGGGCGGTGAGGGGGTCGGCGGTGGTGACGGATCGAAGGGCGAAGGCCGCCCCGGCGAGCCCGAGGAGGATCATCAGGAGGGCGGGAACCAGAGTCGTGAGCGGGCTGAGCACGAACGGCAGCGCGCTGCCGGCGAGGGTCCCGAAAAGTGCGGTGACCCCGATGCCCAGCCCGACGCCCAGCACAAGCAAGATCGCAGCCTGGCCGAGCGCATCCCCGATCAGCATGCGGTTCGAGGCGCCGAGCGCCTTGAGCACCGCGACATCCGGTTGGCGTTGAATCGCCCAGACGGAGAAGAAGGCACCCACGACCAGAGCGGAAATGCCGAAGAGCATCGCGACCATGAGCAGCAAGGACCCGATCTCTGAGCGGAAGGAGCCGAGCGCAGCCAAAGACTGCAGCACACCGGCAGAGGTGGTCGAGGTGGTGGCGTCGGCGGCCGCAAAGTCGGTGCCCGCGGCGGTGACGGCCAGGACCGTGGCGAACGGCGCGGTGTCCGGCTCCGGCTGCAGGCCTCGCCAATCCGCGAGGGTGACCCGCACCACGGGCATGTGTGAGTACCAGGCGTTGTCCGTCACCGTCTGCACGGCGAAGGGCCTGCCCGCGATCAGGACGGAGTCACCCGCTCCGATGCCGAGGTCACCGGCGATGCTGAGGGGGATGGATACTCGGCCAGACTGGCTGGCCGGCGCGGAGCCCAGCACGGTATCGGCGCCGAAGACGGTGACGGTGGCCTTGTTATCGCCGGCAAGGAGTCGGCCCTGGCTGATACCCAGGGGCTGCACGCTGGACACCCCGGGCTGCTCGCCCCAGCGGGCGGCATCCGCCCGGGTCAGCGCGGAGTCCGCGTAGCTGACGGGTTCATCGCCCGTTCCGGTGGAAAAGACCATGCGATCGGCGGAGATCGAGGTGATGGCGGACACATTCTGTTCAGCCAGTCCCATCGTCAGGCCGGAGAGAAAGCCCACCAGCACGGTGATCAGGGCGACGACAGCGCCGATCAGGGCGAATCGGCCCTTCGCATGCCGGAGGTCGCGGAGTGCAAGAAACACGGAAGAGTCCTTCTGTAGAAGTTGGTGAACGGCGGCGAGAACCGCCGGCGAACACTCTTGAGTCTTCCGGGGCCGCGGAGCACGGTCATCGTGCATTCGCTCGTTTCCGTTCGGTCACAAAGGTGGACCCCCGTTTCCACCTTTTGAACGATGACTGACCCGGCTCGGCTGAGTATTCTTGAGGGGTGATGACAGAGTGACCGTTCCGACCGGCCGTCAAGCAGAGGCGGTGGCCTCAGCGCTCAGCCCCGTCTTCGTCGCCCTCCGGATCGGCCTGCATGGTCTTGTCGCAGGACTGGTGGCTCTCGTGATCGTGACGGCAGTCCGAGCCGGGGCGCCGTTCGCTCTGGTGACCGTCGGCTTGGCGGTCGTTCTGGCGCTCACCTACGCCAGCGGGATCTTTCTCCCTCACGATCGCCCGGCCAGCACCCCGGTCCTGCCTCGAATCTGGGTGGCGCTTCTGTCGGTGGAGTGGGTGGCCCTGATCAGTATCAGCCCCGAGGCGATCTATCTCGTCTTCCCGCTCTTCTTTCTCTACCTCCACGTGCTGCCCGGGTGGCGAGGCCCCGCGGCTGTTGTGGCGTCGACGGTCCTGGCGATCGGTGCATTCGGGGCGCACCGTGGGTTCAGCGCCGCTGGGATTGTCGGCCCCGTCATCGGCTCTGCGGTCGCCCTCGCGATCGGACTCGGCTACCGATCACTGTCCCGCGAGGCGGACGAACGGGAAAGCCTCATCGTCGAGCTGACCGACACGCGGGCTCGGCTCGATGAGGCGCACCGTGCCGCGGGAGTGCTCGATGAACGCGGCCGACTGGCGCGGGAGATACACGACACGGTCACGCAGTCGCTGTCCAGCATTGTCATGCTGCTGCACGCCGCCGAGCGATCCGACGATGCCGACGGCCGTGCGCGGCGGATGCTGCAGGCACGAGACGCCGCCTCCGACGCGCTCGTCGAGACCCGGCACTTCATCAACGAACTCTCCCCGCCGGCCCTCGAGGCGGCCACGATCGTGGAGGCTCTTGAACGCCTGGCGGCACGCACGATGGAGACCAGCACCGTCACGGTCAGGATGACGGCCCACGGGGCGCCGGTTCCGGTGCCCACCGTGGTGGAGACCGCACTTCTCCGCGTCGCTCAGGGCGCCCTGGCGAACGTGGTGCAGCACGCGCGCGCCAGCCGCATCGACATGACGCTGACCATGCTTGATACCGAGGTGATCCTTGACATCGTGGACAACGGCATCGGCTTCGACGCAGACGTTCCCTCCGCTGCGCCGGACCTGTCCTTTGGGCTGCGCGGGATGCGCGATCGCGTCACGGTGCTGGGCGGCACGCTTTCGGTCGAAAGCACGCCGGGATTCGGCACCAGCATCGCCGCGAGTTTCGAGCTCACGCCATGACCATCCGCATCCTGATCGCCGATGACCATCCCATGATGAGGGCGGGCCTCACCGCCCTGTTCGACACGGAACCGGCGATCACCGTCATCGCCGCCGTGGACACGGCTGAGGAAGCCGTCGCGCAGGCGGCGCTGCTGCGGCCCGAGGTTGTGCTGATGGACCTGCAGTTTGCCGGCGTTTTTCGTGGCGCCGACGCCACCAGGCTCATCCGGGACGCGCCGCATCCGCCAGCCGTACTGATTCTCACGAATTACGATACCGATAGCGACATCGTCAGCGCCATTGAGGCGGGTGCCGCCGGCTATCTGCTCAAAGACGCGGGCCCGGATGAACTGATCCGAGCGGTGACCGCTGCCGCCTCCGGTCAGTCTGCGCTGGCCCCCGCGGTGGCCACTCGGCTGTTGTCGCGGGTCAGGGAATCCCACGCCACGCTCAGCGCCCGTGAACTCGAAGTTCTCGGACTCGTGGCCGATGGCCTCAGCAACACGGCGCTGGCCCGGCTGCTGCACCTGAGTGAGACGACGGTCAAATCCCACCTCGCGCACATCTACCCGAAGCTGGGGGTGTCGAGCCGAACGGCGGCCGTCGCGGAGGCGCGACGAACCGGACTGATCGGGCGCCAGTAAAAGACCACAGCGCCGAAAGGTTAGAATTCGGGTATGGCTGGACTGATTCGACAGGGTGACATCGAAGAGGTCAAGGCCCGCACCAATATCGCCGACATCGTGGGTGACTACGTGCAGTTGAAGTCGGCCGGTGTCGGGTCGATGAAGGGGCTTTGCCCGTTCCACGACGAACGCACCCCGAGCTTTCACGTGCGGCCCCAGGTGGGTTTCTACCATTGCTTCGGGTGTGGTGAGAGCGGCGACGTCTACTCCTTCCTGCAGAAGATGGACCACGTCACGTTCAGCGAGGCCGTCGAACGGCTGGCCGGCCGCGCCGGCCTTGAGCTGCACTACGAAGACGGCGGGGGAGCAGCCCCCGACCATGGCAACCGCGCCAGGCTGCTCGCCGCCAACCAGGCGGCCGCCGAGTTCTTCGTCGACAAGCTCGGCAGTCCCGACGCCCAGGTAGGGCGCGATTTCCTGGGCGGGCGCGGCTTCGACGCTCAGGCGGCGGCGCACTTCGGTGTGGGATTCGCCCCCAAGAGTTGGGACGAACTCACCAAGCACCTGCGCGCCAGGGGTTTCACGACCGAGGAGCTCACGCTCTCTGGTCTGGTGTCCAGCGGCGACCGCGGAGTGTACGACCGGTTCAGGGGGCGGCTGGTCTGGCCCATCCGGGACATCACGGGCCAGACCATCGGATTCGGTGCGCGCAAGCTGCTCGACGACGACAAGGGTCCGAAATACCTGAACACGCCCGAGTCTCCCGTGTACCACAAAGCCCAGGTGCTCTACGGGCTTGATCTCGCCAAGCGCGATATCTCCCGCAACCACCAGGTCGTGGTGGTCGAGGGCTACACCGATGTGATGGCCTGTCACCTCGCCGGTGTCACGACGGCGGTGGCGACGTGTGGAACGTCGTTCGGCGTCGACCACATCAAGGTGCTCCGCCGCGTGATGGGCGATGACAGCGGTGTCGGCGAAGTCGTCTTCACCTTCGACCCGGATGCCGCTGGCCAGAAGGCCGCGATGCGCGCGTTCAGCGAGGAACAACGCTTCAGCGCGCAAACCTTCGTGGCTGTGGCTCCGGAAGGCTTCGACCCGTGTGACCTGCGTCTGCACCGCGGTGACGATGCCGTGCGGCGCCTCGTCGATTCGAAGAAGCCCATGTTCGAATTCATGATCCGTCAGCTGCTGAGTCAGTACAACCTCGAGACCGTCGAGGGCCGGATCGGGGCGCTGCGCGCCGCCGCCCCGATCGTCGGGGACATTCGTGATCCTGCCCTGCGCCCCGGATACACCCGGGAGCTGGCCCGCATGCTTGGCGTCGATCTGGGTGAGGTGCGCAAGGCCGTCTCGACCGCGCAGGGGCGTTCCCGTACTCCCGAGACGCCAGGGCGTCATCAGGCCGGCGCCGACGAGGTTCCCGCCGAGAAGCCCTTCTCTCTTCTGGAGCTGCCCACCGACCCGGTTACGCGCATGGAGCGGGACGGCCTCATGGCGATGCTTCAGCATCCGACTCTCGTGGGTACCGACCTGATCGCGCGGGCCGTGCAGACGAGCTTCTCCAATTCCAGTCTGGCAATTGCACGCGACGCCATCGCGGCGAGCCTGACGCACGCCGGCACCCCGGACTGGCTCGACCATGTGTTCGGCGCCGTGCCGGAATCCCTGGCGAATCTGGTGAAACAGCTCGCGATGGCACCGCTGCCGGAACGCCCCGGGCGGGAGGTCACCAAATACGTGCGTGACGTCACCATCGCCCTGATCGAAAAAGACCTCCTCCGTCAGAACGCCGAGTTGCGGGGTCGACTGCAGAGAACCGATGCAGCGAATCGCGAAGTCTACGTCACGCTGCAGCGTGAGATCATGCGGGTTGAGGCCGAGCGTCGAGGTCTGCGCGACGAATAAGTCTCGGTTATGTTGCAGCTGTGTAAAGAAGCTGCGGCTGACTAGGGCGAGCGACGAATTCTGTGCTAATTCTGTTTCTACAGCTCATTCTGTGCCGTGCCCTTGCTGGCTGCGGCATCGAATACTCCCAACAGGAAGAGGTCTACGGATATGACATCCGCATTCACTAACGGCAGGCGGACTCTCGCTGCCACAGCAGGACTTGCCATCGCGGCGTTCGTCCTGGCCGGCTGCTCGGCCGGCGGTTCTTCCGGCGGCGATTCCGCAGGCGGTCCCATCATCATCGGCACGACCGACAAGATCACGGCGCTCGACCCGGCCGGCTCGTACGACAACGGTTCATTCTCGGTACAGACCCAGGTCTTCCCCTTCCTGATGAGCAGCGAATACGGCAGTTCCGACGTTAAGCCGGACATCGCCACCAAGGCCGAGTTCACCTCCCCGACCGAGTACACGGTCACCCTCAAGCCCGACCTCAAGTGGGCCAACGGCAACGACCTCACCGCGTCCGACGTGAAGTTCAGCTTCGACCGCCAGCTTGCTATCGCAGACGAGAGCGGACCCTCCTCGCTGCTGTACAACCTGGACAGCACGGCTGCCGTTGACGACACGACTGTCGTCTTCACGCTCAAGCAGGCGGACGACCAGATCTTCCCGCAGATCCTCTCCAGCCCGGCCGGAGTCGTTGTCGACGAGGACGTTTTCTCGGCGGACGCGATCACCCCCGACGCGGAGATCTTTGATGGCAAGGCCTTCGCCGGCCAGTACGAGCTCACGAGCTACGACTTTAACAACCTGCTTGCCTACAAGGCGTACGCGGGCTACCAGGGCCTCCTCGGCCCGGCCAAGACCGACGTCATCCAGGTGAAGTACTACGCGGATGCCTCCAACCTCAAGCTTGAGGTTCAGGAAGGCGGAATCGACGTCGCCTGGCGCAGTCTCTCGGCGACGGACATCGATGACCTTCGCGGCAACGACAAGGTCAAGGTCGTTGATGGTCCCGGCGGAGAAATCCGCTACATCGTCTTCAACTTCGACACCCAGCCCTTCGGCGCGACGACAGCCGAGGCCGACCCGGCCAAGGCCCTCGCCGTTCGTGCGGCGACAGCCGACGTGATCGACCGCGCGGAGATCGCCGACCAGGTCTACAAGGGCACCTACACGCCGCTGTACTCCTACGTTCCCGACGGCCTCACCGGAGCCACCGAGTCCCTCAAGGGCCTCTACGGCGACGGCCAGGGTGGTCCCGATGTCGAGAAGGCCAAGGCCGCTCTCGATGCCGCCGGAGTGACTACGCCGGTTGCCCTTAACCTGCAGTACAACACCGATCACTACGGTCCCGGATCCTCGGACGAATACGCTCTGATCAAGGACCAGCTGGAATCGTCCGGCCTCTTCACGGTCAACCTGCAGTCCACCGAGTACGTTCAGTACTCGAAGGATCGCTCAGCCGACGTGTACCCCGTTTACCAGCTCGGTTGGTTCCCGGACTACTCAGACGCCGACAACTACCTGACGCCGTTCTTCCTCACGGATAACTTCATCGGAAACCACTACAGCGACCAGGAGGTCAACGACCTGATCCTGCAGCAGGCCGTCACGCCCGACGCCGCCGAGCGCACCGCACTGATCGAACAGATCCAGGACAAGGTCGCGGCCCAGCTGCCGACCGTGCCCCTTCTCCAGGGAGCACAGGTTGCCGTTACCGGAACGACGATCAATGGTGTCAGTGACACCCTCGACGCTTCGTTCAAGTTCCGCTACGGAGCACTGACCAAGGGTTAAGACGTACAGCGGCTAGAGTTTTCTCTAGCTTGATCGCGGGGGCATCCAGCACTGCTGGGTGCCCCCGATTCCTTTGAAACCGTTAGGTGAGTATGTCCACTGTGGCACTGAAGCCGCCGTCCCCGGCCATCCGGCCGACTCGGCGCAAGAGAACAAGTTCCGGCGGGGGGATCGGCCGTTATCTGCTGATTCGTTTTCTGCTCATTTTTCCCACCATCTTCATTCTGGTCTCCATGGTGTTTTGGCTGATGCGCACCACCGGTGATCCGATCACCGCTGCGCTCGGTGGCCGTCTCAGCGCCGATCAACTCGCCGAGAGAATCAGCGCGGCAGGTTACGACCGGCCGGTCTTCGTGCAGTACATTGAATATCTCGGCCAGGTTTTTACCGGCAATTTCGGCACGACCATCAGCACCAACCGCCCAGTTTCCGAGGTGCTCACCACCTACGGCCTGGCAACCGCGGAGCTCGTCTTCTATTCCCTCGTCGTCGCGTTCATCGTGGGGATTCCGCTCGGGATGGTCGCGGCCTACTGGCGCGATAAGGCCCCGGACGCGTTCCTGCGGGTTTTCGCCATCCTCTGCTACGCCACACCGGTGTTCTTCGCCGGGTTGCTGCTCAAGCTCGTCTTCTCCGTCTGGCTCGGCGTCCTCCCCGTTTCGGGCCGGGCCGATGTGCGGTCGGAACTGATGATGCAGATGTTGCCCAATAAAACCGGGCTGTACACCATCGATGCCATCCAAACGGGCAGTCCCGCGGTGCTTGGTGACGTGCTCGCGCACGCCGTTCTTCCGGCGCTCGCGCTCGGCCTGCTCACCGCCGGCGTCTTCCTGCGTCTCGTGCGCACGAACGTGATCGGCACCCTCGGTACCGATTACG
This sequence comes from Cryobacterium sp. MLB-32, assembly GCF_000738085.1. Taxonomy (GTDB): domain Bacteria; phylum Actinomycetota; class Actinomycetes; order Actinomycetales; family Microbacteriaceae; genus Cryobacterium. The sequence goes on from NZ_JPRS01000013.1 coordinate 75,384, forward strand.
TCGACGCCGCGCGCTCCCGCGGCGTCAATGAATTCCGACTCGTTCGCGTGCACGCTTATCGCCCGGCACTCATCCCCATCATCACCGTGATCGGTCTGCAGATTGCGCTGCTTCTGGGCGGCGCCGTGCTGACCGAGACAACCTTCGAGTGGCAGGGCCTCGGGTTCATGCTGATTCAGTTCATCCAGGCCCGTGACTTCGTCGCCGTGCAGGGCATCGTCGCCCTGCTGGCCGTGATCGTGGCTCTGTCCAATTTCGTCGTGGACATCATTGCCGCGGTCATCGATCCGAGAGTGAGGTACTGACATGACGTCACTCGCACCGACCGTGCAACACAAGCCGCCCTTCTGGACCAAGCTCCCCGTCGTGCACCAGCTCCGCCAGAGCGTCGGACTCCAGCGAGGCATGCTCATCGCCGGGCTCATCATCACGGGGATGTTCATCCTTACCGCTCTCTTCGCACCACTGCTGGCCCCCTACGGATTCAGCCAGCTGCGCGACGCAGACGGGCCCTTCGGCGCCCAACAGCCTCCGAGTGCCACGCACCTTTTCGGTACCACCGTCGGCGGTTATGACGTGCTCTCGCGCGTGATCTGGGGCTCACAGACCGCCATCGTCGTGATGATTGTCGCGGTCATGCTTTCCATCTTCGCGGGAGTGGCGCTGGGCCTAGTGTCCGGTTACTTCGGCGGCTGGCTCGACCGCACGCTCGTCGTCGTCTGTGACGCCGTGTACGCCTTCCCGTCCCTGCTGCTCGCCATCGTGATGGGCATCGTCATCTCCGGCGGACGGTCCGACCTGGTCGGCGGCATCCTCGCCGCGGCCATCTCGATCACCGTGGTCTTCATCCCGCAATATTTCCGGGTGATCCGCGCCGAAACCGTGCGCATCAAGGCCGAGGCCTACGTGGAGTCCGCGCGCGTGCTCGGTGCCAGCAACTCACGCATCATGTTCCGTCACGTGCTGAGGAACGCCACGCGCACCCTCCCGCTGATCTTCACCCTCAACGCCTCAGAGGCCGTGCTCACGCTCGCCGGCCTGGGCTTCATCGGCTTCGGCATCGAACCGTCGTCCGCGGCGGAGTGGGGCTATGACCTCAACAAGTCGCTGTCCGACGTCTCCAGCGGAATTTGGTGGACGGCGCTCTACCCAGGCCTGGCGATCGTGCTCGTCGTGATGGGGATTACGCTCGTGGGCGAAAGCCTCAACGACCTCGCCGACCCTCGTCTGCGCAGTCGTCGCCGCGCCAGTACCGCCGACTCAACAGTCGCGGAGACCTCTGTGGTTCCCGGCGGAACCCTGGACCCCGGACCCGGCGGAGTTGCGGGCCTGGAAGGCCCGGGAATGTCCCACACCGATGGAGTAGAGGATCGACCATGAGTGACACCACCGAGAACGTCGTCACGATCTCCGACCTGAACGTCGCTTTCGCCACGGATGCCGGGTCGGTCAAGGCCGTCGACGGCGTGAGCCTCACGGTCGCTCCGGGCGAAGTGCTGGCCATTGTGGGCGAGAGCGGAAGCGGCAAGACCGTCACCGCGAAGACCATTCTCGGTTTGCTGCCCGAGACGGCGACAGCTCGGGGCGCCGTCATCCTGAGCAGCAAGGACGGCACGCGGTCCAACGACGTGCTGGCCGTGAGCAAGCAGAAGCTCCGCCAGCTGCGCGGCACCGACGTCGCCATGGTCTTCCAGGAACCGTCGACCGCGCTCAACCCCGTGTACACCGTCGGGTGGCAGATTGCCGAGGGCATCCGTGCGCACGGTCAGTTCAGCAAGGCCGAGGCCCGCGCTAAGGCCATCGACATTCTGGGCCGTGTCGGGATCCCCGACCCCGAGGTGCGAGTGAACTATTTCCCGCACCAGTTCTCGGGCGGGCAGAAGCAACGCGTCGTCATTGCCATGGCTCTGGTGTTGGACCCCGGGCTGATCGTCGCGGACGAGCCGACGACGGCCCTCGACGTAACTGTTCAGGCGGAGATCCTCGACCTGCTGCGACGATGCCGCGACGAATTCGGCACGGCCATCGTGCTGATCACGCACAACATGGGCGTCGTCGCAGACCTCGCCGACCGTGTCGCCGTGATGTTTGAGGGCAAGGTCGTCGAGGAGGCGGGCGCGCGTGAGCTCTTCAGCGCTCCGCAGCACGAGTACACGAAGAAGCTGCTCGGCGCCGTTCCGCACGTGGGCCAGGGCATTGTCCGTGCCCAGGACCGGGCTGCCGCCCGCGAACCGAGCTGGCTGCTCGAGGCGCCCATCGTCGTTGCTGACGATCTCCGGATTCAGTACCCGGGCCGTCTGGGCAAACCGGGGTTCACCGCCGTTGATGGTGTGAGTTTCGTCATCCGCCCGGGCGAAGTTCTGGGACTGGTTGGTGAAAGTGGTTCGGGAAAGACCACCATCGGTCGCTCGATCGCGGGTCTGACACGCGTGACCGGAGGTTCCCTTACCGTGCTGGGGCACGAGATGCGGGGGTTCAAGGAGCGACGTTTCAAGCCCCTGCGGAGCGACATCGGCTTCGTCTTCCAGGACCCGGCGTCAAGCTTCAATCCACTGCTGACCATCGCGGAATGTGTGGCGGAGCCGCTCGTCGTACACGGGCGTGCCGCCAATCCACGGGCTGCCCGTGCACGGGTCGACGAACTGCTCGAGGCCGTTCAGCTGCCGCGGAGCTACGGGGACAGGTTCCCTCACGAACTCAGCGGCGGGCAGCGGCAGCGTGCCAGCCTGGCCCGGTCGCTGGCCCTGGAACCGACCTTGCTGATCGCCGACGAGCCCACCAGCGCCCTGGACGTGTCCGTGCAAGCCAAGGTTCTGGAACTGTTCGCGGACCTGCAACGTGAGTTCGGTTTTGCGGCCCTGTTCATCAGTCACGACCTGGCGGTGGTCGATATTCTGGCCGACCGGATCGCTGTGCTGTACAAGGGCAAGCTGGTCGAGGAGGGCACCGGTGCACAGGTGCTTGGCGCACCGAAAGACCCGTACACACAGCGGCTGCTCGCATCGCTCCCTGTGCCTGACCCGGTCGAGCAGGCGGAGCGCAGGGAGGGGCTCCGCAGGTTGCGTGCGGCAGTATAGGAATCATGAAACTTGGCGCGGCATCCGTTCTCCCGGTCACGACCAGTGACCTGACCATCGAGTATCCGCCGCATGGGGCGAGCCCGGCCTTCGTGGCGGTGCACGGTCTCACGCTGCGAATCGAGCCGGGTGAGGTGGTGGGGCTGCTCGGTGAAAGCGGATCCGGCAAGAGCACCATCGCCCGGGTGCTCTCCGGTACCGCGATGGGGACCGGTACCGGATTGCGTCCGCTGATCACCGGAGGGGAGGCGACGGTGCTTGGTTTTCCCCTCCGGCGGATCGGTCGGCGCAAGCTGGCCCGCGTCACTTTCGGGGTGGGAATGCTGGCTCAGGACGCGGCCGAGACCTTGCCCGCCACCCTGACGGTGGCGGAGATAGTGGCGGAACCCGTACTCGAACGTGACCATCGGCACAACCGACGTGACCTGGATACCAGAGTGGCGACCATGGTGGACGCGGTTCGTCTGCCCCTGTCCGTGCTCGGAACATACCCGTATGAGCTTTCAAGCGGCCAGAGACAGCGCGTGGCGCTTGCGCGTGCACTTGTGTTCGAGCCGAGCCTGCTGATCGCTGACGAGCCGACAGCGGGCGTGGACGTGCTGGTGCGTGATGCCGTGATCGACCTGATCAGCGAGCTGCAGCGTGAACGCGCGTTCTCCGCCCTCGTGATCAGCCATGATCTGGCTGTGCTGCGTCGGGTGGCCAATCGCATCGGTGTGATGCATCAGGGGGTGCTCGTGGCGCTGGGAACGATCGACGAGGTATTCGACGACCCGTGGCATCCGTATGTCGCCGGACTGAGCGTGGCTCTCAACGGCGGCGCCGAGGACCCGGCCCCGGAGGATATTTCGGATTTGGATTCGGACTAGAGGCCTCGACCGCCCCCGGACGGGCGACACGCCCGAGGTGACGCGCCAGAGTGCCATCGAACACGGTCTAACAGAGCAGGAAATAGGCCCCAAAATGCCCGCTAGCCCTGCGATGGCACCGAAGTGGCTTTTGGGAGTCATTTCGTCTTGGTAGAGTAAGACAGCTGCGCCGGTTGGTCACGCTGACAGCCAGTACACATAATCCCCGATAGCTCAATTGGCAGAGCAGCGCACTGTTAATGCGCAGGTTCTTGGTTCGAGTCCAAGTCGGGGAGCGAAAGGTCACTCAGGGCTCCACCCCGGGTGGCCTTTTTTGTTTAAGACGTGCGTCGGCGAAGGCGAAGGAGAGCGGGAGCGATGGAGTCGGTGGACGAATCCGGCGCGGTTCGCGACGAGCGGCAGAATCATCGCCTCGCGGTGCGCAGCGGCATCGCCGTCGGCCTCGCCACCGCGGCGTACGGAATTTCCTTTGGGGCGTTGTCCGTGGCGTCGGGCCTGAGCATCGTGCAGACCTGCTTCATCAGCCTCGTGATGTTCTCCGGAGGATCGCAATTTGCGCTCGTCGGAGTTTTGGCCGCCGGCGGTGCTGCGGCAGGACCGGCCGCGATCGCGGGTGCCGCTCTTCTGGGGGTGCGTAACGGCATATATGGCATCCGGACAGCCCCGATCGTGGGGCCCGGCCGATGGAAACGCACGGCTGCCGCGTGGCTCACCATTGACGAGTCCACCGCGGTTGGGCTGGCGCAGCCCACGGCACGCAGTAAGAGAACCGGATTCTGGGTGACCGGCCTGGCCGTGTTCATTGGATGGAACATCACGACGCTCGTGGGTGCCCTGATCGGCGATGCGATCGGTGACACTCGAACATTTGGCCTCGATGCCGCGGCCGCTGCAGCCTTCGTGGGGCTGCTGTGGCCGCGTCTGAAGCACCGTCAGCCCGTCGTCGTGGCCGTCGCCGCGTTCATTGTCGCTGCGGCGCTGACCCCGGTTCTGATGCCCGGCATGCCCGTGCTCGTGGCCGCCCTCGTCGCGGTCGCCGTGGGCCTGTTCAACTGGTTCGGGCGGGCAGCGGATGTCGCTCCGACGGGTCAGGTGGCATCGTGACCATCTGGCAGATCGTGATCGCCGCCTCGATCGCCGTTCTGGCGATCAAGTTCGTGGGGTATCTGGTGCCTCCCGCACTGCTTGACCGTCCCGCTCCGGCTCGGATCGCTGATCTGTTGACCGTTGCCTTGCTCGCCGCCCTGATCGCGGTGCAGACTCTCGGGAGTGGGCAGGCCATCGTTCTCGACGCACGAGTGCCGGCGGTGATCGTGGCTGGTGTGCTGTTCTGGTTGAAGGTGCCGTTCATTCTCGTCGTGATCGCGGCGGCCGTCGTGGCCGCCGGCATCCGTGCCCTGACGTGATGGGTGCAGAGGTGACGCGGGAGGCGTTCACCCCTCCAGATTGTCGACGCCGGGGACCCAGCTGAGTCCGGGCTCTCCCCAGCCCCGCTTACGGGCGATCTTCTTCGCGATTTTCGCGTACGCGTGCTCCAGACGGTCGACGTAGATCGTGCCGTCCAGGTGGTCGAATTCATGCTGGAAGATGCGGGCCAACCAGCCGTCGGTCCGAATCTCGAATGGCTTCTGGTCGAGGTCGACGGCCCGCAGGATTGCGGACTCCGCGCGGCGTAGCGGGAAGCGCTCTCCGGGAAAAGAGAGACAGCCCTCGTCGTCGTCCAGGTCTGCTTCGTCGGTGTGTACGGCCGACACCGGGGTGATCCACAGTTCGGGGTTGATCGCGACTCCACGCCACACGACCTCGTCTTCGTCCTCAAAACTGTAGGTGAAGAGGCGGAGGCCCACACCGACCTGGGTGGCGGCGAGGCCAACACCCGGGGCAGCGTCCATCGTTTCGAACATGTCATGCACCAGAGTGCGCAGCTCATCGTCGAAATGCTCGACGTCAGCTGCGGGGGAGTGCAGAACGGGGTCACCTGAAATAACTATTGCGCGTACGGCCATTCACCAAGAATATCCGCATGGATGTCGGTAAAGTCATCTGGTGACCACGGACCTGACAGATCTGGCAGCGGAGATCACAATTGACCCGCGGCAGGCCATCGGCATTCCCTTGGCTCTGATCGGGGCCGTCTTCCTGTCACTCGGCGCCCAATTTCAACATCGCGGTGTTACCAAGGTCGAGGCGCTGACCGCGCAGGCCACTGGGGGTCTCAACACGAGGCAGCTCATGCTCCTGTTGGCCCGGCCGTCTTGGGTGCTGGGCACGCTCATGCTCGGCCTCGCAATTGCCTTTCAGCTCACCAGTCTTGCGTTCGCCCCGCTGATCGTCGTGCAGCCTCTGGGCGCAGTGGCGCTCGTGATGACGGCGATTCTCAATGCGCGCGTGAGTCACGTGCGTCTGAATAAAGCATCAATTATCGCGATCAGCATGTGTGTGGGTGGTGTGGGGCTGTTCGTGACGGTCGCCGCCTTCACGGCAGTCGACAAGCCCGTGACCGATGCCAACCTCATCACCATTCTGGGCGTTCTCGCCGTTGTGCTTGCCCTTTTCGCCGTGACGTTTGCCCTCTTTCGAAATCGATTCCAGGCGATCTTCTACATCATCGGTGCCGGCGTGCTCTACGGCTTCGTGGCCACCCTCGCGAAGGTCGTCATCAACCGTGTTCGGTTTGGGGATTTTGAGTGGTTGACGGTGCTGTGCCTGGTGGGACTGCTCCTCGCCGCGTCCTTGGGAGCGTATTTCGTTCAGAATGCCTATGCCAGCGGTCCCCCCGATTTGGTGATAGCCGGGCTGACCGTCGTTGACCCGCTCGTGGCCGTTGGAATCGGCATCGTTGTGCTCGGTGAGGTTTCACAAGCGCCGGCGTGGGCGGCGATTGCCTTCATCATCGCGGGAATCGTGGCAATCTGGGGTGTGTTTCTGCTCGCCAGATATCATCCGCAATTCGAGCAACGAGAGGGTTGAAAACCCGGCGCGCCTAGGAGCCCGGCTTCGGAGGCAGAGGAGCGGTTTAGACTGAAGCGCTGAGACACCTCATCCCCAACCGACAGATTTCAGTTTTCTCGCCGGACGAAGATCCCCGGCACACCTACGTAGGGACCTCGCCTCTTGTCAGATTCGACCGACGTGCCGGGCAATACCGCACCGGAAGTTGCACCCCAGGCAAAGAAGCCGATTCGCGTTCTGATTGCAGCGGACACGTTCGCTCCCGACGTCAATGGCGCGGCAAAATTCGCCGAACGACTCGCCTCGGGCCTCGTTTCTCGCGGTCACGAAGTGCAGGTCATGGCGCCGTCGGCCACGCGCAAGTACGGCACGTGGACCGAGATGCATGAGGGTCAGCCCATGACCGTGCACCGTCTGCATAGCTGGCGCTGGTATCCACACGACTGGCTGCGCTTCGCGCTTCCCTGGCTCGTTCGGCGCGATAGCCGCCGCATTCTCGATACGTTCCGGCCTGACGTCGTTCACTTCCAGTCCCACATCAATGTCGGCCGCGGGGTGACAATCGAGGCCGAGAAGCGCGGCATGCGCATCATCGGAACCAACCACGTCATGCCCGAGAACATGTTGAAGTTCTCGCTCGTTCCACTCGGTCTTCAGGACAGGGTCATCAAGGCCGCCTGGCGAGCCGCCCGACGCACGTTCGGCCGTGCCGAGGCCGTGACCACGCCCACGCGGCGGGCCGCACAATTTCTGGAAAAGTACACCGGGCTCACTGGTGTTCACGCTATTTCGTGCGGAATTGATGCCGACAACTATTCGCCGAATTTCGAACCTCGGACTGAGAATCGCATTCTGTTCGTAGGGCGGGTCACCGGCGAGAAGCAGATCGACGTTCTACTGCAGGCGGCGGCGTTGCTCAAGCCAGAATTGAACGCCCAAATCGAAATCGTGGGGGGCGGCGATCAAAAGCGCAATCTTGAGCACCTCGCTGAAACCCTCGGCCTGACCCCGAGGATCACCTTCACGGGATACGTCACGGATGAGGAGCTGCGCGAGGCGTACTCCCGCGCAACCGTCTTCGCTATGCCGTCGATCGCCGAGCTTCAGAGCATCGCAACGATGGAGGCGATGGCTTCTGGACTTCCCATCGTGGCAGCCGATGCGATGGCCCTGCCGCACCTCGTGCACGATGAGCAGAACGGTTTCCTGTTCAAGCCGGGAAACGCCCAGGACTTGGCGGACAAGATCACCCGAATTCTTGAGCTGTCTCCCGATTCACTCGAGGCCCTCAAGAGTGAGTCGCTCAACTTGATCGCGGCTCACGACATCCGCCGCACGCTCAACACATTCGAATGCCTGTATCGTGGGGAGCCGGTGACCGATACGGTCACCAACGGTGCCTCCTCTCACTCGTCAGAATAAACGCTGCCGGTATTGGATGGTTTCCGGGGCGGTAGCTCAGCTGGTTAGAGCACCGGGCTCATAACCCGTCGGTCCTCAGTTCAAGTCTGAGTCGCCCCACCAGTAAATATCGTTTGATCAGGGTTTTTCTCTTCCAAAAATCACCGAGATTTGATGATTTTCGGGTATGTTTTGGAGTCAATTCTTTGGTGAATCCAGAGAAGTGCCGCCTGACCAGCACTTCTTCGTGTCTTCTGTAGGTACAGATTTGATGTTTTTGGTTCGCTTATGGGTTCAAGTCTCAGTTCGTTGAAAATACTGGACTTGATCAGCTTTTTTCCTCCAATGTGGGGGAGCGTGGTGTTCTGCCGATGACGTTTATCCACCGTTTATTCATAAAAGTGGTCCATTTCGGCCTTTTCTTGCGTGACTGCAAAATCGCGTTCGGTTGGTCTGGGTCCACCTCGAGCAGCTTCGGGTCGTTGAGACTTGAAAGGTTCTTCGTTCACTCGTGAGGTCACCAGGCATTGGTTGAACCTGGAACGAACGTTGTGGTTCCGGGAGGACCAGAGTGGAGGTTTACCTTCACTTGAGCGGTG
>NZ_JPRS01000014.1 GCF_000738085.1 Cryobacterium sp. MLB-32
GCGGGATGTCCGGGCTCCTGACGTCACAATCGAAGAGTTCGCCAAGGCGAACCTTGTGCTCTACGACGCTCACTGCGGATGGAAGGACCCCACCCGTCGTCAGCTGCTCGAACGTGCGCAGATCGCGGGTGTGAAAATTGATGTGGGGATTGAGGTCGAACACGTTGAAACGGCCATAAACCTTGTCGCCACAGGGGCCGGAGACTCCATCGTCAGCCGAACCGTCGCCCACAGCGCGAACTTTCCGAAGAACATCCGCACGTTTCGATTCGCAGACCCGCTCTACGACACCATTGCACTGGTTCAGCGGGAAACGGCTTTTCTTTCTCCCGCAACGAAGAAGATCGCCCAGCTCGCCGAGCGGGCGCTTCTCGCGAAGATGGCCGTCGTTACCGGTCGCCCCATCGTCGATTGACCCTCGCCGTCGCGCGGGCCCAGAGGCAAGCGGAGACGCGCGCCACGTGACGAAACGAGGGCTCGGCGAATGGAGGAGCTCAGGCCTCCGCGTGCCGGAACAGCCTCGCCGGCTTGCCGACCACCGTCTTTCACGGTGAGCACTGCGGTGTCGACGGCGACGGACGGACGGGGGTAGTCCGTCAGAATCTTGCCTGAACTGTCTCGATGTCCGGGAACGGCGTAGCTTATCGACCCCTCCGAGCCAGCCGCCGCTGAAGCCGAACGTCACCTTGAGCTCGTCGGGGCGGATGCCGCCGCTCGCGCCGTCGGCGAACTCTAAGATCGTTCGAACGGCTCGCTGATCCCGGCCTGCGAAAGCCGCTAGATTCAAATGAGGATCGGGGGATCACAATGGCACGAGACGTCAGCGACGCGGGAACAATAGCGGGGCAGCAAAAGATTGACGCGACGCGGGGGAACAAGAGCTGGCACCCATCGGCGCTCGGCAAGAGATTCACCGTGTCCGGTGATTGGACTCTAACTCTCGACGAACTCCACGCCCACATCACTGTCGATGGCGAAACCGTGCGGCCCGCCATGGAGACATTCGGCGGCCTGAACGTGACCCGAGGCGCGATCTGGTCGACCATCGAACTGGGGCATCCCGACGGTTCGTTCCTTTTACGAGGTATCCCTAACCGCCGAGCATCCGCTCTCGCAAAGAGTTTCGCTGCGGTACGGATCACTGCACATGAATCCAAACGACTTCTAGAGCTGACCGCGGAATTTGACCGCGCCGCGAATCAAGTGCGCCTCTTCACGGAGGCGTTTGTCACCGCAGTCGCGGTGGGTCTTAAGACAAAGGGCTGGTTGACGAGAGAATTCTCGTCGCACTGGGTCGTGAGGAAGGCAGCAGTCGGCTTCGGTTCCCTGCTTGAGAACGCCGATCTGCAGCAGCACATCTCAGGCCTCGACGCAGTCGCACGCGAGACGATCAAGATATGGCAAGACGACCTGCCTACCTTCATCGCAGCGCAGAACGAAAGCCGCTACGACAACGAGCTCGAAGCTTGTCGCACCTTCTTTGAAAACGTGGAATCGTCCCCACTGACGCCGGAGCAAACTCGAGCAGTGGTTTGCTTTGACAACAGGATGCTGGTGGTCGCCTCGGCCGGATCCGGCAAAACCTCGACTATGGTCGCCAAGGCCGGCTACGCCCTCCACCGCAATTTGATCGCGCCAGAGAAGATCCTGATGCTGGCGTTCAACAACGCGGCGGCGAAAGAGCTGGGCGTGCGCACCCAGAAACGCTTGGCGCCCCTGGGACTTGACGCGAATAGGGTCGTCGCCAAGACGTTCCACGCCTTCGGTCTCGAGATCATTGGGAAGGCTACCGGCCGTAAGCCAACGCTGGCGCCGTGGCTGGACGGCGGGGGAGACCTCGCCCAGTTGGGGCGAATCGTGGACGTGCTCCGCGCAACCAATCCGCCCTTTCGCATTCATTGGGACTTCTTTCGGGCGGTGCTTGCTCGGGACTATCCCGACCCGGAAGCCGAGCGCGTCACCGTTGCTCAAGCGCCGGCCTTCCTCACCGCGCAGGGGGAGCGGGTCAGGAGCACGGGCGAACGGATGATCGCCGACTGGCTCTACTTCAACGGTGTCGAGTACGTCTATGAACGCGAGTACGAGGTTGACACCGCCGATTCAGAGCACCGGCAGTACCATCCGGATTTCTACTACCCGCAGATCGACGCGTACCACGAACACTGGGCGGTCGACGAGAACGGTCAGGCGCCTGAGGAGTTCGTCGGTTACCTCGAGGGCATGCAGTGGAAGCGAGAGACCCACCGCCGCCACGGCACGACGCTTCTGGAGACGACAATGGCGGAGCTCTGGAGCGGCGAGGGGCTTAGCCATCTGGCACACGAGCTGACCGAGCGCGGCATCCGTTTGCAGGCGGACTCCGAGCGACTGCTCGCCGGTCAGCCGGCCACGGAGTACGGCCGTCTGCTTCAGACGTTTCGGTCTTTTCTCACACACGCCAAGAGCAATCGCCTGAGCGACGACCAGCTGCGGGAGCGCCTCGACGAGCAAACGCAGGGTCAGGTGAGGTTCAGGGACGCAGCGTTCTTGCGCCTATTCGCGCCGATTCGGCGGGCTTGGGACGAGAAGTTGGCCGCGGAAGGATGTATTGACTTCGAGGACATGCTCAATGTGTCGGCAGATCACCTCGAGGCCGGTGATTGGGAGAGCCCCTATGAGCTGGTGATGGTGGACGAGTTCCAGGACGCCAGCCACGCACGGGCCCGGCTGGCCCGTGCCCTTGTGGCAAAACCGGGGCGTCATCTGTTCGCCGTCGGTGACGACTGGCAGAGCATCAACCGGTTCGCGGGCGCTGACCTGTCGGTGATGACCGGGTTCGAGAAGTTGTTCGGCCCCAGCGAGGTGATGCGACTGGAGCGTACGTTCCGGTTTCCTCAGTCGGTAGCGGATGTGTCCAGCGATTTTGTGCTGCAGAACCCGAGTCAGCTGGTCAAGCGGGTCGTGTCGTCCGCTGCGGAATTCCCGCCGACGATTGGTGCCGTTTCCGTCGATACCGATGAAGCCGTTAAGAAGGCCATTCATCACCGCCTGAAAGCGCTCCACACCCAGATCGCCAGGGGAAGGATTCCCCAGGCGGTGGGCATCAAGGTCACGGTGTTTGTGCTGGGACGATACCGGCATCAGATCGACTACCTGCCGGACTGTGGCGACCTCTCGGATCTTCTCGACGTGACGTTCATGACCATCCACGCGTCGAAAGGTGCCGAAGCCGATTACATCATCATTCCGGGCATGGTCTCGGGTAAGTGGGGCTTCCCGAGCACCATCCCGAATGACCCGGTGCTGCGCATGGCGATGCCGGCCGCCGAGGACTTCAGCCGGGCCGAGGAACGCAGGCTCTTCTACGTAGCCATGACACGAGCTCGGCGCGGCGTGCTGCTGGTCACCGTCAAGAACCGGGAATCTCCGTTCCTGATGGAATTGATTCGTGACCACGGGATCGTGCGCACCAACGCCATCGGCGAGGCCCTCGAATCGATCGTCTGTCCGAGGTGCGGCCGCACGTTCATGGTCGAGCGCAGGGGCAAACGAGGACCGTTCTTAGGCTGCCGGCACTATCCGCGGTGCAAGGGCATACTCGCACTGCCGAGGTAGTCCGGCTTGCAGCCCATCACTGTCGGAAGTGTCCCGGTGGAGTGAGCCTGGTTGGTGCATGATTCCACCCCCATACGAGGGTCAGAGCCGTTACCCTGAGCTTGTAGACCAGGTCAACACTGAGATAGGGGATCCGTGACGATTCAATCGCCACCGATGGGGGAGCAGCACGCCGGCCAAGCGGTCGTCGAAGAGCTGCTTCGAAACCACAGCACCACGCCGACCCGAAACGCATTCGGACGCATTTTCGGTTTCTCCCCCCTCGCCGACGACAGCATCAGTTGGTACCTAGGCGCGGTCGGCGAGATCGCCGTCGGCAAGATCCTCGCATCCCTGCCTCCGGAATGGCGGGCATTCCATGCCCTCCCCATCGGCACCAAGGGTTCGGACATCGACCACCTCGTCATCGGACCGGGCGGCATTTTTACCCTCAACACCAAGCATCATCGGGGCAAGGCTGTCTGGGTCGGCGCACGAACCCTCATGGTGTCCGGGCACAAACTGCCGCACATTCGCAACGCCGAAAGCGAGGCCAGCCGTGTCACGAAGATGCTTCAGCAGCGGATGCCTCTACTCCCCGCCGTGCAGGCGACCGTTGTGGTGGTCAGCGCCAAGACGCTCACCATCAAGACGAAACCTGAACTGGTCAAGATCGTGGCAGACACCGGTTTGCGTCGCTGGCTCCTGTCTCGTCCGACCATTCTCGATTCCAGTCAGCTTGCCGAGCTCGGGGCGCTCATCAACGACCCTGCCACATGGCCGGTGGCACCCCTCTTTCCGGCGACAGAGAACCCGATGGTCGTCTTCGCGGTGCTTGACCGAGAAGTGCGCACGGCGCGTTTCCGCAATACTGCCTGGCGGCTCTTCGGAATCCTTGCCGGGACGACCGTGGCAGTTTTCGCGGGTCCGCCGCTGGTCACGGCCGGAATGAACTTACTTATTGCCGGTTCAGCGAACCCCTGAGCCCGACGTTTTGAGCGAACTCTGCGGCACCTGGACTAGCTGCGGCTTCACGTGAGATCAGGCGCCCCCTCCGGAGCCCACCACACGGCGTCATCGTCCCGGGCTTGGTCGACGGCTGCTGCTGTGACGGCCGCCTTCAGGTCGTCCCAAGCAGTTGGGCCGTGCGACAGCAGTTTCACGCGTTCAATGCCGAGACTCTGAAGCTTCGTCTCGGCAATGGCGCTGCGTGACACCACGTAGAAGTCCCATTGAGACACATCCAACTGGTCGTAGAATCGGTGTTCGGTCGCCATCTGCACGCAGAAGACATAGACCATGGCGTTCAGACGCCGCCCCAACGGGTCGGAGCCGTCGCCCGGGGCTCGGGGGTTGTACCTCGTTCCCTGGAGGCCCGAAAAGTTGAGCGTGCTGATCTTCTTCTGATCCCACAGCTGTAGGTAGGCCGAGGACTTGACCTCGATGGTGATCTCGC
>NZ_JPRS01000015.1 GCF_000738085.1 Cryobacterium sp. MLB-32
GATCAGCGGGAGAGCACAGCAGCATTCCTCGATCAGCGGGAGAGCACAGCAGCGTTCCACGATCAGCGGGGCAGCACAGCGGCGTTCCTCGATCAGCGGGAGAGCACAGCAGCGTTCCTCGAACCGCGGGACACGAGAGTACTGGCGCACGAGAAACGCCCCGCCCGCGTCGAATCGACACGGGGCGGGGCGTTCAGCCGTCGGTGACCGGCGGTTAGCTCTTCACGTAGGCCGGTGCGACCTCATTATGAGCGTCTCCCACGCGGTGCACGCGGATGTCGTTGGTGGAACCCACGATTCCGGGAGGGGAACCGGAGATGACGACGACCTTGTCACCGATTTCGGCGAGCCCCTGACCCAGCAGAAGGTCGTCGACCTGGCCGAACATGGCGTCCGTGTGTGTCACCGGGTCAACAAGGTACGTTTGCACGCCCCAGGTCAGGGCCAGGCGACGACGGATGCCCGGGTCGGGCGTGAAGGCGAGCATCGGAATCTTGGAACGCAGCCGCGACATGCGCCGGGCCGAATCGCCGGACTCGGTGAAGATACAGAGGAATTTCGCTTCGACGAACTCGGCGACCTCGATTGCGGCGAGCGTAATGGCCCCACCCTGCGTGCGGGGGCGGTTGGTGAGCTTGCCAATGCGTTCGAGCCCGTGGACCTCAGTCGATTCGACGATGCGAGCCATGGTCTGGACCGTGACGACGGGGTATTCCCCGACGCTCGTTTCACCGCTGAGCATCACGGCATCGGCCCCGTCAAGGACCGCGTTGGCGACGTCAGAGGTCTCGGCGCGCGTCGGCACCGGACTGAGGATCATCGATTCCAGCATCTGGGTGGCGACGATGACCGGCTTCGCCATGCGGCGAGCGATCTCGACGGCCTGCTTCTGCACGATCGGAACGGCCTCGAGCGGCAGCTCGACACCGAGGTCTCCGCGGGCCACCATGATGGCGTCGAACGCATCGACGATTCCTTCAAGGTTCTCGACGGCCTGCGGCTTCTCGATCTTGGCGATGACGGGCACGCGGCGCCCTTCCTCTGCCATGATCTCGTGAACGCGCACGATGTCCTCTGCGCTGCGCACGAAGGAGAGGGCGATGAGGTCCGTGCCGAGACGGAGGCCCCAACGCAGGTCTGCTTCGTCTTTTTCCGACAGGGCCGGCACGTTGACCGCGACACCCGGCAGGTTGATGCCCTTGTTGTTGGACACCGGGCCGGCGACGATCACCTTGGTGGTGACCACGACGCCATCCGACTCGACGACCTGAACCTTGACCTTGCCATCATCGATGAGCAGGAAGTCCCCGGGGCTCACGTCGTTCGGAAGGCCCTTGAACGTCGTTCCGGACAGTTCCTTCGTGCCGAGCACGTCTTCGGTGGTGATCTTGAAGATGTCACCGACGGCCAGGTCATACGGCCCGCCCTCAAACTTGCCGAGACGGATCTTCGGTCCCTGGAGGTCGACCATCACCGCGATGGCGCGCCCCGAGTCATTGGCTGCCTTGCGCACGTTGGCATACACGCTTTCGTGTACCTGATAGTTTCCGTGGCTCAGGTTCATACGACAGACGTCAACGCCCGCGTCGATGAGCGCCCTGATCTGCTCATAGCTGGCTGCTGCCGGCCCGAGGGTTGCGACGATTTTGGCGCGTCTCATGCTGGTGGATCTCCGGTTTCCGCGCCGTGTGAGCGCATTGTGAAGCGGTAGTGAAGTGCGGGATGAAAGGGTTTTAGAGCGAGAAGGATGTGTCGGTCGGCCTGACCGGTGAGGGGAGGTGGGTTTCGCCTTCGAGGAACGTGTCGACGGCTGCTGCCGCAGCGCGGCCCTCAGCTATTGCCCAGACGATGAGCGACTGCCCACGGCCTGCGTCTCCGGCCACGAAGACACCCTCCCGGCTGGTCTGGTAATCCCCGCCACGTTCGACAGTACCCCGGTCATTGAACGGAAGCTGCAGTTGGTGGCCAAGATCATCCGATTCCGGCCCGGTGAAGCCGAGGGCGAGCAACACGAGGTCCGCTGGTATCTCGCGTTCGGTACCCGCCTTGGGCACCCTCCGGCCGTCGATGTACTCGGTCTCCGCGATGCGAATAGCCCGTACCTCGCCCACGTCGTTGGCGAGAAACTCGACCGTCGACGCCAAATATTCGCGCGTGCCGCCCTCTTCGTGTGCGCTCGACACCTCGAACAGGGTGGGCGTGAGCGGCCACGGCTGGCTGTCCGTGCGGCTTGTGCCGGGCTGCTTACCGATGGCGAGGTTGGTGACGGATGCGGCGAGCTGGCGGTGCGCTGTGCCGATGCAGTCTGCGCCGGTGTCACCGCCGCCGAGAACGACGACATGCTTGCCCTCGGCCGTGATCTGGTCGGCCATGCTTCCGCCGGCCCCGACCTTGTTCTGCTGCACGAGGTACTCCATGGCGAAGTGCACACCGGGAAGGTCCCGGCCGGGGATGGGAAGATCGCGCGGCACCATGGCTCCCGTGGCGACCACGACGGCGTCGTACCGAGCGCGCAGGTCGTCCCAGGTGATGTCCACGCCGATATTCACGCCGGCACGGAACCGAGTGCCCTCCGCCGTCATCTGCCCGAGTCGGAGTTCAAGGTGCTTCTTCTCCATTTTGAAATCCGGAATGCCATAGCGCAGCAAGCCGCCGATACGGTCATCGCGCTCGAACACGGCCACGGTGTGCCCGGCTCGCGTGAGCTGCTGCGCCGCGGCGAGACCGGCCGGCCCGGAACCGACCACGGCAACGGTCTTGCCGGTGAGTCGGCCGGGGGGCTGAGGCTGCACCCAGCCCTTGGCAAAGGCCTGGTCGATGATAGAGACTTCGACCTGCTTGATCGTGACGGCAGGCTGGTTGATGGACAGCACACACGAGGACTCGCACGGTGCCGGGCACAAACGGCCGGTGAACTCGGGGAAGTTGTTCGTGGCGTGCAGACGTTCGATCGCCTGACGTCCCTCGTCGCGCCAGACCAGATCGTTCCACTCCGGGATGATATTGCCGAGAGGGCATCCCTGGGTGCAGAACGGCACTCCGCAGTCCATGCAGCGGCCGGCCTGACGCTTGAGCACGGCCGCATCACCCTGTTCGTAGACCTCTTTCCAGTCCATCAAGCGCAGCGCAACGGGCCGACGGGCCGGAAGCTCGCGTTCGGTCGTCTTCAGAAATCCCTTCGGATCAGCCATTGGTTACCTCCAAAATACGGTTCCAGACAACGTCGCCGTCGGGGTCGAGCCCCTCGTCGACGGCCGATTGCCGGGTTGCCAGCACGGCCGCGTAGTCACGCGGCAGCACCTTGACAAAAGTGTTCATTGTTTCTTCCAGGTTGGCAAGCATCCGCTCGGCCAGGGCCGACTGCGTCTGGGCGTAGTGCTGAGCCAGCAGATCACGGACGATCTCGCGGTCGGCACCTCCCAACGGAGACAGGGTGAGCTCGCCCGATTCGAGCGAGGACAGATTAACCTGCTCCCGGTTCAGGCCGTACACGTACGCGGTGCCACCGGACATGCCCGCCCCAAGGTTTCGACCCGTGCTGCCGAGGATCACGGCAAGGCCGCCGGTCATGTACTCCAGGGCGTGGTCTCCCACACCCTCGACCACGGCGGTCGCACCCGAGTTGCGCACCAGGAAACGTTCGCCGACCATTCCGCGGATGAACATGCTGCCCTGTGTGGCGCCGTAGCCGATGACGTTTCCGGCGATGACGTTCTCTTCGGCGGGGAAGACACTGTTTCGATCGGGGAGCACAACGATCTGGCCGCCGGAGAGTCCCTTTCCGACGTAGTCGTTGGAGTCGCCTTCGAGCCTGAGCGTGATGCCGCTGGGCAGGAACGCCCCGAAAGACTGCCCGGCGGAACCACGCAGTGTCACCTCGATCGATCCGTTCGGCAAACCGTTCTGACCGTGCCGCAGCGTGACCTCGTGGCCGAGCATGGTTCCCACCGCGCGCTCCGTGTTGCGGATCGGAAGCTCGATGGTCACCTTTCCGCCGTGCTCAAGCACGCTCGCGCTCCGGCGGATGAGTTCGTTGTCGAAGTGCAGGTCGAGTTCGTGTTCCTGGCCGCGCTGATGCTGCCGCGGCTCAGACTCGGAGAAGTCCGGGCCCACCAGGATCGGAGCCAGGTCGAGACCGGAGGCCTTCCAATGCTTCATCGCCCGGTTGACGTCGAGCAGTTCGCGGTGTCCGATGACCTCGTCGAGGCTGCGGTAGCCGAATTCCGCGAGGTACTCGCGCACCTCTTGCGCAATGAATTCGAAGAAGTTGATGACGTGCTCGGCCTTGCCCGTGAAGCGCTTGCGCAATTCCGGATTCTGCGTCGCCACGCCCACCGGGCAGGTGTCCAGGTGACAGACCCGCATCATGATGCAGCCTTCGACGACCAGCGGAGCGGATGCGAAACCGAACTCCTCTGCTCCCAGAAGCGCACCGATGATGACATCCCGGCCGGTTTTGAGCTGACCGTCAACCTGCACGACGACTCGGCTGCGCATTCCGTTGAGCATCAGCGTCTGCTGGGTCTCGGCGAGGCCGAGCTCCCACGGGGTCCCGGCGTGCTTGAGAGAGTTGAGCGGACTCGCGCCGGTGCCCCCATCGTGTCCGCTGATCAGGATCACGTCGGACAGGGCCTTCGCGACTCCGGCAGCGACCGCGCCGATACCGGACTGGCTCACCAGCTTGGTATGGATACGGGCCTTGGGGTTCGCGCGTTTGAGGTCGAAGATGAGCTGCTTGAGATCTTCGATCGAATAGATATCGTGGTGCGGGGGCGGTGAAATGAGCCCCACTCCCGCGGTCGCATTTCGGGTGCGCGCGATCCAGGGGTACACCTTGGTCGGGGGCAGCTGCCCGCCCTCGCCGGGCTTCGCACCCTGCGCAAGCTTGATCTGGATGTCGTCGGCGTGCGTCAGGTACATGCTCGTGACGCCGAAGCGCCCGGACGCGACCTGCTTCACGGCGCTGCGGCGTTCCGGATCGAGCAGGCGATCAAGGTCTTCGCCACCCTCTCCAGTGTTGGAGCGCCCACCGAGCTTGTTCATGGCGATCGCCAGCGTCTCGTGCGCTTCCTGGGAGATCGAACCGTAGCTCATGGCGCCGGTGGAGAAGCGCTTCACGATGGACGCGACCGACTCAACCTCGTCGAGCGGCACGGGACGACGCGAGCCCGTGTTGAACGTGAACATGCCACGCAGTGTCATCAGCGATTCGGACTGATCGTCGACGAGCTTGGTGTACTCGCGGAAGATGTCGTAGCGCCGTGTGCGGGTGGAGTGCTGCAGACGGAAGATCGTCTCCGGGTTGAAGAGATGGGGGGCTCCGTCGCGGCGCCACTGGTACTCGCCGCCGGTCAGGAGGCGTTCGTGCGCGGTGACAGCGGCATCCATCGGATATGCCACAGAATGGCGCTGCAGGTTCTCGGCAGCGATCACATCGATGCCCACACCGCCGAGCTTGCTCGTCGTGCCGGTGAAGTACTGGTCGACGAATGCCTGGCCGAGCCCGACCGCCTCAAAGGCCTGTGCGCCGGCGTACGAGGACACGGTGGAGATGCCCATCTTGGACATAATCTTCAGAACGCCCTTGCCGAGCGCCTTGATGACGTTACTCACGGCCTTTTCCGGCGTGACGTTGGTGATCATGCCGCTGCGCACGAGGTTCTCACACGTTTCCATCGCGAGGTACGGGTTCACAGCGGATGCTCCGTACCCGATGAGCGTCGCCACGTGATGCACCTCGCGAACGTCCCCCGCCTCAACGACGATGCCAACCTTCATGCGGTTTTCCGTGCGGATCAGGTGATGGTGCACGGCCGCGATCATCAGCAGCGACGGGATGGGCGCGAGGTCCTTGTTGGAGTCGCGATCTGAGAGCACGATGAACAGCGCGCCATCTTCGATGGCAGCATCCACTTCCAGGCACAGGGCGTCCAGGCGGTTTGCGAGGGCGTCGGGGCCCTCCTCGAAGCGGTACAGGCCGCGAATGGTGGTGGTCGTGCGGCTGCCGACGGCGGGATCAATGTGCTGGATCTTGGCCAGCTCGTCGTTGTCGATCACCGGAAAATCAAGAACGACCTGACGGGCGTGTTCGGGGCCGGCGAGCAGAAGATTGCGCTCCGGGCCGAGCCCGAGCTTCAGCGAGGTGACGACCTCTTCCCGGATCGAGTCGAGGGGCGGGTTCGTGACCTGCGCGAACTGCTGCGCAAAATAGTCGAACATGAGGCGCGGACGGTCGCTCAGCACGGCGATCGGAGTGTCCGATCCCATCGCTCCGAGAGGTTCTGCGCCCGTCCGTGCCATGGGCGCGAGCAGGATGCGCACTTCCTCCTCGGTGTACCCGAAGGTGCGCTGACGCCGCACGACGGACGCCGGCGGGTGCACGATGTGCTCTCGCTCTGGCAGGTCCTTGAGGTTGATGCGGCCGGCGTCGAGCCATTCGCCCCAGGGCTTGCTCGCGGACAGTTCGTCCTTAATCTCGTCGTCTTCGATGAGGCGCCCGGCGACAGTGTCGACGAGGAACATCTTGCCGGGACGCAGGCGTCCCTTACGCACCACACGTGCGGGATCGATGTCGAGAACACCGATCTCGCTGGCCAGCACAACGAGGCCGTCATCGGTGATGAGGTAGCGGCCGGGGCGGAGACCGTTTCTGTCAAGAGTCGCACCAACGAGGGCCCCGTCCGTGAAGACGATGGCGGCGGGGCCGTCCCACGGTTCCATCATCATGGAGTGGTACTCGTAGAAGTCCCGACGCTCGGGGTTGAGCTCCGGCTGATTTTCCCAAGCCTCCGGCATCATCATCATGACCGCGTGCGGGAGCGATCGTCCGGAGAGGCTGAGCAGCTCCACGACCTCGTCGAAGGAGGCGGAGTCGCTCGCCCCGGGAGTGACGATCGGCAGCAGGGGCGCGAGGTCACCGAGTTCCAGGGATTCGAGCTGCGACTGGCGTGCGCTCATCCAGTTTCGGTTGCCCTGCACCGTGTTGATCTCGCCGTTGTGCGCGATCATCCGGAACGGCTGAGCGAGCGGCCAGGACGGGAACGTGTTGGTGGAGTAGCGCGAGTGAACGAGCGCCAGGGTCGACGTGAAGCGCTCGTCGGAGAGATCGGGGTAGAACGGCTCAAGCTGCAGAGACGTGACCATGCCCTTGTAGACGAGAGTGCGGCACGACAACGACGGAAAATAGAGGTCCAATTCGCGCTCGGCACGTTTCCGCAGCCGGAAGGTCTGGCGGTCCAGTGCAATGCCGCCGAAATTCTCTCCCAGCTCAGTCATCAGGGAGCTCTTCACGAACAGCTGCTGGATAGCCGGCATGGCCACGCGCGCCAGATTACCGAGTTCATCCGGGCGGACGGGAACTTCACGCCATCCGATGACCTCGAGGTTCTCCTCCCCGGCCTTGAGGTTCAGCGCCCGCTTAATGCTTGTGCGCGCCGTCGGGTCGGTCGGCAGAAAGACATTTCCAACCGCATACTGCCCGGCGGGCGGCAGGTCAAAGTCCGTGACGGCGCGCAGAAAAGCGTCGGGAATCTGCGTGATGATGCCCGCACCGTCGCCCGTACCGGCATCGGACCCGACGGCGCCTCGGTGTTCGAGGTTACGAAGCGCATCGAGCGCCAACGTGATGATGTCATGGCCGGCGGTACCGCGAAGAGTCGCGACCATGGCCAAACCGCACGCATCGTGTTCCGCAGCAGGGTCGTACAGACCCTGCTTTTCGGGCACCATGCTGAACTTGGAAGAGAGAGCTTTCTGCGTCATTGAGACCGTCCTCACGAAATGACTTGCAGGGAGGGACGACGCTGGCCCGCTGGAGGGAAAAGACACGGTAACCCGGTCCGGGAACATACCGTGTACCGTCTGAGGCGGTTGCCTGGCTGGGTTACGTGGTAAAGAGGCGCTACCCGCGGGTGCTTGTGGCTGTGGGCGCGTTCAGAGCATCGGTCCCGTCGGCTTCAGCGCCGTGATCCTCGAGGTCCGAATCATTGTCCTGTGATTCTACCTCAGCGTGAGGAGCTTTCCATTCCCGACCAGGAACGTAGACGCTCAGTTCGAGTCCGGGATGGGCGCGTCGCTGCACGAGGAAGATGATGATCCCGAGGAGGATTGCGGCATAGGCTGCCCAAATGTTCGTACGAATTCCGAAGAGGTATTCGCTCGGGTCCACGCGGATGGCCTCGAAGAAGCTGCGGCCGACGCCGTACCAGATGAGGTAGATGGCGAATGCCTTGCCCCAGCGGAGGTTGATGCGGCGTTCGATCAGAATGATCACGATCACACCGATGACGTTCCAGATCATTTCGTACAGGAATGTGGGGTGGAAGAGCGTGCCAACGGGGAGCCCCACCGGGTAGGCGGGGTTGGTGGCGTCGATCTCAAGCCCCCACGGCAGCGTTGTCGGCAGGCCGAACAGTTCGTGATTGAACCAGTTTCCGAGGCGGCCCGTCGCCTGCGCGATGAGCATCGCGGGCGCTAGCGCGTCGGCGAATGACCAGAAGCGAACTCCCGACAGCCGGCAACCGATCCAGGCGCCCACGGCGCCACCGATCAGCGATCCGAAGATGGCGTTGCCGCCGTTCCAAATCGCGAATACCTCCCACGGGTTGGCACCGTCGTAGAAGTAGTCCCCGGGGTGAGTGAGCACGTGGTAGACGCGGGCTCCCACGATGCCGAGTGGAACGGCCCACAGGATGATGTCGAGAACGACGCCCGGCTCACCTCCGCGCTTGGTGAGACGGCGCGAGGTGATCGCCGTGGCAAGAATGATTCCAGCGAGGATGCAGAGGGCGTATGCGTGGATGCGGAGCGGTCCCAGATCGAAGAAACTCCACTCGGGACTTGGGATGCTCATAGGCATAGACAACTCAGTATTACCTTCCAGAAGGTGCGTCGATAGAGGAGCAGAGGCTGCTCTGCGTCAACTTATCTTAGATCGAGCGGATGTTTTGTGCGCCCTCGGAAAGGGCAAGGGCGAGTGCCCCTACGGCGGCGACGCCACCGTCCGCGAGAGCTTTAACGAGTGCGGAACCCACGATGGCACCATCGGCATACGCGAGGATCTCGCGAACGTGTTCAGGGGTGGAGATCCCCAGGCCCACGCAGGCGCTCGTGGATCCAGCAGCACGCAGCCGCTCGATGAGAATCTGCGCGGCAGAGTCCACACCGGCGCGGGCGCCGGTCGTACCCATTGTCGACACAGCGTAGACGAAACCACGGCTCGCTTCGATGGCCTGCACGAGTCGTGCATCGGAGGACGAGGGGGCCGCGAGAAAGACGCGATCCAGTCCCGTGCTCTCACTCGCGGCCATCCAGCTGTCAGCCTCATCGGGGATGAGGTCGGGCGTGATGAGTCCGGCGCCACCGGCGGCGATCAAGTCGTCGGCGAAGCGATCGACTCCGTACTGCACAACAGGGTTCCAGTAGGTCATCACGAGCACAGGGGCCGTCACCTGCGCAGTGATGGCCGCGACGGCTTCAAACCCGTTACGCAGCCGGAAGCCGCCGGCAAGGGCACGCTGGGTCGCAGCCTGAATGACAGGACCGTCCATGACGGGGTCAGAGTAAGGAAGACCAAGTTCGATGATGTCGACGCCGTTGGCCGCGAGGGCCACCGCAGCGTCGATGCTTTCGCTCAGGGTCGGAAATCCGACGGGCAGGTAGCCGATCAAGGCGCCGCTTCCCGCTTCACGGCGGAGGGCAATCGTCTTCTCGACGGCGCTCGTGATGCTGTTCGCGGCGGGGCTGGACGCGTTGCTCATGATTGCACCGCTCCTTCGTCGAATAGCTGAAAGTATTGGGCGGCAGTCTGCATGTCTTTGTCCCCGCGGCCGCTGAGATTGACGAGAATGGTTGCGTCCGGGCCCAGTTCGCGCCCGAGCGCGAGCGTGCCGGCGAGGGCGTGCGCGGACTCGATGGCCGGGATGATTCCCTCGGTTTGGCTGAGCAGGCGCAGGGCCTGCATGGCTTCGTCATCCGTGATCGGGAGGTAGCTGGCCCGCCCTATGGTGGAGAGCCAGGCATGTTCCGGACCGACGCCCGGGTAGTCGAGGCCTGCTGAGATGGAATACGACTCCACGGTCTGGCCGTCATCGTCCTGGAGCAGAAAACTCCGGGCGCCGTGCAGCACACCCGGACGTCCCTTGGTGATGGTGGCCGCATGACGCGGCGTCTCCGCGCCGTCACCGGCAGCTTCATAGCCGTACAGTGCCACGTCCGGGTCGTCGAGGAAGGCGTGGAAGATACCCATGGCGTTCGAGCCGCCGCCCACGCACGCCGTGACGGCATCGGGGAGCTTACCCGTGAGATCGAGGACCTGCTGGCGCGCCTCTTCACCGATGATCTTCTGGAAGTCCCGCACCATAGTGGGGAACGGGTGCGGGCCCGCGACGGTACCGAAGATGTAGTTGGTGTCTTCCACGTTGGTGACCCAGTCGCGCATGGCGTCATTGATCGCGTCTTTGAGCGTGCGGGAGCCGGTCTTGACCGGCACGACCTCGGCACCGAGCAAACGCATGCGGGCCACGTTCAGGGCCTGGCGTTCCGTGTCGACCTCGCCCATGTACACGACGCACTCGAGCCCGAAGAGGGCGGCAACTGTCGCGGTGGCCACACCGTGCTGACCGGCACCGGTTTCGGCAATGACGCGGTTCTTGCCAATGCGCTTGGTCAGGAGCGCCTGCCCGAGGGCATTGTTGATCTTGTGCGAACCGGTGTGGTTGAGGTCTTCCCGCTTCAGAATGATGCGCGCACCCCCGGCGTGCCGGGCGAAGCGAGGCACCTCGGTGATCACGGACGGCCGTCCGGTGTAGCTGCGATGCAGCTCCATCAGCTCGGCGGCGAACGCCGGATCCTTCTTGGCGACCTCGTACTCAGCGGTCAGCTCGTCGAGGGCCGCCACGAGTGATTCGGGAACGAATCGTCCTCCGAATTCACCGAAATACGGGCCGTTCTGCGTACTCAAAGACATTTAAACCGCCAAAAACTCAGAGAGGGTGCGGATGGGGTCGCTCGTGACGAGCGCTTCGCCGACAAGAACAACGTCGGCACCCGCGGCGCGGTAGTGCGCCACGTCGGTTGCTGTTTTGACCGCGGACTCGGCGACGCGCACGACGCCGGAGGGGATGCGGTCGGCCAGAGCCCCGAAGAGATTCTGGTCAAGGGTGAAGTCGGACAGGTTGCGCGCATTCACGCCCACCAGGCTCGCGCCGATATCCAGGGCGCGACCGACCTCGTCTGCGCTGTGCGTTTCGACCAGTGCGGTCATACCGAGGGCGCGGATCAGTTCCTGCAGCGAGAGCAGGGTCTTCTGATCGAGTGCGGCCACGATCAGCAGAACCATATCGGCGCCGGCGGCTCGCGCCTCCAGCACCTGGTAATCGGTACCAATGAAGTCTTTACGCAGCACCGGAATTGTCGCCGCCGCCCGTACCTGTTCGAGGTCGGCAAGGGTGCCCAGAAAACGTCGGCCTTCGGTGAGCACGCTGATAGCGCTGGCTCCGCCGGCTTCATAGGAGGCCGCCAGCGCGGCGGGGTCGACAATGTCGGCCAGCGCCCCGCGGGACGGGCTGGCACGCTTGATTTCGGCGATGATCTTGACACGATCGGCCGGCGCCAGCGCCGAGAGCGCATCGAGGGAAGCGGGACGGGCCAGAGCATCCGCTTCGACCGCGGCGAATGGACGACTGAGACGGCGTTGTTCGGCGTCGGAAACGGCGCCTGCCATAAGCTCGGAGAGCACTCGGCTAGTGACCGTGGGGAGCTGCGGTCATGTCTCCCACACCGTAGCCGGCCTTGGCCATGACCCAGCCGACAATGACTCCAACAATGAGCAACCCAAGCGAGGCCCAGACGAGCCATGCCATCGCGAAGAAGAACGCGGTTGTACCAACGATGAAGGCGACAAGCATGATGATCACTGCGGTCCACGCCGCCGGTGAGTGGCCGTGGCCGGGGTCTGACACGTCGATGCTCATGAATCTCCTTTGTGCGGTGACGAACATATCTACTCTAGCGGGCGGCCGCGCTTATTGCCTGCGGTGGGGTCCTCGCCGCGGCTGAGATCGTCCCAATCGACGACCGGGTCCGGAGCGTGGTCACGGTTACCCATTTCGCCGCCGGCCGGCGCCAGCCGAGTGGTCTGGTAGCGGCTTGTCGGGCCGGGCCATCGCCCGGCCGTGATGATGATGCCGACACCGGCGAGCAGCATGAGAAACGACGCGACGAGGGCCAGATAGGGCCACGGGGTGGCGGATGCGTCGGCAACGACCGCGAGAATCGACTCGGTACCGGCAATGCCCGTGGCCTTGGTCACGGCGGAGGAACTGGCCAGGGCGGGGGCGTTGATGACCTGGTACGTGGCAAGGAAGACGGACACCCCGATGAGGATCTCCAGCGCCCCCAAAACGAGGCGAATAATCCGACCGGCGATGGTGAGAGCACCGGCGAGGGCGAATCCCGCCAGGGCCAGGGCGGTGATCGCCGGAGAGGCCTCCGACCCGTCGACTGCCAGGGCAAGCGAATCGGTGCCGGATGTGCTGACGGTGGCGTTCACCCACACCTGGGTCCAGGCCAGGAGTGCGAGCATGCTCGCCCCGAGAACCGCGAGGATCAATGTCAGTTTGACTCGGCGTGGGGACATCCGGCTGCCGGAGGTTGTGGACGACACGGGCTAGAACACCCGCTTCATGGCGTTTGCCACGGCCACTGCACGCAGCGGCGCCGCCGCCTTGTTCTGGGATTCCTGGTACTCGGATGCGGGATCCGAATCCAGCACAAGCCCTCCCCCGGCCTGGACGTGCGCGACGCCGTCCTTGATGGTCGCGGTGCGGATGGCGATGGCGAGGTCGGCGTCCCCAGCGAAGCCGAAGTAACCGACAACTCCCCCATAGACGCCACGCTGAGCAGGCTCCAGGGCATCGATGATCTGCAGGGCACGCGGCTTCGGCGCGCCGGAGAGCGTCCCGGCGGGGAAGGCCGCCTTGAAGACATCGATTGCGGTCTTATCCGGGAGCAGATCGCCTTCAACCGACGACACGAGGTGCATGATGTGGCTGAACCGTTCGATGCGCTTGAATTCGGTCACCTCGACGGACCCGGCACGGCACACCTTCAAGAGGTCGTTGCGCGCGAGGTCGACCAACATCAAGTGCTCGGCGCCCTCCTTCGCATCCGCTGCCAGCTCGGCCGCGAAGTCGGCGTCGGCCTCCGGCGTTGTCCCTCGCGGCTTCGACCCCGCGATGGGGTGGGTGAAGACGCGGCCGTTTTGCACCTTGACAAGGGCCTCCGGCGAGGAGCCCACGATCGAGTACGGTTCACCGGTCGAGGACTCAAGGCTGAGCAAGTACATGTACGGACTCGGGTTCAGGCTGCGCAACACCCGGTACACGTCGATCGGGTCGGCGGTGCACTCCTGATCGAAACGCTGGGAAATGACAACCTGGAAGACGTCACCGGCCACGATGTGTTCCTTAGCCGTGCCCACGGAGGCCAGAAAGTCATCGCGGGTGGTGCGGGTCGTCGCATAAGACGGCGTCGTGAGGTCGACCTCGGCGAGCCAGGCTTCGCTCGGTGCTGCCAGACGAGTTTGCAGGGCGTCAAGTCGGGTGTGCGCCGCAGCCCAGAGCTCGTCGGGAGAATCCGTGCCGTCATTGAGGACGTTCGCGATGAGTTGAACGGTGCCGTACTTGTGATCGAGCACGACGAGGTCGGCGACGAAGCTGAACGATTGACCGGGAACATCGTAATCGGCCGGCGGCTGATGCGGCAGATTCTCGATCTGGCGGATTGCTTCCCACCCGATGAATCCGACAAGACCGCCGGTAAGCGGCGGGTGTTCGGGCAAGCGCGGCGTCTGCCAGCGTTCGAACAGGAAGTCCAGCGCGGCGAGGGGCTGAAGATTCAGGGCCGCGCCAAGTGCGCGCTCCGCCGATACGCCGTAGTCGATCCATCGGGTGTCGTCGCCCTCCTGGGTCAGCACTCCGAAAGACGACACACCGACAAAGGAGAACCGCGACCAGATCCCGCCCTGCTCGGCCGATTCCAGCAGGAAGCTGCCGGGCTGGCCCGCTGCGAGTTTGCGGTAGATGCCCACGGGCGTCTCACCGTCCGCGAACAGCTCACGGATGACCGGGATCACCCGGTGTGCGCCGATCAAAGCGCCGAACTGCTCGGGGGAGGTGGATCCGGCCGTGGGACGCTGTCCGCTCATCCCTCGGACCTCTCCATGGTCACGACGTCAAGTTCGCGTCCGTCGAAGCACGTACGGGTTCCCGTGTGGCAGGCGACTCCGACCTGATCGACCTTCACCAGGAGCGTGTCATTGTCGCAGTCCAGCGCCGCTGAGCGCACGTACTGCGCGTGGCCGGACGTATCGCCCTTGCGCCAGTACTCCTGACGGCTGCGGGACCAGAAGGTGACGCGCCCCTCGGTGAGGGTGCGCCGCAGGGCCTCTTTGTTCATCCAGGCGAGCATGAGTACCTCGCCGGTGTCCCACTGCTGGATCACAGCGGGGAGCAGGCCCTCGGAGTTGTACACCGCGGCGTCGAATCGGGGTTCCTCGGTCATGATCGCACCAGCATTCCGGCACTCGCCAGCTCGCGCTTGACGTCGCCTATCGTGAGTATCTCGTCGTGGAAAACGGATGCAGCCAGCACCGCGTCGGCTCCCGCGCGCACCGCAGGAGGGAAGTCTTCGACCCGGCCCGCACCGCCGGAGGCGATCACCGGAACGCGGCTGTTCGAACGCATCAGGGAAATCAGGTCAATGTCGAAGCCCTGCTTCGTGCCGTCGGCGTCGATGGAATTGATCAGCAACTCCCCCGCGCCAAGCTCGATGGCCTCACGGGCCCAGGCGACGGCGTCGATATCGGTTTCGGTGCGTCCTCCGTGCGTGGTCACGATGAAACCCGACTCGGTGCGATTGCTGCGCTTGACATCGAGTGAGAGCACGATGACCTGGGCGCCGAATCGATCGGCGATCTCGGCAATGAGCTCCGGGCGCGCGATGGCGGCGCTGTTGATGCTCACTTTGTCTGCTCCGCTTGCCTGCAGCCGGGACACGTCTTCGACGCCACGGATGCCCCCGCCGACCGTGAGTGGGATGAAGACCTGCTCGGCCGTGGCCCGCACCACATCGTAGGTCGTGGCGCGGTTGTCGACGGTTGCTGTCACGTCCAGAAAGCACAGCTCGTCGGCGCCCTGCTCGTAGTACAGTCGGGCGAGTTCGACCGGGTCACCCGCGTCGCGCAGGTTCTTGAAGTTGACACCCTTGACGACGCGGCCGTTGGCCACGTCGAGGCACGGGATGACACGAACGGAGAGGCTCATGCTGACTCCTCCGGGTTACAAGCGGGCGTTGTGAATGGTGGTGACGAGGATAGCGCGTGCCCCCAGGGCATAGAGCGAATCCATCACGTTGTTCATGTCGAGACGAGCGATCATCACCCGAACCGCGACCCACTCCGGGTCGTGCAGTGACGAGACCGTCGGCGACTCGATGCCCGGTGCCATCGCGCAGGCGGCGTCGAGCAGCGCCGACGGGATGTCGTAGTCGAGCAGCACGTACTGCCGGGCCACGAGTACGCCCTGCAGGCGGCGCAAGAGCGTCGCGATACCAGGCTTGTCGTTCTCAGAGCTGATCAGCACAGCCGTTGACTGCAGGATGACCGGTCCGAAGATCTCGAGGCCGGCCTTCTTCAGCGTGGTGCCGGTGGACACGACATCCGCTACGGCATCCGCTACGCCGAGCTGCACGGCGGATTCGACGGCTCCGTCGAGGGGCACGAGGGTGACCTTCACGTCGTAGCCGGCGAGGAAAGTCTCGACGAGTCCCGGGTAGCTCGTGGCGACACGGAGTCCGGTGAGGTCGGACAGGTCACGGAAACGACCGGCCGGCCCGGCGAAGCGGAACGTGGAGTCTCCGAAGTCGAGGCTTGCGATTTCGAGGGCACTCGAACCGGAATCGAGGAGCAGGTCACGTCCGGTGATGCCCACGTCGAGGGCTCCGGAGCCCACGTACGTGGCGATGTCACGGGGACGCAGGTAGAAGAACTCGACGCCGTTGTTCGGGTCGGCGGCCACGAGGTCGCGCGGGTCACGGCGACCCCGGTAGCCGGCCTCGGACAGCATCTGGGCGGCGGTTTCGGACAATGAGCCTTATTGGGCACGGCAATTCTCAGCATGGGGACACTCTCTGGTGGTCTGGCGACGGATACGGTTACTGGGCGGTGAACGGGCGGCTCACCGGGAGGAATCGGATCAGAGATGTCGGTAGACGTCGGCCGGGGTCAGGCCCTTCGCGATCAGGAGCACCTGAAGGTGGTACAGGAGCTGGGAGATCTCAGCCGCCGTTTCTTCGTCACTCTGGAATTCGGCGGCCATCCAAACCTCGGCGGCCTCTTCGACAATTTTCTTGCCGATGGCGTGCACGCCGGCATCGAGCTCGCGCACGGTACCGGACCCTTCCGGGCGGGTCAGGGCCTTGTCGCTCAGCTCAGCAAAAAGGTCATCAAAAGTCTTCACTGTTCTAGGTTACTCGTGCCCGTGGTCGTGGCGGGCCGCGGCGGCGCGCAGGAGTGCGATCTGTTCGGTCGGATCGTCGGCGCCGAAGACGCTCGACCCGGCCACGAAGGTGTCAGCTCCAGCGGCGGCGGCGATCTCAATGGTCTGCGCGGTGATGCCACCGTCGACCTGCAGCCACACGTCGAGCCCGCTCGATTTCACTGCGGCGGACAGGGCTTCGAGCTTGGGCATCGTCGATGCCATGAAGCTCTGGCCCCCAAATCCGGGCTCAACGGTCATCACGAGCACCTGATCGAATTCCGGAAGCAGGTCGAGATACTGCTTCACCGGGGTACCGGGATTCAGGGCAAGGCCCGCGCGCGCGCCGATCGAACGCAGCCTGCGGGCGAGCGCCACGGCATCCGTGGCCGCCTCCGCGTGAAAGGTAACCGAGTATGCGCCGACCTCGGCATAGCCGGGGGCCCACCGGTCGGGGTCATCGATCATCAGGTGAATATCGAGGGGCAGCGGCGACACCTGCTGCAGCCGGTCCACCATGGCGAGCCCGAAGGTGAGGTTGGGCACGAAGTGGTTGTCCATGATGTCGACGTGCACGAGATCAGCGGTGCGAATCCGCCCGAGCTCATGTTCGAAATTGGCGAAGTCGGCGGCCAGGATGCTCGGATTGATGCGTATGGGCATGCTGAAAGCCTAGACGAGCGGATGCGACAGGCACGCGTGCCCTATTCGTTACGGGAGCTAGGTGGCGGCCGGGTTCACGATGAGGAAGTCGCCGACCTTCTCCCAGCCCTTCGGGATCTCGTCGGTGGATTGGTAGACCATGGCATGCCCCGTGAGCGAAGTTCCGCCCGCCAGAGTGTTCGGGTTGTCGCCGCAGGACGAGCCAACCATGCCGGAACCGGTCACCATGACGATGCATGCGCCGGTGGTGTGATAGGCGGCGACGAAATACTCGACTCCGTCTACTGCACCCACGAGGCGGCTGGATTCCATGTCGAGGCCGTCCGTCGCTGCGCTGTCCGGGAGCGAGTCACCCGAGTCCCGCTCGGTGGCCAGGAAAGCGCGAATCTGCGTCACGGGCTCGTCGGCCACGCATCCGGTCAGCGCAAGTCCTGCCACGCACAGCAGCGCTCCGGCAGCCCAGGCTGAGCTGCGACGTGCGGCAGACCTGGTCAAGCGCGTCATCACGGATCCCCCCGTTCGCCGTTGATGGTCCCACCTTAGCGCCGAGTCCGTACCGCCCACAACGTGCTGGAAGCACCGCCCTAGGTCGCGGCGATGTGCGTAGCTCCGGTGAGCCGATCCGAGGAACAATGCCCCACCCAGCAACCACGCTCTCGGCGCCTCAGTTTCGCTACGGGTGAAAACCTTCAGGTCATCCATGCTTCATCAGTGTGCTCAGCGCCGGCACAAGTCCCGGTCACGGTCGAGTTTCGTGCGGACGAGGGGTAGCAGCAGAAACGATGTGGTAGTACTATGCGTCACTGCCCGGCTGAGCCACACCCGGATTCGGCCCGAGGGCGTGAGAAGCAAGGAGTGGTGAGATGACGACAACGCAGATGACACAGACAGACACCATGCGAGGTGTAGGCGGAGCGCTGTTCGCCGGAACTCTCATGATCATCGGCGGCTTTTTTTGGGCTCTCGAGGGTCTGGCCGGCATATTCAACGGCAACTTCTTCCGGCCGGTTGCCGACTACTACGACATCAGCGGGACGACGTGGGGCTGGGTGCACCTCTCGCTCGGCATTCTCGTTCTCCTTGCCGGCTTCGCGGTGATGGTCGGTCAGACCTGGGCCCGCGTCACCGGGATCATCCTCGTGTCCATCTCGGCGATCGTGAACTTCATGTTCATACCCTGGGCCCCGTTCTGGGCGATCACGATCATCGCAATCGACATTTGGATCATCCACGCGCTGGCGGTGTACCGGCCCTTGAGCCGGGTCACGGATTAGCGACCGGGCATTCGCGGTGCCACCCGCACCACGAATGCCCGGTGAGCCGCTCGACGGCGCCGGCTCTGGATTGATCACACCGCTCCTAGGCGGGTCGATTTCGGCGAACCCTCAGGATGCTGTCGGTGAGCGTGTCCGTCGTGCCATCGGGACCGGTGGCCTCGCGTTCGAACAGTTCCTTCGTGATCACCGTCCACTCGTCCGCCGATAGCGCGAGCGACGCCAGAACATGCTCGGGGCTGGGGGTGTCCTCGGGCTGAGCACGGTGGGTGGACCACTTCGGGAAGGCCGCATGTCCGACGATGAGCAGCTGACCACCCGGCGCGACGGCGGAGGCAGCCCGGCGCAGAATCTGCTCGCGCGGCAACTCGACCGGAGACTGGAGGAATTGAGCCGACACGAGGTCGAAGGTCGACTCGGGCTGCCACACAGCGAGGTCTGCCTGCACCCAGCGAATGCGATCGGCCAGGCCGGCCGACTCGGCTCGACCCTCCCCGCGTGACAGCGCTGTGGTGGAGATGTCGACCGCCGTGACCTGCCAGCCGCCGTGGGCCAGCCACAGGGCGTCGCCGCCTTCCCCGCTGCCCAAGTCGAGTGCCGTGCCCGG
The DNA here is from genome assembly GCF_000738085.1 of Cryobacterium sp. MLB-32. Taxonomy (GTDB): domain Bacteria; phylum Actinomycetota; class Actinomycetes; order Actinomycetales; family Microbacteriaceae; genus Cryobacterium. Next base: position 19,080 of record NZ_JPRS01000015.1, read on the forward strand.
CTCCAATCCGGCCGCTTCACGTTCGAGGGCGGCGTTTGCGTGTCCGCTCCACATCTGCCCCTTGTCGCCGCCGCGTTCGATGTAACGGCGCTCCCAAAATGTCGTCGGGTCTTCCGCCTGGTCGACCTCGGGCTCGTGCACGGAGGAGTGGCTGTGTGGTTCGGTCTGGTTCGAACTGGTGGGTTCCGTAGTCATCTTCTTACACTGATGCCGACGCGGCCGAAGAGCAAGTTCTTCGGCCGGATTTGGTGCGAAGCAAACCGGGAATAGTGCACAGGCCTTGTCCCGCTGGCCATCGCGCGCCGCGATCTACTCGAGGTTGCGCTCCAAAAGCGTGATGAACATGGCATCGGTTCCGTGGCGGTGCGGCCAGAGCTGCACGCTGGACGGATCCCCGGCCAGGTCGAGTTCGGTGTTGCTCAGTGACTGCACGACCGCTGCGGTATCCAGGGCGCTCACCTTGCCCGCCCACTTCTTCAGCGCGGTAGCGACGATGCCGCGCGTCTCTGCGGTGTGTGGTGAGCACGTGACATAGGCAAGAATTCCGCCCGGCTTGAGCGCGCCGAGGGCCGCGTCGATCAGGCCGGACTGCAGTCCGGCGAGCTCGGCAACGTCCTTGGGTTGTTTGCGCCACCGCGCCTCAGGACGGCGGCGCAGGGCGCCGAGCCCGGTGCACGGGGCGTCGAGCAGAATCCGGTCGAACTCTTCGGGGTGCTTGTCAGCGATGCGGGTACCGTCGAGTTCCCACACCGTGATCGTCTCGGGGATGGCGGCGAGGGCGTTGCGCACGAGCGTGGCTCGGGCGGGCACCAGTTCGTTGGCAACCAGTTCCGCGCCGTGGCTCCGCGCCTCTGCGGCAAGCAGGGCGGCCTTGCCGCCCGGCCCGGCACACAGGTCGAGCCACCGTTCGCCCGGCTTCACGGCGCGAGCGCGGCTGAGGCTGAGGGCAGCGAGCTGGGAGCCCTCGTCCTGCACTCGCACTCGACCGCCGGCGGCGCTCATCAGGTGGTATGGGTCTCCCCCGGCAAGAACGTAGCCGGTGGGCGAGAAAGCGTCTGCTTCGCCGAGCTTGTCGGTGTCCTCCGTCGACGTGAGACCGGGCAGGGCAACCATGTTGACCTTGGCCGGCACGTTGTCGGCCGCGAGCAGGTCCACGAGTTCGCTTTCACGGCCCTCGGAGCGCAGGGACTGGCGAAAGGCACGCACGACCCAGGACGGATGTGAGTGCTCGGCCGCGAGGCGGTCGTCGTCGTTCACCGCATCAGCGAGAACACGTTCGAGCCATTCCTCGGAGCTCGAACGCGAGATCGTGCGGAGCACACCATTGGTGAAGCCGGTGGCCGAACGCGATCCGACCTGCTTCGCCAGGGACACGGACTCGTTCACCGCGGCATGGGTGGCCACGCGGGTGGCGAGCAGCTGGTGGGTGCCGAGCCGCAGTACATCGAGTATGGCCGGATCGATCGCGGTCACGGGGCGACCTGCCGCGAGGGCGATAACCCGGTCGTAGAGCCCCTGCATGCGGAGCGTGCCGTAGGTGAGTTCGGTCGCGAGGGCGGCATCGGCGGTGTTGAGTGCGGCGCGCTGGATCCGGGTCGGCAGGAGGAGGTTGGCGTACGCGTCGGATTCCCGTACGGCGGCGATGACCTCATAGGCCACCCGCCGAGCGGGCTGCACGAAGTCGGTCGGGGTACCGCGCGGCGCGCGCGGTTCTCGGCTCTGGGTGTCACTCATGAGGCGACCACCTCCGTCGCTGCAAGGCCACGCCACCAGTCAAGTGCATTCATTGCTTTCTTTCCAGCCGGTTGAACGGAGACGAGCTCAAGGGCATCGGTCTGCGTGCCAATCAGCACATGCTTGTCGCGCTGCAGGATCACGCCTGCGGGAATCTGTACACCGTAGGCCGGTGTCACCTCAAGAAGCTTAAGTCTCGCATCATCCACAACGGTGTATGCGCCGGGTTCGGGCGTCACCCCGCGTATCTGGTTGTAGATTTCGGCGGCCGGCCTGTTCCAGCCGACCCGGGCATCGTCGATCGTCAACTTCGGGGCCAGTGTCACCTCACCGCTTTGCTCCAGGCCCCGCGCGGTGCCGTTCGCGAGCTCGTTGACCACTCGAACCAGCAGGTCCGCCCCGCTGTGGCTGAGCGATTCGAGAAGCATTCCCGATGTGGCATGTGCTCCGAGGGGCTCCGAGAAGCTGCCGAAGACGGCCCCAGCATCGAGTTCCTTCACGAGCTGGAACACGGCGGCGCCCGTTTCGGCGTCGCCCGCCATGACAGCCCGCTGCACGGGTGAGGCTCCGCGCCAGCGCGGCAGCAGTGAGAAGTGCAGGTTGATCCAGCCCAGCCGAGGCACCGACAACAGGGGTTCACGCACGATTCCGCCGTACGCCACAATGACGCCAAGGTCCGGCTGCAGGGCTGATATTTCCGCGGTCACGTCCACGTCGAGCCGGTTCGTCCTGATCAGCGGAAGGCCCAGCTCCACGGCGGCCCGGGCCACCGGCGACGGCGTGAGCACGCGCTTGCGACCGAGTGGAGCATCCGCTCGGGTGATCACGGCGGCGATCGTGTGCTCGGTGTCCGCCAAAGCGGTAAGGCTCGGGATGGCTACGTCGGGTGTGCCCGCGAAGACAAGTTTCATTTACAGGAGCTCCGGGTCATCGAATCGAACTCTCAGTGTAGGCGCCGGCTGGAACGACCTGGACTTCGCCGGCCGCCGGCGCTTGGCCGCGTTGCGCACGACCGATGCTTTGAGCGCGTGCGAGACCTCTTCACCCGTGGCATACGCGAACCGGACTATCGCCCGAACCAAGGGCGCCTCGGTGCTCACCGGACCCAGTACGTCCAGACCGGCAGACTCCGCCAAATCCGCGAGGGCAGCCTCGACATCGGCAGCGGTGCCCGTCACCGAGGCCACCCGAACGGCCGGCGGAAAGCGAAGCTGGCGCCGGTCGGCGAGCTCCGAACTCGCGAATGCCTCGGGCTGCCACGCGTTCAAGGCCCGGGCCAGCGCACCGCCCACTCCCACGAGAACGACCGGAGCGCCCGGAGCCGCCAGCGCGGCCGCATTCGACCACCAGCGCAGGCAGTCTTCCCCTACCCGCAGCGATTCGCGGGCCAGCATGCGTTCCCCGTCGAGAATGAGAATGGCGCGGTATCCGCCAGCCGGAATCGGCTCCGCGCCGCGGGTGGCGATGACAAGTGCAGCGTCGCCACCGAGCGTCTGGATGGAGTGTTCGCCGTCCGCGATGATGATGCGCGCTCCGGGGAAAGCGCGGCCAAGCTCTTCCGCCGTGCGTCCCGTGCCCATCGTGACCACCCGGAGCTTGTGACCCTCACAGTGCGTGCAGGTCCACGCGGCGGCCAGCGCCCCGCACCAGCGGCAGGCGGGTACAGCGCGGGCCGAGGTCAGGCCGAGCGGCCCCTGGCAGGTGGTGCAGCGAGCGGCCTTCTTACAGGTCTGACAGGCGAGCATGGGCGCATAGCCGGGACTCGCGACCTGCACGAGCACGGGCCCGTCTCGCAGGGCTTCCCTGGCTGCGTTCCATGCCGCCGTCGGAATGCGCGCCGCGCGGGCCTGCTGGTCCGATTCGGACTGGAAGTCGGTGGGAATGATGCGCGGGTGCCGGTTGGTGGCGGGGTGAACCTCGCCCAGCCAACCGAGCTCGACAAGCCGCTGGGTTTCCACGCTGCGCGAGTGGCTGAGCAGCACGAGACTGCAGCCTGCTTCCTCCCGGCGGATGAGAGCGGCATCCCGCGCGTGCACATAGGGACTCAGGGGTTCCGCGTACAGGGGATCGCCGTCGTCCCACAGTGCGATCAGGCCGAGGGACGTTGCGGGGGCGTAGATCGCGGAGCGATTGCCGAGAATGATACGCGGCTCGGCTCCGAGACAGGCGAGGAATGCACGGTAGCGATCCGGGTTGCTTTGCCGAGCGTCGACTCGACTCACGGACCCCGCTGGCGCCAGCTGGTCGAGCGCTGCCTGCACCTGGTCCTGGTCACGGTAGTCGGGCACGCAGAGTATGGCGGACGTGCCGGTCGCGAGCGTAGCGATGCCGAGTTCGGCGAGCGTCTGCGCCCAACGACCGATTGTCGTGCCGTCGGCCAGCGCCACGAGCTCGGGGATGGCCGCGACCGCGACCCGCTGGCGTTCCATGATCACGGTGTCGAGGCGCCCCGTGGGGTAACCGACGAATGCGGGGGTGGTGAGAGACTGAAGCCGACTTGTCTCGACCGGGGTCTCGACAAGCTCGACCAGCGGGTTCGGCTCGACCAGCGGGTTCGGCTCGACCAGCGGATCGGGGTGAACCGGTTGCGCCGCCAGCCAGGCCTTCTCGACGCGCACCTGGCGGGGCGGCACTGCGAGGCGGAGGATGTCGCTTGCGTTGCCGGCGGCCCTGTCGGCCGCTCGCCGTGCAAGCATCCAGACCTCGGGAGTGAGCACGCGCGCCGCGGACACAACGGCGTCCAGAGGACTGAGCGTTCCCGTGAACTGATCACTCGGAGCGGTCGACGGGTCGATCACCTCGATGAGGTACCCGTCGATGATTCGCCCTCCCGAGCGAAACGGAACGCGAACCCGCACCCCGGGGAGAGCCACAGCGACGAGTTCCTCGGGGATGCGGTAATCGAACAGGTGGTCGAGCTGCGGGAGAGGTGAGTCAATCAGAACGCGGGCGACGAGGCCGGAACGCGTCACGATGCCTGCCTCACTCTTTCGGTTGCCACGTCCGACGATCGGCTCGCGGGGTCTCGATCGCTCCGTCGTCGCGCCTCGACCAGCGGAACTGGTCGCACCTTGCCCAGCGGGATTTTACAGTCCGGCGGCGCTGCGCAGGTCGTCGACGCGGTCAAGACGTTCCCAGGTGAAGTCCGGAAGCTCGCGACCGAAGTGACCGTATGTCGCCGTCTGCTGGTAGATCGGGCGCAGCAGGTCGAGGGAATTGATGATTGCGGCCGGACGCAGGTCAAAGACCGCACGGATGGCGGCGGTGATGTCATTGTCGGGCAGCACGCCGGTCCCGAAGGTCTCGACGTAGAGCCCAACCGGTGACGCCTTGCCGATCGCGTAGGCAACCTGCACCTCGAGGCGTTCGGCCAGTCCGGCGGCTACGGCGTTCTTGGCCACCCAGCGCATGGCATACGCGGCGGAACGGTCCACCTTCGACGGGTCTTTCCCGCTGAACGCGCCGCCGCCGTGGCGGCTCGATCCACCGTAGGTGTCGATGATGATCTTGCGTCCGGTCAGCCCCGCGTCGCCCTGCGGCCCGCCGATCTCGAAGCGACCGGTCGGGTTGATCAGGGTGTTCAGGCTCGAAGAATCAAGATCGATCAAATCGAGAACCGGTCGAATGACAAGTTCGTCGACCTCCACACGCAGTTGTTCCGTGGACACGGACGGTGCGTGCTGGGTGGACAACACGACTGTTTCGACGGTGCGCGGCACGATTCCGTCATAGCCGATAGTGACCTGGGTCTTGCCGTCCGGACGGAGGTAGTCGAGTTCACCGGATTTGCGCACGAGCGCGAGACGCTCGGCGAGGCGGTGGGCGATCCAGATCGGAATCGGCATCAGTTCGGGCGTCTCGCGGGTGGCGTACCCGAACATGATGCCCTGGTCACCGGCGCCTGGCGATCGTAATCGTCGAGGCTCGACTGCTCGCGGCTCTCGAAGGCGTTGTCGACGCCCTGGGCAATGTCGGGAGACTGCCCGCCGATAGAGATTTCAACGCCGCAGGAGCGACCATCGAACCACACGTCGGACGAGTCGTAGCCGATGTCGGTGATGCATTTTCGAACGATGGACGGGATTTCCACGTACGCTTCGGTGGTCACCTCGCCGGCCACGTGCACGAGGCCCGTGGTGACGAGGGTCTCGACGGCAACGCGGCTGTGGGGGTCTTCCGTGAGGAGCGCGTCGAGAATGCTGTCCGAGATCTGGTCACAGATCTTGTCGGGGTGCCCCTCGGTGACGGACTCGGAGGTGAAGAGGCGAAGATCGCTCATCTGGCCTGTCTCTGTAGGTATACGTGCATGGTGAGAAGTGTGGGTGGTGATCTACACGATCACGTCAAGAATGCTCTGGGCCACCGACATTTTGCTGCCCGAGGCCTCGTTCACTATAACTCCGAGGCGGTCCAGCATCAGAATTGCATTGCTGTCTGTTGCGAAACCCTGGGTCCATCCCACGCGGTTCACGACGAGGTAATCGCAGCCCTTACGCGCAACCTTTTCGCGTCCGAGGTCCAGCAGCCGACTGTCATCCGCTTCGGTTTCGGCGGCGAATCCCACGATGACCTGTCCGGGCGTCCGACCCAGCGCAAGCGCGGCGAGGATGTCGGGGTTTTTGATGAGCTCAAGAATCAGCGTGTCGCCCGTGTCCTGCTTCTTGATCTTGCCCTCGCGCACGGTCTGCGGCCGATAGTCCGCCACGGCCGCGGCCATGATGATCACGTCGGCGGTGGGAGCGGCAGCCTGCATGGCCTCGTTCAGTTCCACGGCACTTCCCACTCGACTCACCGAGATGCCCGACGGTTCGGCCACCTCGAGGTTCGCCGCAACGAGCGTCACGGTGGCGCCCCGGTCCCGGGCAGCCTCGGCGAGGGCCACGCCCTGCTTGCCGCTGGAACGATTGCCAAGAAAGCGCACCGGGTCGAGCGGTTCGCGAGTGCCGCCGGCGCTGATGAGAATTCGCCGACCCGTCAGGTCTTGGGCGGGTTTCTCAACGTATGTGCCGTCGAGCACGGCGAGTGCCGCGGCCACGATCGTGCCGGGTTCCTCCATGCGTCCGGCACCGACGTCCTGCCCGGTGAGCCGACCCACGCCCGGCCCGACCACGATGACGCCACGCTCGCGCAGGGTCTTCACGTTGGCGACCGTCGCAGGATTATTCCACATCTCGGTGTGCATCGCCGGGGCGATCACGAGCGGGGCCGTGCTCGCGAGGATCGTGTTTCCGAGCAGGTCATCGGCGAGGCCGGCGGCGAGCTTGGCAATGGTGTTCGCGGTTGCGGGTGCCACCACGATGAGGTCGGCGGACTGGCCGATCGCCACGTGCCGAACCTCAGCAACACCTTCGTAGAGCTCCGAGTGCACCGGATGGCGCGAGATGGCTTCGAGCGTGGGCTTGCCGATGAAACGCAGGGCGGCTGTCGTGGCCACGACATGCACAGAGTCCCCGTTCAACACAAAAGCGCGCACGATGTTGACGGCCTTATACGCCGCGATGCCGCCGGTGATACCGACGACAACGGTGCGGGCTGTCTTCATCGTGCGCGCTTCCGCGGGCACGCGACTACTCGACGATGGGACGAGAGGTGAGCTTGTCCTCGTTGATTTCGCGCAGGGCAACCGAGAGGGGCTTGTCATCGACCGTGGAGTCGACGAGCGGGCCGACGTTGTCGAACAGGCTGCCTTCGTGCAGGTCTGCGTAGTAGTCGTTGATCTGACGAGCGCGCTTGGAAGCGAAGATCACCAGTGCGTACTTGGAATCGACCTTGGACAGCAGGTCGTCGATGGGCGGGTCAATGATGCCAGTGGGCTTGTTGGCCATTGATGTCACACTCCTTTGAGAGCAATTTCAGCAGGGAAATAAGAAAACGGGCGCTACGAGATTGGAGTCGCAGGGCGAACCTTCATCAAGTCTACGACCTCGCGGGCCGCTTCGGATGCGTCGGCGTTGATGATGCGGTAATCAAACTCGCCCTGGGCGGCCAATTCCAGCTTCGCCGTTTCCAATCGGCGGGCCTGTTCTGCCGAATCCTCGGTACCCCGGCCGATGAGCCTGCGCACCAATTCCTCCCAGGTCGGAGGCAGCAGAAAGACCAGCCGAGCCTCCGGCATGGCCCGGCGAACGGCTCTGGCTCCCTGGATGTCGATTTCCAGCAACACGCTGTTGCCGGCCGCAATGGCGTCGTCGACGGGCCTGCGCGGCGTTCCATAGCGGTAAGCGTTGTGCACGGTCGCCCACTCAAGCAGATCCTGGGCTTCGATCATTCGGTCAAATTCGTCATCCGTCACGAAGAAGTAGCTGACGCCCTCCACCTCACCGGGTCGTGGCGCTCGCGTCGTGGCCGACACCGATAGGTGCACATCGGGGTAGTTATCGCGAATGTAGCCGGCGACGGTCCCTTTGCCTACGGCTGTCGGCCCCGCGAGCACAACGAGTTTGGAGTCCGGTTGACCGTGCCTCGCCGTGGGGCGTTCGGACAGAAAGTCACGCAGCCGGTCGCGCTGATGCCGACCGAGGCCGCCGAGCCGCTTGGACGGTGAGATCTCCAGGCGGTGAATGATGCGCTGCATCTTCGTGACGCCGATCGCCGGGATGCTCACGAGAAGTTCCGTGACGCGCAGGCGACCTTCGACTCCGACCGGATCTTTGATGGCCGCACCGAGCACCTCAAGCGCGGTGCGCTCCCCCGAGGCGACCTGCGCCTTCACCTTGGCACGGGCACGGCGCGCGGCTACGGCGGCGCGCGAGGCGGCGACCCGGTCGACTTCGGGCGGGGTGGGACGGTTTTCAGCCACGGACGGCTCCTACTTCAGTGACGCGGCGCTCAATTGCCTCCGCGAGCCGGACGGGACCGGCCGAAAGAACACTACGGGATTCACTCACGATAACGCCTCCGGCGTATTCACCATATATCGAGATCAGATCCATAATATCCCCTCCCTGGTGTCCAAAACCGGGTGCGAGCACGGGTGTCAGTGCCCGCTGTGGCGCGGTCGCTGTATCGATGCCGAAATCGGACAGGTCGAGGGTCGCTCCGAGCACGACGCCGATCGCCCCCAGCGCAGCTGTGGTCGACCTCGCGTTGCGCTCGGCCACATCGTCGAGAATCGCCCGGGTCACACTGCGTCCGGCGTATTCTCCGCGGGCGACCACCGCCTGCTGGATGACCGCGGCCTCCGGATTCGAGGTCGCCGCCAGCAGGAAAAGTCCTTTTCCATGCGCCGCTGCGACCGCGAACGACAGGTCGAGGGAGCCGACCCCCATAAAGGGGTTCACCGTGATCGCGTCAACTTCGAGGCTCGAGCCCGGCGTCAGCCAGGCATCCGCGTATGCCTCGACACTCGTGCCGAGGTCGCCCCGTTTGACGTCGGCGATCACGAGCAGGCCGGCGGCGCGGGCGTCCGCCAGGACGCGCTCGAGCGCGACGTACCCGGCGGACCCAAAACGCTCATAGAAGGCGATCTGGGGCTTGAGGATGCCCACGCGCCCGGCGGCGGCGGCGACGACCGTGCGGCCGAAAGACTCGGCACCCGCCGCAGAATCGGGCAGGCCCCACTCCGACAGCAACCAGGTGTGCGGGTCGATTCCCACACACAGCTGCCCTCGTGCGGTGAACGCCCGGTGCAGGCGTTCACCGAACATCGATGATTCGCCGGACTCCGGTGTCACAGCAGGGCCGACCGCTGATCGGCGTATTCCTGCAGCGACGTCACCTCGAACCCGCCGCGAATCGCGTCAATCGACGCGACGGCGGCGCTCAACTCGGCGATGGTCGTGAACAGTGGCAGGTCTCCCGCAACGGCGGCGGCACGGATCTCGTAACCGTCGGCGCGGGCGGTGCGGCCGCCCGGAGTGTTGATGACGATCTGCACCTCTTCACGGCGGATGAGCTCGACGATCGACACGTCTTCCTCACCCGACTTCTCGCTGAACTTGGTGACGACACGCGCGCGGATACCGTTACGCTGCAAGACCTCCGCCGTACCCTCGGTTGCGGCAATCTCGTAGCCCAGTTGTTGCAGACGCAGCATCGGCAGGATGATCGCGCGCTTGTCCCGGTCGGAGACCGACACGAAGACCGTTCCGCTGAGCGGGATTCCACCGTAGGCCGCAAGCTGGCTCTTGGCGAAGGCGCGGGGGAAGTCGCGGTCGATTCCCATCACCTCACCGGTGGAGCGCATCTCCGGGCCGAGGATCGAGTCGACGACGTTTCCCTCGGGTGTGCGGAACCGATTGAAGGGGAGCACGGCTTCCTTCACGGCGACCGGGGCCTCCATCGGGACGCGTGAGCCGTCGATCTCGGGCAGCTGCCCCGAGGCCTTGAGCTCAGCGATCGTCGTGCCCACCATGATGAGCGCGGCGGCCTTGGCGAGAGTGATACCGAGAGCCTTCGCCACGAAAGGAACCGTGCGGGAGGCGCGCGGGTTGGCCTCAAGCACGTAGAGCACTCCGGCACCGATGGCGAACTGCACGTTGAGTAGACCGCGAACACCGATGCCCTCCGCGATTCCACGAGTGGCCTCTCGTACCCGGTCGATTTCGGCGCGGCCAAGGGTGACCGGGGGCAGAGTGCAGCTGGAGTCACCGGAGTGGATTCCGGCCTCCTCAATGTGCTCCATCACGCCGCCGATGTAGAGTTCGTGTCCGTCGTAGATCGCGTCGACGTCGATTTCGATCGCATCGTCGAGAAAACGGTCGACGAGAAGCGGATGCGACGGGCCGATGATGCCCTGTCCTTCCATACGGGCGAAGTAGTCGGCAAGGGACGCGGAGTCGTAGACGATTTCCATGCCTCGTCCGCCCAGCACGTAGCTCGGGCGGACCAGAACGGGGTAACCGATTTCCTCGGCGGCTTTCACCGCTCCCGCGTAGTCAATCGCCACGCCGTTGCGCGGGGCCAGGAGACCGGCCGCGTCGAGGATTCCGGAGAAGAGTCCGCGTTCCTCAGCGAGGTCGATGGCATCCGGCGTCGTGCCGAGGATGGGGATTCCCTCGGCCTCCAGGCCCTTGGCAAGGCCCAGCGCCGTCTGTCCGCCGAGCTGAACGACGACACCGACCAGTTCACCGCTCTGGCTCTCCGCATGGATGACCTCAAGCACGTCTTCGAGCGTCAACGGCTCGAAGTACAGACGATCGGAGGTGTCATAGTCGGTCGAGACCGTCTCCGGATTGCAGTTGATCATGATGGTTTCGTACCCGGCATCGGACAGCGCGAAGGAGGCGTGCACGCACGAGTAGTCGAATTCGACGCCCTGACCGATGCGGTTCGGTCCGGAACCGAGGATGACGACCTTCTTACGGTCACTCGGAACGACCTCGGTCTCCTGGTCGTAACTCGAGTAGTGATAGGGCGTGAGCGCGGGGAACTCCCCCGCGCACGTGTCGACGGTCTTGAAGACCGGGCGCAGGCCGAGGATATGACGCACCTTACGGACATCCGCTTCACCGAAGCCACGGAGCTCACCGATCTGGGCATCGGAGAAACCGTGGTCCTTGGCGTGCAGCAGCACGTCCCGGTCGAGGCGCTCGGCACCGGCCACCTCGTCGGCGACCTCGTTGATGAGCACGATCTGGTCGAGGAACCACGGGTCGATCTTGGTGGCCTCAAAGACCTGCACAATCGTTGCGCCCTTGCGGAGCGCCTGCTGCACCGTGACGATGCGGCCGTCCGTCGGAATCTCGGCCTCGATCAGCAGCTCGTCCACACTGCGGGTCTCTGCGCCCCAGTGGAACGACGATCCACGCTTCTCCAGAGACCGCAGAGCCTTCTGCAGAGCGGAGGAGAAATTACGACCGATCGCCATGGCCTCACCGACGGACTTCATGGTGGTGGTCAGGCGCGGGTCGGCGGCCGGGAACTTCTCGAAGGCGAAGCGCGGAACCTTGACGACGACGTAGTCGAGCGTCGGTTCGAAGCTCGCCGGGGTTACGCCGGTGATGTCGTTCGGGATCTCGTCGAGGCGATAGCCGAGGGCGAGCTTTGCGGCAATCTTGGCGATCGGGAACCCGGTCGCCTTGCTGGCGAGGGCCGAAGATCGGGAGACGCGCGGGTTCATCTCGATCACGATGATTCGGCCGTCGGCCGGGTTGATCGCGAACTGGATGTTACAGCCGCCGGTGTCGACGCCGACCGCACGGATGATATCGATGCTGATGTCGCGGAGGTTCTGGTACTCGCGGTCGGTCAAGGTGAGCGCCGGAGCGACCGTGATCGAGTCGCCAGTGTGCACGCCGACCGGGTCGACGTTCTCGATGGAGCAGACGACGACCGTGTTGTCGGCCGTGTCGCGCATCATCTCGAGCTCGTATTCCTTCCAGCCCAGAATGGACTCTTCGAGGAGAACTTCGCTCGTGGGGCTGTGGTGCAGTCCGTCGCCGACGATACGGCGCAGTTCCACCTCCGTGTAGGCGAATCCACTCCCCAGCCCGCCCATGGTGAATGACGGACGAACGACGAGTGGGTACCCGAGGTCATCGGCGAAGCCGACGGCCTCGTCAACGGTGCGGGCGATGTGCGAGCGGGCCACGTCGGCGCCGGCATCGAGCACGAGCTGCTTGAAGATCTGGCGGTCTTCGCCCTTCTGGATGGCCTCGAAGCTCGCGCCGATGAGTTCGACGTTGTACTTCTCAAGGATGCCGCGCTCGTGCAGCTGAATGGCCGCGTTGAGTGCCGTCTGTCCGCCGAGGGTGGGCAGGATCGCGTCGGGACGTTCCTTGGCGATGATGGTTTCGAGGATCTCCGGAGTGATCGGCTCGATGTACGTTGCGTCGGCAAAGTCCGGATCGGTCATGATCGTCGCGGGGTTGGAGTTGACCAGGATCACCCGCACGCCTTCGGCACGCAGCACACGGCAGGCCTGCGTTCCGGAGTAGTCGAACTCGCACGCCTGGCCGATCACAATCGGGCCTGACCCGATGACGAGAACGCTGTTGATATCGTCGCGCTTGGGCATTACTTGCCGTCTCCTGCTCCGGCGGCCGCGTTTCGTTCGACCACCACATCCCTGAACCGATCAAAAAGATAGTTTGCGTCGTGCGGGCCGGCGGCGGCCTCCGGGTGGTACTGAACGGAGAATGCGGCGATGTCGAGGCAGCGGATGCCTTCGACCACCTGATCATTCAGGCTGTAGTGGCTCACCTCTACTCGCCCGAACCCGGTGCGGGACTCGCTCACGCCCTCAATCGGCATGTCCACGGCGAAGCCATGGTTCTGCGAGGTGATTTCCACCCGACCGGTGGCTTTATCCAGCACCGGCTGATTGATCCCGCGGTGACCGAACGGAAGCTTGTAGGTGCGGAACCCGAGGGCGCGGCCGAGGAGCTGGTTGCCGAAGCAGATGCCGAAGTACGGCACCCCCGCGCGCAGCACCTCCTGCAGCAGCGTGACATGCGCGTCCGACGCAGCCGGGTCGCCGGGCCCGTTGGAAAAGAAGACGGCTGAGGGCTTCAGGGACAGCACATGTTCGGCCGTCACGGACTGTGGGAGCACGAGAACCTCGAACCCGCGCCGGGCCAAGTGTTCCAGCGTGGATTTCTTCACACCGAGGTCGAGCACGGCAACGGAGCCAATGCGCTCCCCGACTGCAGGAACGGAGAACGGCTCGACGGTCGAGACCTCGTCCGAGAGGTTGCGGCCGGTCATCTGCGCACCGGAGCGCACGCGGTCCAGCTGCTCACCGTCGGAGAGCTCCAGCGTGTCCCCGGAGAAGATGCCCGAGCGCATGGCGCCGGCGGAGCGGATGTGCCGGGTGATCGCCCGGGTGTCGATGCCGGAGATGCCCACAATCCCTCCGCCTTCAAGGTCCTCGTCAAGCGTGCGCGTGGCGCGATGATTAGAGCTGATGCGGGCGGGGTCGCGCACAACGAATCCTGCGACCCAGATTCGGCGGGACTCCATGTCCTCGTCGTTGACTCCCGTGTTGCCGATGTGCGGTGCCGTCATGAGCACGATCTGCCCGGCGTACGACGGGTCGGTCAGCGTCTCCTGGTATCCGGTCATCCCCGTCGCAAAGACGATCTCGCCGAGCGTCTGACCCTCGCTGCCATAGGCGCGGCCTTCGAATCGCGTGCCGTCTTCGAGTACGAGAACGGCCGGGGCCGTTCGTTTGCTTGCCTTGTAGTCGACATCTGAGAACGCCAAGCTACACCTCACTTTCGTCGCGGTCAGCGGAGCCGATGGCCCCTGCTGCAATGGATCGGATCGCGTCGACCAGGCGGACGCGTTCACTGGGGTCAATAATTCTGAAGTAGCTGTCCACGGACCGCCCCGGTTCGGCCGGCGACGTCAGAGTCGCTGCTGCCGGCGGCAACTGCCAGCCGAGAAGCATGAGTCCGTCCGTTTCCACGACACGGTCGATGGCCCAGGTGGCTGGGGTCAAAATATCAATGGCTGCGTACGGCACGAAGACCGAATTCGAGCCGGTCAGGTCGAGGGTGACACCGGCATCCGTCGCCGTGATCTCGGCTCGCGCCCGAAAGCCGAGGCCGGGGATGAACAGTCGTTCGAGCGGGGTGTCCCGCGGCGTCGTCGCCACGTAGTACCCGCGGGCAACGGCCACCACCTTGTCCGAGCCGCTCGGCACGGGGTAGCCCGCCACGATCCCGGAATCCCGCTTGCTTCGTTTACGCCAGCTGCGGTACATGAGCGTGAAGATGCCCAGCAGAACCACGATGACGATGACGGTCGGAAGAAGCCTATCCATGGTTGTGCTCCAACTTCGAGGAATGGGCGTGCTCCGCGACCTCGGCGGCGTCCCGAAGAACCCCGTCCAGGAGCGTGGCATACCCGCGGTGGAAGGTCGTCCGAACCAGACCGGGAAGGGTCATCGACAGGTATGGCGAGTTCACGCTCATGCCCGACAGGTCGGCCCGGTCGAAAACTCGGCTCGCGGCGGGATCGTAGAGCGTCAGCTCGGCGCTCGCGCCTTCGACGATGCCCTGCCCCTGATTCGTGACCCGTCCGATGCGGGCGGGCGTGTGGGAGAGCACCCGTGCGATGTCGGTCCAGCCGAGCAGCCCGTTCGACACGACGGATGCGTGCACGACCGACAGCGCGGACTCAAGTCCGACCATGCCGTTAGCGGCCGCGTCCCACTCGCAGTCCTTGGACTCGATCGGGTGGGGGGCGTGGTCGGTGGCCACGATGTCGATTGTTCCGTCAGCGAGTCCGGCACGCAGTGCCTCCACGTCTTCGCGGCGACGCAGCGGCGGATTCACCTTGAAACGGGCGTCGTAGCCCACGACAAGATCCTCGGTGAGCAGGAGGTGGTGGGGGGTGACTTCGGCCGTCACGTTGATGCCACGGGCCTTGGCCCAGCGGATGACGTCCACCGAGCCTGCCGTGGACACGTGGCACACGTGCAGGCGTGAACCCACGTGCTCGGCGAGCAGCACGTCGCGGGCGATGATGGATTCCTCGGCGACCGCTGGCCAGCCGACCAGGCCGAGCTGGCCGGACAGCGCGCCCTCGTTCATCTGCGCTTTCTCGGTCAGTCGCGGCTCCTGCGAATGCTGGGCGACCACCCCGTCGAAGGCCTTGACGTATTCCAGCGCGCGCCGCATGAGCAGCGGATCCGACACGCAGAAGCCGTCATCGGAGAAGACACGCACCCGGGCGCGGCTCGTGGCCATCGCTCCGATCTCGGCGAGCTGCTGGCCCGCGAGGCCGACAGTGACGGCGCCGATGGGCTGTACGTCAACGTATCCGGCACGCTCGCCGAGGGCGAGAACCTGCTCGACGACACCAGCGGTGTCCTGGGCCGGAGAAGTATTGGCCATGGCGAACACGCTTGTGAACCCGCCACGAGCGGCCGCCTGGCTGCCCGTGAGCACGGTTTCGCTGTGCTCGGAGCCGGGCTCACGCAGGTGCGCGTGCAGGTCGACGAGGCCGGGGAGGACCAAGAGCCCGTCGGCATCGATCGTTGTCGCGCCGGCACTGGAGAGGCCGGTTCCGAGTTGTTGGATACGCCCCTTCGCCAGCACAATGTCGGTGCGCGCGCCGTCGGGCAGCGAAGCACCCCGAATCAGGTAGGTCTGGGTCGTCTGAGACTCAGCGGGCATTATGCATCCTCTCGGTCACCGGACAACAGCAGGTAGAGCGCGGCCATCCGGACAGAAACGCCATTGGCGACCTGTTCCAACACGGTCGAGTTGATCGAGTCGGCTGCCGCTGACGATATTTCCAGCCCGCGATTCATCGGCCCGGGGTGCATAACAATGCTATCCGGGCGAAGACGATTAAATCTCGCGTCGTCAAGCCCCCATGCGCGGGAATACTCCCGGCTATTGGGGAAGAACGCGGCGCTCATGCGCTCAGCCTGAATCCTGAGCATCATCACCACATCCGGGCCGGCATCGATCGCGTCGTCGAGGTCGAACCCGAAGCTCGCCGGCCAGCCGGTCGTATCGACCGGCAGCAGGGTCGGCGGCGCTACGAACGTCACGTCGGCGCCCAACGTCGGCAGAAGCCAGAGGTTTGACCGCGCCACGCGCGAGTGCAGCACATCGCCCACGATCGTCACGCGCACCCCGTCGAGCCCTTTACCTCGGGACGCGGCCCCGTGGATCCGGCGCCGAATGGTGAAGGCATCGAGCAGGGCCTGGGTGGGGTGCTCGTGGGTGCCGTCCCCGGCGTTGATGATTCCCGCGTCAATCCAGCCGCTCGCGGCCAACACCTGCGGAGCTCCCGACGCAGGATGCCGGATGACGACACCGTCGGCCCCAATGGCGGCCAGGGTCTGCGCGGTGTCCTTGAGGCTCTCCCCCTTGGACACGCTTGACCCTTTCGCGCTGAAGTTGATCACATCAGCGCTCAGGCGCTTCGCCGCCGCTTCAAAGGAGATGCGCGTTCTGGTCGAGTCTTCGAAGAAAAGGTTGACCACGGTCTTGCCGCGCAGGGTCGGGAGCTTCTTCACCTCGCGCTGCGAGACATCGGCCATGTCTTCAGCGATGTCGAGCAGCTCGATGGTGCGGTCACGGCTGAGCTCCCGGGTGGACAGCAGATGCCTCACTGGTCGCGCCCTCCGTCGATCGACACGAATTCGTCACCGTCGGTCTCCTCGAGGTGAACGTTGATGCGCTCCTCGGTCGAACTCGGCAGGTTTCGTCCCACGAAGTCGGCCCGGATAGGCAGCTCGCGGTGCCCGCGATCCACGAGAACCGCCAGACGAACGATTGTGGGGCGGCCGTGATCTCCGAGCGCATCGAGTGCCGAGCGGATCGTGCGCCCCGAGTACAGCACGTCGTCAACGAGCACCACCGTGGCGCCGTCGATGCTGCCGGGAATCTGGGTGCGCGAAGGCGTTCGGGTGCGCGTGTGCGCAAGGTCGTCGCGGTACAGGGTCACATCGAGGGAGCCCACCCGCACGGCCGACGCCGTCGGTTCGATGCGGGCGATCGTTTGTGCGATGCGACGAGCAAGCACGACGCCCCTCGTGGGGATGCCGAGAATGACCAGGTTGTCCGGGCCTCGATTGGACTCCAGGATCTCGTGGGAGATTCGAGTCAACGCGCGGGTGATGTCAGCCTGAGTGAGCACAATGTGTTCCAACAGCCGACCTCCTTCCCCGTCTCACAGGACGGCTGTTAAAGGATGTCTAGTGAGTTCAGCGTAGCGGAACCGCCGGGTGCCAACCGACCGCGGCACGCCACGCGAGGGCGGTGGACCGTGGCTCCTCGGAGAAACACGGCGCGCGCTGTGGATCCGCAGACCCGGAGCTTCCGATCTACTGACCGAAGGCGGCCGAGACGAACTGGGCGAACTCCACCGGATCGGTGAGGCTGCCCTGGTACTGCGCGCCATCCACGAGCACGGTGGGAGTTCCCGGTATCGACGGAAGTTCCGAGCCCGGAATCGGCCCGGCCAATGCCCGCTCCGTGTTTGCCTGAGACCAGGCGGCATACTCGGCGCCGGCAACGCAGTCGGCGATACTGGCGGTTCCCGGTGCCAACGACACCAGTTCGTCATCGGAGAGACCCGCGGTGTTTTCGGCGGGCTGGTTGGCAAACAAAACGGCCACGTAGTCCAGGGTGGATTTCGGGTTGAGCGTGGCCTCACAGGTCAATGCAGACGATGCCCGGGTGGAGTAGTCGGTTCCCGCTGAGACGCGGTCCAGGAAGGTGAGGGAGTGCAGGCGAAGGGTAATCGCGTCGTTCGTCGCGGCAAGCGCGAGGCTCGCTCCGTTAGCTTCCTCAAACTGCGCGCAGTACGGGCACATGGGATCGAAATAGACGTCGATCGTGACCGGGCCGCTGCCGACGATCAGGTATCCGGAATCGAAGTCGGCTGCCCCGATCTGACCGGTCGGCATGGGGTCCGCCGTCTGCACGTCCGTGGCCGTTCCGTTCTGAGTCACGAAAGCGGCTCCCGTGGCCGCGAGGAGCACCACCAGCCCGACTGCCAGCGCGACCACGGCGCTTTGCACCCAACCGATGATGACTCCGGCCAGTGCCATACCCCGGCCGGTCTCGCCGGTCTTCTTGATCTGTCCCAGCGCGATATAGCCGGTGATGATTCCGACGACACCGATGAAGAACGACGACGCGAAGGCGACGATGGCCAGGCTGTTCGTCTTCGGCGCCTGAGCGAACGCCGTGCCCACTCCCGGCTCCGCCGACGATGCAGGTACCACGGGCTGATCGGGCTGTTCTGGTCCGGTACTGGTCATGAGCATCCCCTGCGTGAGTGGTTAGGCGGACGGCGCCGTCTGCGCGATCTTGCCGAGCAGTCCGTTGACAAAGCCCGCGGAGTCATCCGTTGACAGAATCTTGGCCGCTTCGACGGCCTCATCGATTGCCACGGCGTGCGGCACGGCGTCGTTGTAGAGAATCTCC
Organism: Cryobacterium sp. MLB-32; assembly: GCF_000738085.1. Classification (GTDB taxonomy): domain Bacteria; phylum Actinomycetota; class Actinomycetes; order Actinomycetales; family Microbacteriaceae; genus Cryobacterium. The sequence goes on from NZ_JPRS01000015.1 coordinate 37,649, forward strand.
CAGATGCCGATGCGCAGGATCGCGCGGTCGATGTTCGGCATGCGTGCCAGTGACCACCCCTGGGAGTAGGTCTCGATCAGTTCATCGATCTCTTCGCGGTGGTCGACGACACCATCCACCAGCTCACGAGCGTAGAGCCAGGACGCTACGCGGGCAGGCTCGCTCGCCGCACGTTGGGCCTCGGTCGCGAGCGACTCAGGGATGCTGATCTGACGCACATCGGCGGCATAGAGGATGTCGATGGCGCGCTTGCGGGCCTTCGTACGAGCGCTCACTAGTTGACGCGACTCAGGTAGTCGCCGGTGCGGGTGTCAACCTTGACCTTGGTGCCGATGTCAAGGAACAGGGGAACCTGAATCTGGAAGCCGGTTTCGACAGTGGCCGGCTTGGTACCGCCGGTGGAGCGGTCGCCCTGGAGCCCGGGCTCCGTGTACGTGATCTCGAGCACAACCGACGCCGGAAGCTCGACGTAGAGCGGGTTTCCGTTGTGCAGGGCCACCGTGACGGCCTGGCTCTCAAGCATGAAGTTGCGCGCGTCACCGACGACGGCCGCGGAGACGTGCAGCTGGTCGAAATCGGCCACGTCCATAAAGACATAGGAATCGCCGTCGGCGTAGAGGTACGTGAAGTCGCGGCGGTCGACGTTTTCGGTCTCGATCCGCGCGCCGGCGTTGAACGTGCGGTCGACGGTCTTGCCCGACACGACGTTCTTCAACTTGGTACGAACGAACGCACCGCCCTTGCCCGGCTTCACGTGCTGGAACTCGATGACTGCCCAGAGCTGGCCGTCGATGTTGAGGACAACGCCGTTCTTGATATCAGCGGTAGATGCCATGGGGGTTTCAATCCGTTCAATTGTTAAAGTGCACGGCCGATTCGGCCTCAGGAGAGTCTACGCGACCTGGACTCAGGCGCCAAAGCAGTCGTGGATTCAGCCCTGCCGGGTGACGTAATCGAGCGCAAGGCGGTAGGAATCAAAACCCAGACCGGCGATGACACCGGTGGCGATGGCACTGACGACGCTGGTGTGCCGGAACGTCTCTCGAGCGTGCGGATTTGAAATATGCACCTCGATGAGCATCAACCCGGCCTTTGTCACGAGGGCAGCGGCATCCCTGAGCGCGTAGCTGTAGTGCGTGAACGCGGCCGGATTGATAATGACGGGCACGCCCGTGTCGACGGCTTCGTACAGCCAGTGGATGAGTTCGGCCTCGTCGTCGGTCTGGCGCAGATCGACGGAGACACCCTTCGGCGCAGCTTCGCTGAGGTAGACGTACAGGTCGTCGAGATTCGCTGAGCCGTACACATCGGGTTCGCGACTGCCGAGGCGACCGAGATTGGGGCCGTTCAAAACCAGAACTGTGCTCATGGTCTCAGCCTAGGTGCGCAATGCCGACGTCAGGTGCGAGCGCCGCCGTCGAGCAGGCACACGCCGTCGTCGTGTGCCACGAATATACCCATAATGGCCATGACCGGGCCGAAGGTCGATTCGAGCTCCCGCGCCCATGCCTCGTCGGGCGCCGTCATCTCCGCCGACCCCGGACGTTCCAAGGCGAGGATCACGCTGCCGCCCGTCCCGCTCGTCGCGAGGATGGCGCCGATACCCGCAGCGACCTGTGTCATCACCCCCGGTTCCGGTCGGAGTGGGATGTCCTCGATCGGAATGAGGAGGGGAAGCTGATGCCCGTGGGAATCGAGCAGCATGAGCCAGAGCTGATAGCGAATAGCCCGGCCGACGAGATCGAAGACACGTTCCCGCGCCTGTTCGACGGTGCGAATCGGTGGAGCGTCCTCAAAGGCGAGTGGTGACGTCATGCCACCAGAGTGGCGTGATTTCGCACGTCAACTGAGTTATCCACAGAATTCGTGTCCTGATTTGCTGTGAAAGGCCCGCAGTCCGGTCCGGGACATGCCCGGGGCCCTAGACTTTGGCTCTGGTGGCTGCATGCGGTCGCCGCCGACGACCAGTGCAGATCGGAGGACTCGATGACCGGCCCATGGATGACGTCCGCTTCCAAAGCGAACGCCGAGGAACGCGTGCTGGAGAAAGCCCACGAATCCGCAGTGTCGGACAAGATCATCGGTGCCGGCGTTCGCAAACTGGTGAAGGATTCCTGGCAGCGTTCCCTGTCTCTCAGCCTCGATCCCACGAGTGTCGCTCCCGAACGAGACCTCACCGACGTGGAATTGCGAGAGCTGCGCAATCAGCATCCACTGTCTGTCGTTTTGCCTGTCGTGCACAACCTACTGATCAGGCACGCCTTCGATTCCAAGCTCATCGTCGCGATCGGCGACGAATCGGGCCGACTGCTCTGGATAGATGGGGACCGCGTGCTGCGCGCCAAGGTTGAGGAGATGCTGTTCGTGGAAGGAGCGGACTGGTCGGAGCGTCGGGTGGGCACGAGCGCCCCGGGCACGGCCCTGGCCCTGAACCGCGGGATTCAGATTCGCCGGGCCGAACACTTCAACCTGCTCGCGCATCCCTGGAGCTGCACGGCCGTTCCGATTCATGACCCGGACACCGGCAAGATTCTCGGCGTCATTGACATCACCGGCGGGGACGAGGCGGTCGCCCCGCAGACTCTGCCTCTCGTCGAAGCTGCCGTGGCAGCGATGGAAGCGGAACTGAGGATTCAGCGCCTCGGCCGTGATGCCCGGCGGCCCCCGGCCGCCCCGTCAAGCCCGGTAGCCGTCGCCTCACCTCGCCGGTTGAATGCGCCCGTCAGCCTCAGCATTCTCGGGACTGACAATGGACACCTTGAGTCAGGCAGCCTGTCCGCCGACTTCAGCCCGCGCCATGCCGAGATCCTGGTTCTCTTGGCGTGGCATCGCGAGGGACTCTCAGCGGATCGGCTCGCGCTTTTGCTGAGCGATCAGGACAATGGCGTTGATACGCTCCGTGCCGAAATGGTGAGGGTGCGAAAGGCACTCGAACTCTTCTCCCCCCGGGTCGTGATCAGCTCCCGACCGTACCGCCTCGAAACCCCCCTGGAACTCGACGCTCAGCGCGTGCTGGCCTTTCTGGAGAGGGGCGCGCACCGCGTCGCCATGGGCGCCTACCGCGGCCCGGTCCTGCCCAATTCGGTCGCCCCCGGAATCATCGACATCCGCTCCGAGGTCAGCGCGCGCCTCCGCGAGGCGATGCTGACGGATGCCGCAGTCGACGTGCTGCTCGATTACGCCCGTTCGGAGGAGGCCACGTGGGACACCGAGGTGTGGCGCGCCTGTCTGGAACTCCTCCCCGCCCGATCGCCCAAGCGCGCCGCCGTCGTCGCCCGTCTTCAGCGCATCGACGATGACCTGGCGCCGCGTGGCGTCCCAGTGCGGGCACGGTGATACGCCTACCAAGCCCTCGCAACTTACTGCAACGTTTGCATTCCTAGACTCACACCATGGCCGCGGAATTGCGGCCTCCCGACATCGTCGTCGAACTAGGAGTGTCATGACCGTTTACGCAGCCCCCGGAACACCGGACGCCAAGGTTAGCTTCAAGCCCCGCTATGAGAACTGGATCGGCGGAGAGTGGGTGGCACCCGTCAAGGGTGAATATTTCGAAGATGTCACCCCCGTCACCGGCCGTCCGTTCACCGAGGTGGCTCGGGGAACCGCCGAAGACATCGACCTGGCGTTGGATGCCGCACACAAGGCCGCTCCGGCCTGGGGCAAGACCAGTGCCACCGAGCGCGCAGCCGTTTTGAACCGTATCGCCGACAAGATCGATGCCAACCTCGAGCTGCTCGCCGTGGCCGAGTCCTGGGACAACGGCAAGCCGATCCGCGAAACCCTCAACGCTGACATCCCCCTCGCGGCAGACCACTTCCGTTACTTCGCAGCGGCCATCCGTGCTCAGGACGGCGACCACGCGCAGCTCGACGGAGACACCGTCTCCTACCAGTTCCACGAGCCACTCGGCGTCGTCGGTCAGATCATCCCCTGGAACTTCCCCATCCTCATGGCCGTATGGAAGCTCGCACCAGCCCTGGCCGCCGGAAACACCGTCGTGCTCAAGCCGGCCGAGCAGACGCCAGCCTCGATCCTGGTGCTCATCGAACTCCTCGGGGACATCCTTCCTCCGGGAGTGGTCAACATCGTCAACGGCTTCGGTCTCGAGGCCGGCAAGCCCCTCGCGTCCTCGCCGCGCATCCGAAAGATCGCGTTCACCGGCGAGACCACCACCGGCCGACTGATCCTCCAGTACGCCAGTGCAAACATCATTCCCTCGACCGTTGAGCTCGGCGGCAAGAGCCCCAACATCTTCTTCAGTGACGTGGCCCAGGAGAATGACGCGTTCTACAACAAGGCTCAGGAGGGCTTCACCCTCTTCGCCTTCAACCAGGGCGAGGTCTGCACGGCCCCGAGCCGCGCACTGCTTCAGAAGCCCATCTACGACAGCTTCTTGAGCGACGCCCTCGCGCGCACCGCACTGGCGATCCAGGGCAACCCCCTCGACACCAACACTCAGGTCGGCGCCCAGGCCAGTAATGACCAGCTCGAGAAGATCCTGTCCTACATCGACATCGGCAAGAAGGAAGGCGCCAAGCTCGCCCTCGGTGGCGAACGCGCCGACCTCGGCGGCGACCTCAGCGGAGGTTACTACGTGCAGCCGACGGTCTTCGAAGGCAACAACAAGATGCGCATCTTCCAGGAAGAGATCTTCGGCCCGGTCCTCGCCGTCACGAGCTTCGAAGACTATGACGACGCGATCTCCATTGCCAACGACACGATCTACGGACTCGGTGCGGGCGTCTGGTCACGCAACGGCAACGTCGCCTACCGCGCCGGCCGTGACATTCAGGCCGGGCGCGTGTGGGTCAACAACTACCACGCGTACCCCGCCGGTGCCGCCTTCGGAGGCTACAAGAGCTCCGGAATCGGTCGTGAGAACAACAAGCTCGCACTCGATCACTACCAGCAGACCAAGAACCTGCTCGTGTCCTACTCCGAGAACGCGCTCGGTTTCTTCTAAACGACACACCCGATTCACCCGAATAGGCTGCTTCCCAGCAGTTCGGGCTAGTTTGGGGCTGTCAACGACGACCGGTCGTTGGCAGCCCCATTTCTTATCTGAAGGGCCTGCAATGTCACTCGCACCAGCCACCGAATCCGTCATGGCTCAGGTCACTATCGCCGGAGAAAGTATTCCCCGCGTGGAGCTCGCCCCGGTCGCAGTCGATCTGCTCCGCAGCCTGTGGGATGAGCACGGCCCACTGATGTTTCACCAGTCCGGCGGTTGCTGCGATGGCAGCTCACCCATGTGCTTCATGGCCGGCGAGTTCATCACATCGGACCAGGACGTGCTGCTCGGCCGCCTCGACATCGCTCCCTCCGGCGCACCGGAACAGGTGATCGATTTCTGGATGTCGGCCGAACAATTCGCCTACTGGAGCCACACGTTCCTCACCGTAGACGTCGTTCCCGGACGAGGCAGCGGCTTCTCCGCCGAGGCGCCACGCGGGGTACGCTTCCTCATCCGGTCACGGCTCATGGAGACCGAAGTCCCCTTCGCCTAGCAGGTCTGAGCATCGGAGACAGCGGTCTCGCTCGCTCGTCACGCCTCGACCGACGCGAGCCGGACGACCAGCTACGAGCCGATGGCCTGATAGGCCGAGAAAAGCAGCGACGCGTCCGGCCCCTCCATGATCGTCGGCTTGCCGATGTCATCCAGCACGACGAACCGCAGCATTCCGCTCCGGGTCTTCTTGTCGCGCTGCATCGTGGCCAGCAGGGTAGGCCAGCGTCCCACGGGGTACGTCGTCGGCAGGGTGAGCGATTCGAGGATGCGTCGGTGGCGGTCGACCGCCTCGACGGACAGCCGGCCGCTCAGGCCGGCGAGTTCGGCGGCGAACATCATCCCCACTGCGACGGCCGCGCCATGTCGCCAGCCGTAACGTTCGGCGTGCTCGACAGCGTGACCGAGGGTGTGTCCGTAGTTGAGGATCTCCCGGAGTCCGGACTCCTTGAAGTCCTGCCCGACAATGCGCGCCTTCATCTCAATGGACAGTTCGATCAAACGCCGAAATTCGGGCGTGGTCGGGTCCGTGGCCAGATCGACATCGGTCTCGATGATGTCAAGGATTTCGGGGACCTGGATGAAACCGGCCTTCACGATCTCGGCGAACCCTGCGAGGATTTCATTGCGGGGCAGCTGTTGCAGCAGATCAAGATCGCAGATCACGGCGTTGGGCGCCCAGAAGGTGCCCACGAGGTTCTTACCTTCTGCCGTATTGATTCCGTTCTTTCCACCGACGGCCGCATCGACCATTCCGAGCACACTGGTGGGGATCTGCACGAGCTTGACGCCGCGCAGCCACGTGGCCGCGACGAATCCTGCGAGATCGGTCACCGCTCCCCCGCCCAGGCCGATCACGGCATCCGTGCGACTGAAGTCCGCCTGTCCCATGACCTGCCAGCAGAAGGCGGCAACCTCGACGCGTTTGGCCGGCTCGGCATCGGGAACTTCGGCGATCATCACTTCGTAGTGCTCAAGCAGACTTTCGCGCAGCGCGACGGCACGGGCACCAAGCGTGGATGTGTGCACGATGAGCACCTTGCGCACCTGCGTGCCGAGCTGCTCTGCGACGGAATTCACCAGGCCCCGCCCGACGTACACGGGGTAGCTGTCGTCCCCGGAAACCGTGATCACGGTCGTTCCCGGTACGGTCGCCAGCGGTGCGGCGACTCCGGGTTCGGGGACAGCCTGCTCGGAGGCGGGTAGGGCGGATGTCGTTGATTCAGTCATGATCTCTTTCTAACCCAGGTCACGATGTCATCGGCGATGCTGCTGATGGGTCGGCGTGACGTGTCGAAGTGGATGCTGGAGAGCGCCTCATAGATTGGCCGACGCTCGGTGAAAATTCGTTCCCAGTCGGCGATTCCGCCGCTGAGGAGTGGGCGTTTCTTGCCCCCGATGCGTTTGCTCGCGGCGCGGGCGTTGACACTGAGATACACAACGGTGTGATCGGCGAGATCCGCTTGCGTGTCTGGATCGAGGACTGCACCGCCGCCGAGCGACACGACGCCCTGTCCGCCCAACGCATCCGCGACGATTCCGCGCTCGATCACTCGGAAATAGTCTTCGCCTTCCCGCGCGAAGATTTCGCTGATCGGCCCGTATTGCGCCACGATGAGTCTGTCCGTGTCGACGAACGGCACGCCGAGGCCGCGGGCCGCTCTGCGGCCGATCTTGCTCTTTCCCGCCGCCATCGGCCCGATGAAAACGAGCGGATACAGGGGATGGTCGCTTCTGTCGATGGGCTCAGCAGGCATGGCTAGAGGGATGCGTCGCTCGACGCACCCGTCTTCAGATTGACCGGGATGTGGGCCAGGTACGACTCGAGGTTCCGACGCGTCTCATCAATGGAGTCCCCACCGAATTTTTCGAGAACGGAGTTGGCCAAAACCAGCGCGACCATCGCCTCCGCCACAACTCCCGCGGCGGGGACCGCGCACACGTCGGATCGCTGGTGGTGCGCGGGTGCCGCCTCGCTCGTGGCAACGTCCACGGTGCGCAGTGCGCGCGGAATCGTCGCGATCGGCTTCATGCCCGCGCGAACCCGCAGCACGGTGCCCGTGCTCATGCCGCCTTCGGTGCCACCTGCTCTGTCGCTCGCGCGCTGGATGGCACCGTCGGATTGCACGAGCTCATCGTGCGCTTCCGAGCCACGGCGAGTGGTCGTAACGAAGCCATCCCCGACCTCGACTCCCTTGATGGCCTGAATCCCCATCAGAGCCGCTGCGAGCTGAGAGTCGAGGCGCCTGTCCCAGTGCACGAAGGAACCGAGACCGGGCGGAAGGTTGTAGGCGAGCACCTCGACGACGCCGCCCAGGGTGTCCCCTTCGCGGTGAGCAGCATCGACTTCCGCCACCATCCGAGCGGATGTCTCGGCGTCGAAACAGCGCAACAGGTCGGCGTCCAGGGCGTCCACATCGCTGGCCCGGGGAAGCGGTGCGTCGTCCGGCACGCGGACCGGTCCGATGGACAGGGTGTGGCTGACCAGCGTGATGCCGAGTTCGGAGAGGAACGACCGGGCGACGGCACCGAGCGCCACCCGCGCAGCTGTCTCGCGGGCACTTGCCCGTTCGAGCACCGGGCGGGCCTCGTCGAAGCCGTATTTTTGCATTCCCACCAGGTCAGCATGGCCCGGGCGAGGTCGGGTCAGCGCTGCTCCCCGGCCGCGCATCGGGGCACCGGTCGGCTCGTCCGCAGGCACATCGGCGCTCATCACGTCCACCCACTTGGGCCATTCGGAGTTGCCGATACGGACAGCGACCGGTCCTCCCAGAGTCAGTCCGTGACGGACTCCGCCGGATATGGTGAGTTCGTCCTGTTCGAATTTCATGCGAGCACCCCGACCATAGCCGAGTTTGCGGCGCGCAAGATCGAGGCGGATCGCATCTAGTGTGACCGGTATTCCAGCGGGCAAACCCTCGACAATAGCGATGAGTTCGGGGCCGTGGGATTCTCCGGCAGTGAGCCAACGAAGCATAGTTCCTATCCTTCCACAGGGTCGCGGCTCAGGACGCCGCGCATGGCCGCCAGTACATCGTCTTCGCCGTCCAGAGGGATGAGCGGGTCGCCGGAAACGAAGATCCTGTCCTGGATCAGGGCCTGATGTAACAGCATGCCCAGACCGGACAACACCGTGCCGCCGCCTTCCTGCCACGAGGTCGCCAAGGCGCTGGGCCAGGGCGAATAGGCCACGTCGAAGAGCGGCACGTTTCGGCGCAGCTGCGGCGGAAACTCACCGGACAGCACGCTCCCTCCGGGAAGAGTGCTGATCACCAGGTCGCTGGTCGGCCGTGCCCGCGCCAGATCGTCGAATGCTGACACGGTGACCGTGAGCCCGAGCGTGCGTCCGAGCTCTGCCAGTGACGAGGCTCGAATCGGATCCCGCACGAGGATATCCACGCCCTCGGCGCCCAAGTCAGCTGCGGCGACCAGTGCCGAACTTGCCGTGGCGCCGGCGCCGAGCAGCGTTACGTGTATCGCGCGAGTGAGGCCGTGGTCGGCAAGGGCGCGCACAAGCCCCGCCACATCCGTGTTGAAGCCACCCAGGCTCCGGCCGCCGTCGGTGGGGGTGATGAGCACGGTATTGACCGAACCCGTGAGGGTCGCGACGCGATCAAGGTCATCAATGAGCGGCAGCACCTCGTGCTTGAGCGGCATTGTCAAGGACAAACCCAACCATTCCGCGCCGAGAACGTCAATGAAACTCGCCAGCTCACCCGCGCGAACCTCGTGCGCCTCGTAGCGCCAGTCCAGACCCAGCGCACGATAGGCGGCTCTGTGCAGGGCCGGGGACCGCGAATGCAGGATCGGTGAGCCGAGCACCGCGAGCCGGCGAGGCCGGCGTACCGCGTCAACCATATTCGGGGTGGTCGGCCATCCAGGCGAGCCACGTGTTCACCGCGGCCTGGTGTTCCTCACCCGTCGTGGAGAAGACCGTCTCCCCGGTGTCGAGATTCACGGTCACGAAGAAGAGCCAGGGGCCGTCGGCGGGGTGCAGGGCCGCATCAATGGCGAGGTCGCCGGGATTTGAGATGGGGCCGACCGGCAGCCCCGGGTGCAGGTAGGTGTTGTACACGTTCGACGGGTCGCTGCGTTCCGCGTCCGTCGTCGTGACCAGATGGGTGTTTCCCGTGCCGTAGGCCACGGTCGCGTCGGACTGCATCAACCCGCTCGGCCACTGGAGCGGATCACTGCGATTGAGGAAGACGCGGGACACCTTGTAGTAGTCGTCACGAAGCCCCGCCTCGCGCTGGATCAGGGAGGCCAGCACGATCGTGGACCACCGCTGATCTACCGGCACCGCGGCGGCGTCAAGGGCTTGGAATTGGCGGCTGACGAGGGTCTGGATGGCATCGTGGGCGGAGATACCCGGTACAAACGTGTACGTCGCCGGAAACAGAAAACCTTCCACCGTGGTGGCCTCGGGCGGCAGGCCGAACGAGGCCACGTCAGCCGCCGCCGCCTGAAGGTCGGCAATGGGAAGGTCGGTGCCCTCCGAGAGCAGCTGCAGGACATCCACGGCCGCGGTTCCTTCGGGTATCGCAACGGTCTGCTCGAGCTTGTTGGCGGAGTCCAGCAGGGCGTCAAGGGCAGACCGGGCGCTCATCTGCGTCTTCAGCTGATACGCACCCGGTTGGAAGACCGGTTCGGGAGATTCCTTCAACAGGGTGGCGTAGAACGCATCAAAGCTCTGCACCACGTCCTGGCTCACGAGCGTCTTCGCGACGTCGCCCCCGGTGTCGCCGTCATGGATCATGACGACGACGTCTTTTTCTCCCGTGCCGGGGTAATCGTCGGGACCCTGCACCGCATTGATCACCTGGGTGATCGGGCCACGCAAGGCCCACGCGCCGGCGGCCAGCAGGGCGAGAATCACGACGAAGGCGATCAGGCAGCCCCACGCTCCCTTGCGGCTCTTCCTCTTCTCCCGTTTCGGTTCTGCCGCCAGCTGGGCGCGACGTCGTGCGCGTCCTGCTGCCCGCTGATCACTCCGATTGTTCTGCGCACCGGGGCCAGCGGACTCCAGCCCGTCGGGATCGATGAGCGCCGCGATGCCGACGCGATCGGGAACACTGTCAGGTACCGGCTCCGGCGCCGCTATCGGAACCGGATCCCGGTCAGGCTGCTGCACGGGCTCGACCCGAGGAGGCTGCGGTGGAAGCGGCACCTCTCCGCTGGCGGCGGCCCGTTTTTCGGCCTCTTCCTTGGCTTGCTGCGCAGCTCGAAGGGACTTGCGTGACGGCAACGGCTGGTCGCCGGGTGGGATCGGCACAGCTACGGCCTTCCGTTCAGGTCAAGGGGTGAGCCGGCTGGCCTGCCCGATGAACGCTCGCTGTCGAGCGCATGTTGCAAAATGATTGTAGCGGCCACCTGGTCGACGACCGGGCGCTGGGTTTTCGCCGGACGCCCGGATGCCCGTAAAGCGGACTGTGCCGACACGGTCGACAGCCTCTCGTCGACGAGCCGCACCGGAATGTCCAGCGCACGCCCGAGCATCTCCGCGAAGCCCGTGGCGTCATCCGTCGATGCGGTGCGGTTACCCGACAAAGCCAAGGGAAGCCCCACCACAACCTCGACGGCGTCGTATTCGCTCACGATGGCCACGAGACGCGCCACGTCGGACACACCGGCCGGGTCGCGGCTCACGGTCTCCACCGGCATGGCGAGCATGCCGTGGTTGTCGCTCCGGGCTACCCCGATTCGAACCTTGCCGACGTCAACCCCGACGCGCACTCCGGACCTCATGAATCAGCGCGAGACAGTCGCGATGACCGCGGCCAGGGCCGCCGGGATGGCGTCGACATTGGTTCCGCCGCCCTGCGCAAGATCGTCTTTGCCACCGCCTCCGCCGCCGAGAATGCCCGCCACCTGCTTGGCCAGTGCGCCGGCCTTCTGCCCGGCATCGCGTGCGGCCTGATTGGTTGCCACGATCACCACGGGCTTGTCACCGACGACGGCGGCGAGAGCCACCACCGCCGGATCCGCGCCCAGACGTTCCCTGGTCGACAACACGAGCATGCGCGCGTCGTCGGCCGAATTCAACACACCCAGGTTCTCAGCGACGACCGTCACGTTCCCGGACCGAGACTGGGTGGCGACGAGCGCCGGCACCCGCTCGGTCAGCGCACGTGATTCGAATGCCGCGATCTTCTTCTCCGCCGCCTTCAGGTTCTGCACGAGGTCGCTGATCCGCTCGGGCAGCTGTTCCCGAGGGGTCTTCAGACTCGACGTCAGCTGCGATACCAGGGCACGTTCTGTCGCGAGGTCTCTGAACGCCTCCAGGCCGACGAGCGCTTCCACGCGGCGGTTTGTTGATCCGACGGATGCCTCACTGGTGAGGTTGATCATGCCGATTTCGGCGCTGCTCGACACATGCGTTCCTGCGCAGAGCTCGCGCGACCAGGGGCCGCCGATGTCCACGACGCGCACGCGGTCGCCGTACTTCTCGCCGAACAGTGCCATGGCGCCGAGCGCCTTGGCCTCGGCCAGGGGCAGTTCTCTGGTCGTCACGGGAAGGTTGTCCCGAATGGCATTGTTGGAGATCTCTTCGATCTCGCTGCGTGTCGCCGGTGAAAGTGCCTGGTTCCAGGAGAAGTCGAGTCTGAAGAATCCGGCCTTGTTGTACGAACCGGACTGGTGCGCGTTCGGGCCGAGGACCTGGCGCAGGGCAGCATGCAGCACGTGCGTGCCGGAATGCGCCTGTCGTGCACCGCGTCGCCAGTCCGAGTCGACGATGCTGGTGGCGCGGTCCCCCACGCCGACCTCGCCGGACCGCACCGTGACGGTGTGGCTGATCAGTCCCTTGACCGGCTTCTGCACATCGAGAACTTCAAGCTCGTACCCTGCGCCCACGATGAGGCCCTGATCGGCGTCTTGCCCGCCCGACTCGGCCCACAGCGCCGTCTCCGCGAGGATGATTTCTGCGGTTTCGCCCGCGACGGCACTCGTGACGGACACCCCATCGACGATGAGCCCCAGCACGCTTGACTCGTGCTGCAGGGCGTCATAGCCCGTGAAAAGCGTCTCACCCTGCGCACGAAAAGCACTGTACACACCGAGGTCGGCGAGATGAGTCTTCTTCGACTTCGCATCAGCCTTCGCCATGGTGCGCTGCTTCGTCATCAGGGCGTCGAAGGCCTCGCGATTGACGCTGAGCCCGGCTTCCTGCGCGATCTCGAGGGTGATCTCGATCGGGAAGCCATAGGTGTCGTGCAGCAGGAAGGCCGTCGGGCCCGCGAGTTCCGTCTGGTTCGACGTCTTCGTCTTGGCCACGGCGAGGTCCAGCACGGCACTGCCGCTCGCCAGCGTGCGGAGGAAGGTCTCCTCTTCGGCATAGGCCGCCTGGCTGATGCGGCTGAAGTCGGTATACACCTCGGGGTACGACGAGCTCATGGCATCACGGGATGCGGGCAGCAGCTCCGGCAGGCTGGTGGAGTCGACGCCGAGCAGCCGCATGGCTCGTACGCTGCGTCGAAGCAGTCGGCGCAGGATGTAGCCGCGCCCTTCGTTCGAGGGCATCACGCCGTCGCTCATGAGCATCAGGGAGGATCGGACGTGGTCTGCCACGATGCGCATGCGCACGTCGTCGTCGTGGTTGGCGCCGTAGCGACGACCGGATAGCGCGGATGCACGGTCAAGGACCGGACGAACCTGATCGATTTCGTACATGTTCTCGACGCCCTGCTTCAGGAAGGCAACGCGCTCCAGACCCATGCCGGTATCGATATTCTTCTTCGGCAGGTCGCCGAGAATCTGGAAATCACTTTTACCCGTGCTTTCGCCGCGGAGGTACTGCATGAAGACAAGGTTCCAGATCTCGACATAGCGATCGTCGTCGGTGGCCGGTCCCCCGTCGGCGCCGTACGCGGGTCCACGGTCAAAAAAGATCTCGGAACACGGCCCGGCGGGTCCGGGCTGACCGGTCGACCAGTAGTTGGACTCCATGCCGAGGCGCTGAATGCGGTTTTCCGGCACGCCGATTGCGCGCCAGTAACGGAATGCCGCATCGTCGTCGAGGTAGATGGTGACCCAGAGGTCGGACTCGCGAAAGCCGTAGCCGCCCTGGTTCTCCGGGGTGGTCAGCAACTCCCATGCGAAACCGATGGCCTCTTCCTTGAAGTAGTCGCCGAAGGAAAAATTACCGTTCATCTGGAAGAACGTTCCGTGCCGTGGAGTCTTACCCACTTCTTCGATGTCGTTGGTGCGGATGCACTTCTGCACGCTGGTCGCCCGCGTGTACGGCGCGGGGACGAGTCCGGTGAGGTAGGGGACGAACGGCACCATACCTGCAACGGTGAAAAGGAGGGTTGGATCGTCGCTCACGAGGGAGGCGGACGGCACAACCGTGTGTCCGCGATCGGCGAAAAAGTCGAGCCAGCGCCCGCGAATGTCGGCAGTCTGCATGGTGTCCGTAGCCTTGGTGGTTCGTGAATAGCGAAATGTGCGGGGAGCGGGTGCTCCCGGTAATGGGCTAGCCCCTGGCGTCTCGGGCGGAATCGCCGTCGGCGTCACCCAGAGCGGCATGAAGCTCGGCTTCCCGCTGGCGGTACCCGTCGGAGATGGCTTCTCCGAACTCGCGTGCCTTGGCATCGAGATCGGTGAAGAATTGCTTGCCCTGCTGCGATTTGTTGACCTCGTGGGCGACAACGAAACCGGCGGCGACACCTACGACCAACCAGACGAAATTCTTCATTGTCATGCTCCCTCAACTTGGATGTACAACCTTAATCGTACCGGTCTACGCGGCGTTGCGTCGGGACCCGGGCGGCCTGCCCGCCCGAAAGGCGGCACGCACGGCGGCTGAGAAACCGGCGAGTTTGATGAGCGGTCCACCGACGGTCGCCGCGAACAAGGCGACGAGGGCTGAGATATTACCCGTTGCGTCGGCAACATTGCTCGTGATGGTGTCGACCCTGGCCAGTTGTTTATTCGTCTGGGCGAGCGTCTCGGTGGTTTCCGAGAGCAGCGGAGTCACGTTCCGACTCAGCTCGCCGATCGCACGCGTGGTCTCATCGAACACGCGGCCGAGCTTCACGAGGGGCAGGGCAATGACACCCACGAGGATCGCAAACACCCCGGCGGCGATGAGCCCGGCTATATCTCCACCCGACATACGTGTACCAACCGTTTCCAGATCACAAAGAAAAAAGGGCGAACCACCCGGAGGTGGTCCGCCCTTCAGCGTAGTTCAGTTGACGAACTACTGATCGAGCCGCACTCTGCTATCGAGCTGCGTAGTACTCAACGACGAGCTGAACTTCACACGTCACCGGGATCTCGATGCGCTTCGGGCTGCGCACGAGGCGCGCCTGCAGCTTGTCGAGCTCAACCTCGAGATACGGGGGAAGCTTGGGGAGCAGGTCCACGTGTCCGCCTGCGGCGGCAACCTGGAAGGGCTCCATGCCCTCGCTGCGAGCCTTGACGTGCATGAGCTGACCCGGCTTCACGCGGAAGGAGGGCCGGTCGACGAGCTCTCCGTCGACGAGGATGTGACGGTGCACGATCATCTGGCGAGCCTGAGCCGTGGTGCGGGCGATGGCGGAGCGAACGAGGAGTGCATCGAGACGGGTCTCGAGGATCTCAACTAGGTTCTCACCGGTCAGTCCCTGACGACGACGAGCCTGCTCGAAGGCGATCTTGAGCTGGGCTTCGCGAATGCCGTACTGGGCGCGTAAGCGCTGCTTCTCGCGCAGGCGGACGGCATAGTCCGAGTCCGTCTTGCGCTTGGTGCGGCCGTGCTCACCCGGTGCATAGGGGCGCTTCTCAAGGAAGCGGGCTGCCTTCGGCGTGAGGGCAATGCCCAGCGCGCGCGACAGGCGGGTCTTACTGCGGGTACGTGACTTTGTAGACACGGTTTCCTTTCAATCGGACTCAACAAGGGAATACCAGGGCGCTGCGCACA
This sequence comes from Cryobacterium sp. MLB-32, assembly GCF_000738085.1. GTDB lineage: Bacteria > Actinomycetota > Actinomycetes > Actinomycetales > Microbacteriaceae > Cryobacterium. The sequence goes on from NZ_JPRS01000015.1 coordinate 53,059, forward strand.
CCACGGTGGCAGACGTCATGGGAGATCAGAGGATTGTGTGCCACGGGGAGCTCGGCTACAGAGCAAACCCATCCAAACCGGAATCGGACGCAGCCGCATGCCGAAACCAGTTGTAGGCAGGGATCAGACTAACACAGTCGAGTGCTGCATTCAGGGCGATCAGTCTGCTGCGGCTACTGGTTGCGCACGATGCGTCGAATTTTCAGCAGCCGTGCGGAAATTTCACGTTCGTGCCCATGCTCGGTGGGTTCGTAATATTGGGTCGACGCTAGTTCCGTCGGTGGGTATTGCTGGGCGACGACACCGAGTGCGTCATCATGCGGGTACCGGTAGCCCTTGCCGTGCCCGAGCCGCTTCGCTCCGGGATAGTGCGCATCCCGCATGCCCTTGGGCACTCGGCCCATCTTGCCCGCCCGCACATCGGCGATCGCGGCGTCGAGCGCCATGTACGCAGCATTGGACTTGGGCGCGGTCGCGAGGTGCACCACGGCCTGCGCCAGCGGTATCCGGCCCTCGGGCATGCCGATGAGCTGCACGGCATCCGCCGCGGCAACGGCGATCAGGAGTGATTGAGGGTCGGCCATGCCGATGTCCTCTGAAGCCAGAATGATGACGCGACGGCAAATGTACCGCGGGTCTTCCCCGGCCTCGATCATGCGGGCGAGATAGTGCAACGACGCGTCGACGTCACTCCCGCGCACCGACTTGATGAAGGCACTGATCACGTCGTAGTGCTCGTCACCGTTGCGGTCATAGCGCAGCAGGGCGCGGTCAACGGCGAGCGAAACGATGTCGGTCGTTATCACGGGTTTGCCCGCAGCTCCGGGTTCACGGGTTGATTCCGCCGAGACGGATGCCGCCTCCAGCGCGGTCAAAGCCCGCCGAGCATCGCCCGACGCGAGTCGAATGATGGCGCCCCGAGCCTCGGGATCAAGCTCGAACCGGTCAGCGAGGCCACGTGGGTCGGTGACGGCCCGGTCCACCACAATGCCGAGGTCGTCGTCGCTGAGCACCTCCAGCGTCAGCAACAGAGACCGGGACAGAAGCGGGGAGATAATCGAGAACGACGGATTTTCCGTCGTCGCCGCGACCAGAATGATCACACCGTTCTCGACGCCCGGCAGGAGGGCATCTTGCTGGGCCTTGGAGAAGCGGTGAATCTCGTCGAGGAAAAGCACCGTCGACAGGCCATACAGGTCGCGGTTCGTGCGGGCGTCTTCCATCACCTGGCGCACGTCGCGCACCCCCGCAGTCACGGCGGACAGCTCCACGAATCGGCGGCCCGAACTGTGCGCAATAGCCTGCGCAAGGGTGGTTTTACCGGTGCCGGGCGGGCCCCACAGGATCACGGATACGCTCCCGCGCTCCCCCGTCTTGTCGCTAGCCAGACTGACCAAGGGCGAACCCGGCGTCAGCAGATGGCGCTGTCCGGCGACCTCGTCGAGGGTTTTGGGGCGCATTCGCACCGCGAGGGGGGTAGCGCCACTGCGCAGACCCGGTTGAGCATCCGACATTCTTCCAGCGTAGTTTGTGCGTAGAGTTCTACGAGGCTCGCGCAGACGCGTGCGCGGAGTTTTCCCTGTCTCCCCGGAGGATACCTGTGGCACAGAATTACAAGCACGAGCGTGAGGCACGTGAAGGTCGTGCGCGCACACGGGCCTACCAGGCCCGGCGCGAAGTCAACTCACACCAGCAGGAACGACGCCGGAGGGACAACATCATCGGCGGTGCAAGTCTCGTCCTGACGCTGGCCGTGCTCATCGCCGCCCAGGTCTTGTTCTTCAACGGCGGGCCGGGAACTCCCCCGCCAACGGACTCCGCGGCATCCGCCACACCGACGCCGACACCGACACCGCCCACCGTCGCAAACAGTGGCGACGTGCCCCCAAGCACGATCGCGGAAGACCGAACCTGGACGGGCACCCTGACGCTCAACGATGTCGCACTGGGAATAGAACTCGATGGCTCCGCCGCGCCCCAGGCCGTCTCCTCCACGATCTCCCTCGCCCAAAGCGGTTTCTACACAGGCACGTCCTGCCACCGCCTCACCAACGGTGGATTCTTCGTGCTGCAGTGCGGCGATCCGGCCGGCGACGGCTCCGGCGGCCCCGGCTATGCCTACGGACCGGTCGAGAACGCACCGACGGACAATGTCTACCCTGCCGGCACAATCGCGATGGCCCGTCAGGGTGACAGCGCGTTCAGCATGGGCAGCCAGTTCTTCATTGTTTACGAGGACACCACCATCGGCGCAGACACTGCCGGCGGGTATTCGGTGATCGGGACGGTGACGAGCGGACTCGACCAGCTGACCTCCGCGATAACGGATGCCGGCGTCGTCGGTGGCGCCACCGATGGCGCCCCCGTTGTCCCCACAACCATCAGCGGGATAACAGTTCAGTAGGAACACGCAAACCGGGCTCAAGCTTGCAATAGGCTTAGAGCAGTATGTATTGGTCCCTCCCGGGACACACGACGAAAGCAGCAAGGTGAGCCTCTTGACTACGACAGATCAGCAACCATGGGGTCGCGTAGACGAAACCGGCACGGTTTACGTGCGTGAAGCGTCCGGCGAGCGTGCGGTCGGCCAGTACCCCGACGCGACTCCCGAAGAGGCACTCGCCTACTTTGAGCGTAAGTACGTCGAACTCAACGGACAGGTGACGCTGCTCGAACAGCGCGCCAAGGGGGGCGCCCCTGCCGCCGACATCGCCAAGTCAGTGGCAAACCTCACCACGCGCTGGCCAACGCCAACGCCGTGGGCAACCTCGCTGCTCTGGTCGAGCGCCTCTCCGCCCTCGGCGGCGCGGTGACAGAGCTCACCGAGCAGCAGGGTGTCGAGACGAAGGCCGCCGCCGCGGCGGCCGTTGCCGAGCGCGCAGCCATTGTCGACGAAGCAGAGCGCCTGGCCGCGGAAGACCCGGCCAAGACTCAGTGGAAGCAGACCAGCGCTGCCCTCGATGCCCTTTTCGCGAAGTGGCAGGCGCACCAGCATGATGCCCCGCGCATTCCGAAGGGCGAGGCAAACGACCTGTGGAAGCGATTCCGGGCTGCTCGTACGACCATCGAGCAGAACCGCAAGGCGTTCTTCGCCGAACTCGACAGCGCACACAAGGACGTGCGCACACGCAAGCAGAGCCTGATCGAACAGGCCGAATCACTTTCCGACAAGGGCGCTGACGGTGTATCCGCATACCGCAACCTTCTGGAAGAGTGGAAGAAGGCCGGACGGTCGGGCAAGAAGCAGGACGACGCCATGTGGGCGAAGTTCAAGGCCGCCGGCGACGTACTGTACTCGGCCAAGTCTGAAGTCGATGCACTCGACAACGAGGAGTACGATGCCAACCTCGCGCTCAAGCTGGAATTGGTCACCGAGGCCGAGAAGCTGCTCACCGCGACGGACCGAACCACGGCCCGCGAGGCCCTCATCACGATCCAGCGTAAATGGGATGCCATCGGCAAGGTCCCCCGCGATCAGGTCAAGCCCATCGAGGATCGCCTCCGCAAGGTTGAGGCCGTCGTTCGCAAGCTCGATGAAGACCACTGGACGCGTAACAACCCCGAGACGAAGGCTCGCACTGAGGGTCTGGCCGGGCAGCTGAACGACGCAATCGCGAAGCTTGAGGGCGAGCTCGAAACCGCGAAGGCCGGCAACAACGCCGCCGCCATCGCGGAGGCGTCCGAAGCCCTTGAGGCACGCAAGGCGTGGCTCAAGGCGATCGGCCAGTAGCAGGCAGCCCACGTCAGGTGCCTCTCCACGGATAGATCTCCACAGGAACACCGGCATGCCGCCGCTCCACAGATTCCGTTGCTCGACAACCGGAAACCATGGGGCGGCGGCATTCTGTATCTATGACGACGCGAATGTCTGCCACACTCTCCACAGACGACCTGCCTCTGGCGGAGCTCATGTGCGCACGCCTCGACGGCGAGGTCTATCCACTCGGCGCGTGCTGGTGTCCGATCGATGAAATCGACGGGACCGCGGTGCGCGCCGCTTCTCTCGCTCCGCTCTTGCCGCGGCACGCCGTCATCGAACGCTTCAGCGCCGCCTGGGTCTACACGCTCGTGCCTGAGCCCACTCCGCACGAATTCTGCGTCGATCTGGGAGCTCGCACACACCTCTCACCGTCGCCCCGCATGCGCCTCCGCGAGGTCGTTTGTCCCGAATCCGACACAGTCGCCATCGGCGATGTGCGCGTGACGACTCCACTACGAACCGTCATCGATCTGGCCCGCTGGGCTCCGCCGGAGTGCAGCGACATCGTGCCCGTGCTCCTCGCATTGCTGCGTTTCGGCGGCCACACCGACACAGATCTTGCACGACGCCGGTGCGAAGCGAAATCAGTGCCGCATCGTAATCTCGCCCTGCACCGATTGGCTGCCGTTCAGGCCCTCTTGCACAGCTCCTAGCCGTCACTCACGCGGTAGACGTCATAGACGGCGTCAATGCGACGAACGGCGTTGAGTACGCGATCCAGATGAGTGGTATCACCCATCTCGAATACAAAGCGGCTCAGCGCCAACCGGTCGCTGGAGGTGTTCACCGTGGCAGACAGGATATTGACATGGTGTTCCGACAGCACGCGCGTGACATCGGACAGCAAGCCCGAACGGTCCAGTGCCTCGATCTGAATGTGAACGAGGAACAGACTCTTCGAGGTGGGTGCCCACTCCACCTCAATCATGCGTTCCGGCTCCTTGAGCAGCGACTGCACATTGTGGCATTCTGCCTGGTGCACGGAGACGCCTGCTCCGCGGGTGACGAAGCCCACGATCTTGTCGCCGGGGACCGGCGTGCAGCATCTCGCAAGCTTGACCAGAATGTCGGGAGCGCCTCGAACGAGTACACCGGAGTCGCTGGTCCGCGGCGCCTGGGTGTGCCCCCTCGGAGCAACCGGGAAGTCACTGACATCACTTTCCTCGATCGACTGAACAGAGGACACAACCTTTTCGAGCACCGACTGCGTCGAGACATGCCCCTCGCCGACGGCCGCATACAGTGCCGACACGTCTTCGTACTTCATCACCGCGGCAACCTCGGCGAAGGAGTCCTGGTTCATCAACTTCTGCAGGGGGAGATTCTGTTTGCGCATCGCGCGCGCGATGGCATCGCGCCCCTGCTCGATGGCCTCGTCGCGACGTTCCTTGGTGAACCACTGCCGAATCTTGTTGCGCGCTCGGGGGCTCTTGACGAAGTTCAGCCAGTCTTTACTCGGGCCGGAATCCGGGTTCTTCGAGGTGAAGACCTCGACCACATCCCCCGTGTTCAGTGTGCTCTCGAGCGGGACCAGACGACCGTTCACCTTCGAACCCATGGTGCGGTGGCCAACCTCGGTATGCACGGCGTACGCGAAGTCAACGGGTGTCGCCCCCGCGGGTAGCCCGATCACCCGTCCCTTCGGGGTGAAAACGTAGACCTCTTTCGCACCGATTTCGTAGCGCAGAGAGTCGAGGAATTCCCCGGGATCGGCCGTCTCGGCCTGCCAGTCGGAAATGTGCGCGAGCCACGCCATGTCCGTATCACTCTTGGGTCCGACTCCTGCGCTTTTGCCGTTGACCTGTTCCTTGTATTTCCAGTGCGCGGCGACGCCGAATTCGGCGCGCTGGTGCATTTCCTGGGTGCGGATCTGAATCTCGACCGGGCGACCGCTCGGACCCATGACGGTGGTGTGCAGGGACTGGTACAGGTTGAACTTGGGCGTCGCGATGTAGTCCTTGAACCGCCCGGGCAGCGGTGTCCACCGTGCATGGATGGACCCGAGCACGGCATAACAGTCACGCACGGAGTTGACGAGCACGCGAATGCCCACGAGGTCGTAGATCTCGTCGAAGTCCCGACCGCGCACGACCATCTTCTGGTAGATCGAGTAATACTGCTTCGGGCGTCCGGCAACCTTGCCGCGAATTCTGGCGGACTTCAGATCGTCATTGATGGTGTCAATGACGTTCTGGACGAATTCCTCACGCTGAGGCGTGCGCTGACGCACGAGACTTTCGATTTCCGCGTACAACTTGGGGTACAGCACGGCGAACGAGAGGTCTTCAAGCTCCCACTTCACCGTCTGAATGCCCAAGCGGTGCGCGAGGGGTGCGTAGATCTCGAGGGTCTCCGTCGCCTTGCGCACCGCGGACTCTGCCGGGACAAAGCCCCACGTGCGCGCGTTGTGCAGCCGGTCGGCCAGTTTGATGATCAGTACGCGGATGTCCTTGGACATCGCCACGATCATCTTGCGAACGGTCTCCGCCTGCGTGGAGTCCCCGTACTTGACCTTGTCGAGTTTGGTGACGCCATCGACCAGCATGGCGATCTCGTCGCCGAAGTCCCCACGAAGCTCCTCGAGCGTGTACGACGTGTCTTCAACCGTGTCGTGGAGGAGCGCAGCGGCAATGGTCTTGGTGCCGATGCCGAGATCGGCGAGAATTTGCGCGACGGCGACCGGGTGAGTGATGTACGGCTCGCCACTCCGGCGGGTCTGCCCCTCATGAGCCCGCTCTGCGGTGGTGTAAGCCCGCTCGATGATCGAGAGGTCCACCTTCGGATGGTGGAGCCGCACGGTCTTGATGAGCGTGTCCACCGCGCCCACCGGCTGGGCCCGGGAGAAGATTCGCGGCACGAGCCGACGCAGTGAAGCCGGGGACGGGGTGGTCGTCTCGGTCATCGTGATACCTCTATCCGGGGCAGGTTAGATCAATTATGGCCGAACGGCGGCGTTTCGAGAAACGCGCCGTCCGGCCATGGGTTCGACTCTCTACGCGGTCACCGATTCCACGTCGGCATCCGAGGACTGGGCGTTGGCCTTGGTCGCCAGCGCCTTTTTGTCCCGCTTGCGAATCGCGGGCTCTCCGCTCCGAAGCTGGGCGTACAGGGGCGCTGCGATGAAAATCGTCGAGTACGTGCCGACCAGGATTCCAATGAGCAGAGCGAGGGAGATATCCCTTAGGGTTCCGGCCCCGAGAACGAACGCCCCGATGAACAGGATTGACGCTACCGGAAGGGCCGCCACGACCGAGGTGTTGATGGATCTGACCAGTGTTTGATTCACGGCGAGGTTGACCGAGTCCGCGAACGTTCTCCGGGAGCCAGGGCCGTCCTCGCTCGTGTTCTCTCGAATCTTGTCGAAGACCACGACCGTGTCATACAGGGAATAACCGAGGATGGTGAGGAAACCGATCACGGCCGCCGGTGTGATCTCGAAGCCGGTGATGCCGTAGATTCCCGCCGTGATGATGAGGTCGTGCAGAAGCGCGACCATGGCCGCGGCGCTCATCTTCCACGTACGGAAGTAGATGGCCATGACGGCCGCGGCCAGAACCAGGAACACAACGAGGGCGCGCAATGCCTGCCCGGTGATGTCTTTACCCCAGGTCGGGCCGATGAACGACGCAGTGACCTCGGTCTCCGGCACGGAATATGCCGTCGCAAGGGATCCGCGCACGGCACGGGTCTCATCGCTGGTCAGTTGGTCCGTCTGCACTCGAATGCCGTCGGTGCCCACGGTGGACACCTTCGGGACGGCCGCCGGAACAACGCTGCCCACGGCCTCTGTGGCCAGATTCTGGTCCTGGCTCGCAACATTGGACACCACGAATTCGCTACCGCCGGTGAATTCGATACCGAAGACGAAGCCGCCCCTGGCGAACGGGCCGACGACGGCAATCAGGATCATGGCTGCGGCGATCAGGTACCAGAGTTTGCGTCGCCCAACGATGTTGAATGAGCGTTCACCCGTGTAGAGGTCATTTCCGAACTTCGCGAAGCTGGCCATCAGGAGTCCTTCCCATCTGTCGACGAATCCTGTGAAGATCCTACGAGTTCGGCCGCCTTGCGTTCTGCAATCGTCTGCCGTTTAGCTGCTTCCTTGCTGGAAGACGAGGATTTCTTACCCGGAACGGCCACGGACGGCACGAAGCGGGCCCGTCCCCGATAGACGGCGCCGAGGGCCCGCGGGTCCAGGCCGCTGAACTTGTGCCCCTCGTTGAAGAAACGAGTCTGGGCGACCAGCTGCAACATCGGATGTGTAAACAAACTCACCACGATGAGGTCGACGATGGTGGTCAAACCGAGCGTCAGCGCAAATCCACGGACGTTACCCACGGCGAGAACGAACAGCACCGCAGCCGCGAGGAAGTTCACCACGTCGGAGGCGACGATGGTGCGGAAGGCTCGTTTCCAGCCGGCTTCCACCGCCGATTCGAGCCCGCGCCCGTCACGGAGTTCGTCCCTGACGCGCTCAAAGTACACGATGAACGAGTCAGCGGTGATACCGATGGCCACAATCAATCCGGCGACACCGGCGAGGGACAGACGGTATCCCTCACGCCACGACAGGATGGTGATGAGCAGATAGGTGATCACAGCGGCAACGCCCAGAGACGCGACGGTGACCAGCCCGAGCAACCTGTACTGGGCCAGCGAGTACATCACCACGAGGATGAGCCCGATCAGGCCGGCGATCAAACCATTGGTGAGTTGCGTGGAACCGAGCGTGGCGCTGATCGTGTCCTGGCTCTGCACGGTGAAACTGATGGGGAGGGCCCCGAACTTCAGCTGGTCGGCGAGGGCCTTGGACGATTCCTGAGTGAAGTTTCCGGTGATCTGCGGCTTGTCCGTGACGCCCTGAACGCGCGGGGCGGTGATGACCTGGCCGTCCAGAACCGCCGCAAACTGGTTCTGCGGGGGCTGGAGGGCAATCAGGCGACTGGATACGCCGAGGAATTCCTCGGCCCCCTGGCTGTTGAAGGAGATGTTGACGACCCACTGGCCGGTGGGCGTTCCGCTCTGGCCGACCTCCTGGCCGTTCGTCGCATCGGAGATGTTCGCGCCGTCCACCTCGACCGGGCCGAGTATGTATTTGGCGGAACCATCAGACTCGCAGGTGATGAGCGGCTGATCCGACGGGGCCACGTTGCTGGTATCGATCTTGCCGCAGTCGAATGCCTCGTACTGGGCCTGGAGAGCGGGCGTGACGTAGTTGAGGTCGCTGCCGTTGGTCGGCGCGACGGCCGGCGTCGTCGAGAGGTTGGGATCGATCGTGGCCGACGGCGCAGGCGTCGCCGTTCCGTCGGCGCCGATTGCGGCGCTCGAGGGCGCTCCGGCAACGAGCACGGGACGGAATTCGAGCTTGGCCGACGACTCGATACGGTTGATCGTCGCGTCGTCCGGTGTGCCGGGAATCGACACGACGATGTTCTGACCGCCCTGCGTGTTGATCTCCGACTCGGAGACGCCCGCCGAGTCAATCCGCTGGCGGATGATGGAGACCGCCTGAGTCAGCTGCTCCTGGGTGACAGTCTCTCCCTCGGCGACCTGCGGCGCGAGGATGATCTGCGTTCCGCCCTCGAGGTCGAGGGCGAGCTTCGGGGTCCACGAGCCGTTGGCGCTGAAGACACCGACTGCGTTGAAGGCAATGAGGCCGACAATCAACACTCCGAGCCATGTCAGGGAACGCCAGGCTTTCTTGGACGGGGACGACTTAGTCACCTAGGAACTCAGCTTTCTCTGCTCGTGCCCATGCCGAGAGGCATGGGCACGGTGTGGGGTGTGTTACGCGTCGCCCTTTTTGGGCTGGTTGTCGTTGTCGTCACCGTCAACGCGCTGCCCGAATTCGGGTTCGCCCATCGACTCGATGGACGGGCTGTCGTCGAGGCCTTCGGCCGACTCGGGCACGACAGGCTCAACCACGCGGGCGATCGTCTGGCGGTGGATGTTCACGATCGTTCCGGGAGCGATGAGCAGCGCCACCTTGTTCTCTTCTTCGTCGATGGACACGATCGTGCCGTACATGCCGAAGTTGGTCATGACGTCGGCGCCGGCGACCATGGTCGCCTGCAAGGCTTCCTGATCGCGCTTGCGCTTACGTCCGTTACGGAACATGAAGAATACGAGCATCGCCAAAACCGCGAGCATGACAAGAGTCAACGGATCCATAGAACTGTGAGACCTTCCGATTGCGGCCCGAGGGCCGAAGCTTGTATGGGTGGCTCAAAGAGCCAAATTGAATTATAGGTCATCGAGTGTCAGAGCGACCTGAGGATCACTCAATCCGAAGTGTCGCCATGCCGCAGCGGTGGCGACGCGCCCACGAGGGGTGCGCGTGAGGAAGCCTATCCTCACGAGGAACGGCTCAACGACAGCTTCAATCGTTTCGGACTCCTCGCCGACCGATACGGAAAGCGTGTTCAGCCCCACCGGCCCTCCACCGAAGCGGGTGAGGATGATCTTCATCACCTCGCGATCCAGCCGATCCAGTCCGATCTCGTCCACGTCGTACAGCTCCAGGGCGGCGTGTACGGCCGCCAAGTCCGCTTCGCCGCCGTGCACGAGAGCGTAGTCCCGCACTCGCCGCAGCAGTCGATTGGCGATTCGCGGTGTCCCCCGGCATCGACCGGCAATCTCAGCCAGGGCGCGCGTGCCGATTGGCAGGTTGATCAGCGACGCCGCCCGGGCGAGCACCTGCTCCAGTTCGCTGTCGGCATAAAACTCGAGATGGGCGGTGAATCCAAACCGGTCGCGCAGCGGGTTGGGCAGCAGACCGGACCGTGTCGTCGCGCCCACGAGAGTGAACGGCGCAAGCTCAAGCGGAACGGACGTAGCGCCGGCACCCTTGCCCACCATGATGTCGATTCGGAAGTCTTCCATGGCGAGGTACAGCATTTCTTCGGCGGACCGCGCCATGCGGTGGATCTCGTCGATGAACAGGACCTCCCCCGGGATCAGCGAGGAAAGCACCGCCGCGAGGTCACCGGCATGCTGGATCGCAGGTCCGCTCGACATCCGCAGCGGACGATTACCCTCATAGGCGATGATCATGGCCAGGGTGGTCTTGCCCAACCCTGGAGGCCCGGCGAGCAGGATGTGGTCCGGCGTGCGGTTCTGCATAGTGGCGGCCGTGAGCATGAGCTGTAGCTGCCCGCGTACCTTGTGTTGGCCGACGAACTCGCCGAGGCTCGCTGGCCGGAGCGCCCCCTCGAACGCAAGTTCCGTCTCGCTTTCCAGCGTGGGCTTGGTGAGTTCGACGCCGGGATCTGTCGTCATCAGCGGTGTCCTGGATTCTGAGCCGGGCCCAGGCGTCCAAGGGCGAGCCGGAGCACGACGGGCACGGTGAGGCCAGCGGCATCCGTGGCGTCCTCCGTCGGTTCCAGCTCAGTCAGGGTGTCTTCCACGGCCTCGGCGGCCACTCGTTCCGACCAGCCGAGGCCGATGAGAGCCGCCTGAACGCTCGCGGCGACGCTGGCGGACCCCGTGGGGCGCGACGATGCGGAAGACGGGGTCGTAACGGCAAGTTTGCCCGCAAGACTGAGCACAATGAGCTTCGCCGTCTTGGGACCGATGCCGCTGACCTTGCGAAACACCGCGTCGGCGTCGTCGGCGACGGCCTGGGCGATCTGGTTCGGCGTGAGAACACCGAGCACCCCGAGCGCGGATTTTGGGCCGACGCCCGTCACACCCACGAGCAGTTCGAAGACGGACAGCTCCTCGGACGTCGGAAAGCCATACAGGGTGAGGGAGTCTTCACGCACAATGAGCAGGGTGAGCAGCCGGGTCTCGTCATTGATGCGCAGCGACAGCGCGGTCGTCGGCGTCACCTGCACGCCGAGGCCGACTCCCCCGACCTCGATCACGACCGTCGAGCCGACGGCGGACAGGACGGGGCCACGTACGGAAGAGATCACCGCTTAAGACTACGGGGCACAGCCGACACCGAGGTCCCCCGCTCCGCGGCGCGCCACGCTTTTTGTGCGGGAGTGAGGGCGCCGGACGCCGGAGCGGGGCCAGCCGCCCACTCCGCCGACCGCGTGTTCGACGCGCTCACGCTCCCCCCGGCGATACCGGTGCGCCAGGCGTGACAGATGGCCAGGGCCAGGGCATCCGCAGCATCAGCCGGCTTGGGAATCTCCGTGAGCCCAAGAATGCGCGCGACCATCGTGCCGACCTGCTTCTTGTCGGCCGAGCCGTACCCCGTGATCGCGGCCTTGACCTCGCTGGGGGTATGCAGGGTGACGGGAAGCCCCCTCCGCGCGGCCAGCAGAAGCGCAACGCCGCTGATCTGCGCTGTGCCCATCACGGTTCCCACGTTGTTCTGGGCGAACACCCGCTCGATCGCGACGAATTGCGGCTTGTGCCGATCGAGCATGTCTTCGATGCCTTCACTGAGCAGCAGGAGGCGTTTTTCGAGCGGCAGATCGATCGGGCTCCGAACCACCGTGACGTCCACCAGGGTCGCCGAGCGATTACCCGCGACATCGACAATGCCGATGCCACACCGGGTCAGACCCGGGTCGATCCCGAGCACCCGGACGGCCACCGGCGCTACTCGGAGTCGGCTTGGAGTTCGGCCTGAACGTCGGCCGGGAGATCGTAGTTGCTGTAGATGTTCTGCACGTCGTCGAGGTCTTCCATGGCGTCGATGAGCCGAAATACCTTACGGGCCGTCTCGAGGTCAACCTCGATCTTCAGAGAAGGGATGAAGGCGATGTCGGCCGACTCGTAGTCGATTCCCGCCGCCTGCAACGCGGTCCGCGTCGCCACGAGGTCATGCGCTTCGGAGAGCACCTCGAAGGTCTCGCCGTCGTCGATGACTTCCTCGGCGCCCGCGTCGAGCACGGCGAGAAGGATGTCGTCCTCGGTGATCCCGCCGGCCTTCTTGACCACGACAACGCCCTTGCGGTGAAAGTTGTAGGCGACGCTGCCGGGGTCGGCCATTGCGCCGCCGTTACGGGCCATGGTCGTGCGCACTTCGGCGGCCGCACGGTTCTTATTGTCGGTGAGGCACTCGATCATGACGGCAACACCGTTGGCGGCATAGCCCTCATACATGATGGTCGTATAGTCGACCTGCTCGCCCGACAGCCCTGCGCCGCGCTTGACGGCGCGGTCGATGTTGTCATTTGGAACTGACGTCTTCTTGGCCTTCTGGATGGCGTCAACCAGAGTCGGGTTACCCGAGAGGTCTGCACCGCCCATGCGCGCCGCAACTTCGATGTTCTTGATGAGCTTCGCGAAGGCCTTGGCCCGGCGAGAGTCGGTGACGGCCTTTTGGTGCTTCGTTGTGGCCCATTTGGAATGCCCGGACATGAATCTCCCGTTGTGGTGCTCGCTCGTTGTGACGTGATGCTGGACTGCTGACTCTGGCACCGCGGTGCGACCCCTATTCTAGCCCGGGGCCAGGAAAAGTCCCGGAACCGGGCCCGCGTGCGGGACCGCGCCGCTGTCAGGCGTCGCTGTCGGCGTGGATGAGTTTGCTGAGGGTGTGGAGGTTGCGGGTCGTGGTGGTGTCACGGTACTTGGGCTTGCCGCTCTTCTTGCTGAAGTGGCTTTTGACGCCGACGGCCTTGCGAACCTCCCAGTAGAGCACGCCGTGGCCCAACTCGATTCGTTCGTCGGCTGCCTCGAGCTCACGGGCGTGTCCGGCGAGTTCGGTCAGTGCGGCGGGGTCGGAGGCGAACATCACGTAGGGATGCCAGCCATCGTGCTCGGCATCGAAGGGGTAGGCGCGAATGATGCGATCGAGGCTTTCCGCTTCGACCAGAACGATGTAGGCGTCGTAGTCGAACCGTTCGCGCAGCCCGGCTTCAATCGCGGCCTTGCGCTCCGCCACGTCGGCCGCGAGATCCTTCGGGTCGACCGCTTCGGTTCCCGTGCGGAAAAGCACATTTCCGCTCGCCAGAACCGTCCTGACCTCCGAGAAGCCCAGCTCGCGAAAAAGCTCGGCCAGATCGGCCATCGCGATGGTGATTCCATTGACATTGATGCCCCGTAGGAGGGCTGCATACTGCGTCATCGTTGACTCATTCCCAAAAGTATCGTTCCCAAACCCTACCGACCCAGAACGTTAATGACGAAAAGCCGCGGCGCGGACCTTCTGCAGGAAGTAGTCGTGGAAGCGGAATTCGCCGGTTATCTCGGGGTGAAATGAGGTGCCCAGCAGGTTGCCCTGCTCCACCGCCACGCACCGTCCGTCAGCCAGGGTGGCCAGCGCTGTCGCCTTCCGGCCTACCGTTTCGACCACAGGCGCACGGATGAAGACCGCGTGCACGGGCGTCTCACCCAGTTCCGCTACCTGAAGGTCGGTTTCAAAAGAGGCGTTCTGCGATCCGAAGGCATTTCGTCGCACGCTGATGTCGAGACCGCCGATGCTCTTCTGTCCCACCATGCCGTCGAGCACCGTGTCGGCAAGCATGATCAGTCCGGCACAGGTCCCGTACACGGGCAGTCCCGCACGCACTGCCGCCTGCAAGGGGTCGAAGAGTCCAAACATGCGCGCCAGCTTGTCCATGACGCTCGACTCACCGCCCGGAATGACCAGCCCGCTCACCCGGGCCAGCTCTTCAGGCCGCCGAACGAGTTCGACCTTCGCGCCCAGGGCGCGGAGTACGTCGCATGCTCGCGAAAGTCGCCCTGCAGAGCGAGCACGCCGACCGGTGCATCATGATTCATGATGCTGTCCTCCCCAGCCGCGCTGGAGACGACAGCATCATGAAGGAGTGAACTACCAGCCACGCTCTGAGAGGCGGTGGGGCGCTGCGAGGTCAGAGACGTTGATCCCGACCATGGCCTCGCCGAGTCCGCGCGACACCTGCGCGATGACCTTGGCATCGTCGTAGAACGCCACGGCCTTGACGATCGCGGCTGCCCGCTGCTCCGGGTTGCCGGACTTGAAGATGCCCGAACCGACGAACACGCCGTCCGCGCCGAGCTGCATCATCATGGCCGCGTCGGCGGGAGTTGCCACGCCGCCGGCCGTGAACAGCACGACGGGAAGCTTGCCGGTGGCCGCGATCTCCGCGACGAGTTCGTACGGAGCCTGCAGTTCCTTGGCCGCGACGTAGAGCTCGTCCTTGCCCATCGACGACAGGCGCGCGATTTCGCCCTTGATCGTGCGGATGTGCTTCGTCGCCTCGGAAACGTCGCCGGTGCCCGCCTCACCCTTTGAGCGGATCATGGCGGCGCCCTCGGTGATGCGACGCAGGGCTTCGCCGAGGTTGGTCGCGCCACACACGAACGGCGTGGTGAAGTTCCACTTGTCGATGTGGTTCTTGTAGTCGGCCGGGCTCAGAACCTCGGACTCATCGATGTAGTCGACATCGAGGGCCTCGAGGATCTGGGCCTCGACGAAGTGCCCGATGCGCGCCTTGGCCATCACCGGGATGTTGACCTCCGCGATGATGCTGTCGATAAGGTCGGGGTCGCTCATGCGGGCGACACCTCCCTGTGAGCGGATGTCGGCGGGAACGCGCTCGAGGGCCATAACAGCGACGGCGCCTGAGTCTTCGGCGATGCGAGCCTGGGCAGCGGTGACGACGTCCATGATGACGCCGCCCTTGAGCATTTCGGCGAGTCCGCGCTTGACGCGGCTCGAACCGAACTGATCGGTGGAGGTGTTTTCAGTCATGCTAATGATCCTATTCCTTGCGCTGTGTGCGTAAATCCGCGGGTAGGGAGCGCGGTCAAGGCCGCTCGTGGGAAAAAGTTATTCCGGGTCGGCGGGCCAGGCCTCGGCCACCTCGCGACGTGTCTCACCGAGAAGCTTCGGGATGGCTTTGGTGCCCGCGATGATGGGAAAAAAGTTGGAATCCAGCGCCCAACGCGGAACGATGTGCTGGTGTAGGTGCTCGGCGATTCCCGCGCCGGCAATGCGACCCTGGTTCATGCCTATGTTGAAACCGTCGCAATTGGAAACTGCTGTGAGTACGCGCATAGCCGTCTGTGTCAGCGTGCCGATCTCGGCGACCTCTTCCGGGCTCGCCTGATCGTACGTTGCGATGTGGCGATACGGGCAGACGAGCAGGTGTCCACTGTTATAGGGAAAGAGGTTCAACAGCACGTAGGCGTACGTGCCGCGCGCCACGATGAGGGCCTTTTCGTCGGTCATGTCCGGGGCGAGGCAGAACGGGCAGTCATCGGGGTGCGGCTGCTGACCGTCCTGAATGTAGACCATGCGGTGAGGGGTCCACAGGCGCTGGAACGCATCCGGCACGGCCGCGAAGTCGGACGAGTTTTCCATCAGCGGGTTGTCGAGCTCGACGCTGTCGTCGTGCGTGCCGTCGACATCCGTCATGTTAGGCATTCTCCTCGGCCTGGATAGGCTCGGCGACGGCGGCCAAGGTCTCGGGAGAGGTCGTCACCTGCGCCCGGGATTCGATGGCTTCGAGAATGCGCCGAATGGCTTCCTCGACCGGAACCCCATTGAGCTGGGTTCCGTCACGGAAACGAAAACTGACCGCGTTGTTGGCCTGGTCTTCCTCCCCCACGATGAGTTGGAAGGGCACCTTGGCCTTCGTGTGCGTGCGGATCTTCTTCTGCATGCGGTCATCGGAATGGTCGACCTGTGCGCGAACGCCGGCGGCCTTCAGCCGCGCGACGACGTCGTCGAGGAAAGGACCATACTGCTCCGACACGGGAATGCCGACGACCTGCACGGGAGACAGCCAGACGGGGAAGGCGCCGGCGTAGTGCTCGGTGAGCACCGCGAAGAACCGCTCGATGGAGCCGAAGAGGGCACGGTGAATCATGACCGGACGCTGACGGGTACCGTCATTCGCCGTGTACTCGAGGTCGAAGCGCTCCGGCAGGTTGAAGTCGAGCTGGATCGTAGACATCTGCCACGTGCGGCCGATCGCGTCGCGCGCCTGCACGGAAATCTTCGGTCCGTAGAATGCTGCTCCGCCCGGGTCGGCCACGAGTTCGAGACCGGATGCCTCGGCGACCTCGGCGAGAGTCTGAGTGGCTTCGTCCCACGCGTCATCGCTTCCGACGAACTTCTTCGGATCCTTGGTGGACAGTTCGAGGTAGTAGTCGTTGAGTCCGTAGTCGGCGAGCAGCTGCAGCACGAAGTTGAGGGTGCTCGTGAGCTCGGCCTTCATGCCTTCGCGGGTCGTGTAGATGTGCGCATCGTCCTGCGTCATTCCACGTACACGGGTGAGGCCGTGAACCACACCGGATTTTTCGTAGCGGTAGACGGAACCGAACTCGAACATTCTCAGCGGGAGGTCCCGATAGCTGCGTCCACTCGACTTGAAGATGAGGTTGTGGAACGGGCAGTTCATCGGCTTGAGGTAGTAGTCCACACCCTGGCGGGTGACATGGCCGGTCTCGTCGCGTTCCTCATCGAGGTGCATCGGAGGAAACATGCCCTCGGAGTACCAGTCCAGGTGGCCGCTTGTTTCGAACAGGGTCGACTTGGTGATGTGCGGCGTGTACACGAAGTCGTAGCCGGCCTCGGAATGGCGCTTGCGGGAGTAGTTCTCCATTTCCTGCCGGATGATTCCACCCTTGGGATGGAATACAGGCAGGCCGGAGCCGATTTCTTCGGGAAAGCTGAACAGGTCCAGTTCGGCGCCGAGCTTGCGGTGATCGCGCTTCGCCGCTTCTTCGAGCCGCGCCTGGTGGGCGCGGAGCTCGTCTTTGGTGGGCCAGGCCGTGCCGTAGATGCGTTGCAGCTGGGGGTTCTTCTCGGATCCGCGCCAGTAGGCGGCGGCCAGACGAGTGAGCGAGTAGCCGTTGCCGATCATCCGCGTGTTGGGCAGGTGAGGGCCGCGGCAGAGGTCTTTCCACACCGTCTCCCCCGTTTTCGGGTCGACGTTGTCGTAGATCGTGAGCTCGGCGCCGCCGACCTCAACGGATTCCCCGTCATCGCCGACGTCGCTGGTCGAGCCTGTCGAGACCCCGCCCTTGAGGCCGATGAGTTCGAGCTTGTACGGCTCGGCGGCCAGCTCGGCGCGCGCCTCTTCATCCGTGACAACACGGCGTATGAAGCGCTGACCCTGGCGGATGATGCGATCCATCGCCTTTTCGAGGGCTTTGATGTCCTCGGGCGTGAACGGCACCGCAACATCGAAGTCGTAGTAGAAGCCATCGGTAACGGGGGGGCCGATACCCAGGCGCGCCGAGGGGTTGACCGTCTGAACGGCCTGAGCGAGCACGTGAGCGGCCGAGTGGCGCAGAATACTGAGGCCGTCGGGCGAATCGATCGTCACCGGCTCGACGGTATCCGTCGTCTCCACCGTGGTGGCCAGATCCTTCAGTTCGCCGTTGACGCGCATGGCGACAACGGATCGGTCGGTGAATAGCGCGAAGCCGTCAACCACGTGTGTAACTCCCTGTTTATTGCGGACGCTTCAACTTTAGCCGCGCTCGAGCCGTCGCCGGTCCAGCGGGCATGGCAACGGCCCCCGCCGAAGCGGGGGCCGTTGCACCTCGACGGGGTCAGACGGCGCGCGAATGATCCACGACGAAATCGGGCCCGGGGAACACCATCGTCTCGTGACCGTCGTCAAAGCGCACCAGATACGGCGGGCCGCCATCTGTGCCGCGTATCTCTGTGACCTCACCGTGCCGGTCTGGTGCTTCCACGGTTTTGCCGCGGATGATTATTCGATCTCCCTGTGAAGCGCGCATGGCATCACCTCCTGGCGGCCAAGGTACGCCCGAGGTTCACCCCACACAAGGGCTCGAATTCGCCTGCGTGAGTGGTGCCGTGCACGAGTTCACCGGGTTCAGGGGCGCCAGACCATCAGCACGACGACGGCGACCAGAAGCAGCGTGGAGATACCGGAACCCATCGCGATCCGCGAGTAGGCAGCCACCTTGGTCGTCGCACCGGTTCCCTCGCGAGCCGTGAGGTCCTCGGCCGCGGACTGCAGGGCCGGAACGACGAGGAACAGGTTGATCGCGAGCGCGATCGCATAGAAAACGAGGGAGAGCCAGATCCAGGTCGATGCGAAGGAATAGTTGCGCTCTGGCTCACTCATACTGAGCGCGCCGAATCCGAACACGACGACGAGCAGCGAGAGCAGGGTGAAGAAGGACACAGACTTGCCGAGAACGGCGACCGGACCGGGCTGGCCGGCTCGGATGAACCGCATGGCGGTCATAGGCAGGATCGCCATCGGCCCCACGATGAAGACAGCGGCGACGATGTGCAGGGTGTTGATCAAAGTATCCATGCCCACAGGTTAGGCCACCGCGGCCGCTCGTCCCGGTATGTCGATCAGCGCGGACTGTCGATCACGGGATATCGATCAGGACCTTGCCCACAACGGCCGCCTCCACGGCCGCGTGAGCTGCATCCGTCTGCTCCAGGGTGAACCTGTGCAGGGGCAGCCCGCCCGACTCCCCCACGGAGAGCGCCTGAGCAGCAACGGCAGCACTCACGTCGGCCACCGCATGAGCCTTCGACACGGGATCAACCGTGTAGACGAGCACGAACTGGATGCGCGTGTTGGTGACCATGTGGGCTCTGATCGGCAGGGGCATCTGCGGTCCCCCATTGTCGGAGTAGACGGCGATGACACCGTTCGGCGCCATCACGTTCGCCGTCCACGCGGAATTCTGTGCCGCCGATACTTCGACCACGATGTCGACTCCCCCGGGAGCGAGTGCACGCACCGCCGCCTCGGGGTCCTGATCGCGGTAGTTGACCACGTGGTGCGCTCCCGCCGCACGAACCAGGGTGTCCTTCACCGCGTTGCTGACGGTCGTGATGACCGTCGCTCCCGCCCAGCGGGCGAGCTGGATGGCCGCATGCCCAACGGCTCCGGCCCCGCCGGCGACCAGAACGGTTATTCCGTCGAGCGAGCCCGGCGCCAGCCGATTCGAGCCGAGCGCCGAAACCGTGAGGCAGCGGTGGGCGGTCAGAGCGGGGATACCGAGACTCGCGCCCACATCGAACGACGCTTCAGCGGGCAGGGGCACAGCATGGCTGGCCGGAAGCACCACGAATTGCTGGGCGGTACCGTTGGCACGCTGCCACGCCGCTTCCCAGATCCAGACCCGCTGGCCGACCGAAAGGCCGTCGACTCCCGGGCCGACCGCGTCGATGACTCCCGCACCATCCTGATTGGGCACAACCTCGGGGAAGGCCAACGGCTGGTCAGGGCCACTGCCCTGGCGCGACTTCCAGTCGGTCGGGTTGACACCGGAGACCCGCACCTGCACCCTGACTTCGCCGGCACCGGGAGTCGGAATCGGCCGTTCGACGAGGCGAAGCACGTTCGGTGCTCCTGTGCGGGCGTAAACGACAGCCTGTGCCAGTGGGTGTGAGTGGGTCATGGAAGCAGTCCTTACGTCGATGGTGCGCTCAGCATCCAGACTAGGCAACCGCCATGAGTTTTCTCCGACCCGTTGTCAGGATCACGAGACCGGCAAGCAGCAGGCTCACCCCGACGACCGTCGAGAGGGTGAAGCTCTCGTGAAGCACCAGGATCCCCAAAATCGTGGCGGTCACCGGCTCAAGGAGGGTAATGGTCGCCACTCGGGCGGCGGGCAGCGACTGTAGCCCCTGAGCGAAAAGCGTGTATGCCACGGCCGTGGTGATCACGGCCAGCCACACTGCCGTGGCCAGCCCCGATGGCTCGACCAGCCAGGTGACATCGCTCGTCAGCAGCACGGGCAGCAGTGCGAGGGCTGCGACCCCGAAGGTGGTGCCCATGGTGGTCGCCGGATCCCAGCCGCGGTCGAGTAGAGCTTTGCTGCTCAACGTGTAGACGGCATAGGAGGCACCGGCGGCCAGCGATGCTGCCAGGCCCAGGGCCGTCAACGAGCCTCCGTCGCCGGAGAGTGCTCCGGACAGCACCAGGACTCCCGCCGCAGCAACGGCCGTGGCGATGATCCACCGTCCGCTCGGCCGGCGGCGCAGCACGAGCCATTCCAGCAGGCCGGTCAGTGCGGGGGCCGATCCGAGGGCCACCAGCGTGCCGACGGCCACTCCGTTCTCGCCCGTACCCAGGAAAAAAGCAGGCTGATAGGCGGCCACGCCCAGAGCGCCCGCGCAGACGAGAACGATGCGGCCCGATCTCCCCCCTGACGCCATGCGGCGGACACCAGCACGACTCCCCCGCGAGCTCACCAGCGCGAGAAGCGCCAGAAGGCCACCACCGAGAACGATTCGCGCCGATCCAAGCGACCCGGCGGAGGCACCCGGTGCGCCGAGCGCTTGGGCAGTACCGGTGGTTCCGAAGCAGACGGCGGCGGCAACCACCAGCCAGGTAGACGCGGCTACGGCCCGTTCGCGATTCACGATCACATCTTGGCAGACCGGGGAACGTTTATTCATCCCCGTGCCAGATTGCCGCACTGCACGATTTTGGGTACAAAAAAACCCCGTTTGACCGGGGTTTTTGTTGTGGGCGATACTGGGATCGAACCAGTGACCTCTTCCGTGTCAGGGAAGCGCGCTACCGCTGCGCCAATCGCCCATGTCTTGATAAAACATGCAGGTGCAAACTGCTTACAAGAATGGAGGTGGATACGGGATTCGAACCCGTGTATACGGCTTTGCAGGCCGCTGCCTCGCCTCTCGGCCAATCCACCGTGTTGGG
>NZ_JPRS01000016.1 GCF_000738085.1 Cryobacterium sp. MLB-32
AGCCGTCATTCCGGCAGCAGGGCTTGGCACGCGATTCTTGCCAGCGACAAAAGCGATGCCGAAGGAGATGCTCCCTGTCGTCGACAAGCCCGCGATTCAGTACGTCGTGGAAGAGGCCGTCGCGTCCGGTCTGAGTGACATTCTGATGGTGACGGGCCGCAATAAGAACGCCCTCGAGAACCACTTCGACCGCATGACAGAGCTCGAAGCCATGCTCGAGCGCAAGGGTGACCACTCCCGCCTCGCCAAGGTACGAGAGGCCACCGAGTTGGCCGACATCCATTACGTGCGCCAGGGGGACCCGCGTGGGCTCGGCCACGCCGTTCTTCGTGCTCGCATGCACGTGAACCACGAGCCCTTTGCGGTTCTTCTCGGTGACGACATCATCGACGCCCGCGACACGCTGCTGACCACCATGATCGACGAACAGGTGAAGCGCAACACCAGCATCGTCGCCCTCATGGAGGTTGACCCGTCGATGATTCACATGTACGGCGCCGCGGCTATTGAGGCCACCGACGACCCGGATGTGGTGCGCATCACGGGGCTCGTCGAGAAGCCCAGTGCCGAGGAGGCCCCCTCCAACCTGGCGATCATCGGCCGTTACGTGTTGCGTCCCGAGATCTTCGACATTCTCGAGCACACCGAGCCGGGCAAGGGCAACGAGATCCAGCTGACGGACGCGCTTCAGGAAATGGCGGTCAACCCCGAGGAGACCGGTGGCGTGTATGGCGTGATCTTCCGTGGTCGCCGCTATGACACGGGGGACCGTCTGGACTACATCAAGGCCATCGTGCAGCTTGCCGTTGATCGTGACGACCTCGGCCCCGACCTGCGCCCGTGGCTGCACGACTTCGTGGGCACGCTCGACAAGTAAGCTTTTCTCGAACCCGTCCGGGCAACCCCGGACTCATCGGAATCTCCCAGCCCAGAAGCGGCCGGGTCAGCTCCATGCAAACAGACAGGTCATACGTGCCACTCGCCATTCCCACCCTCAGGGAGGGCCTCGTCACCCTGAGACCAGTGCGCCTGCGTGACGCGAAGGTTCTCGAGGGTGAATTGCTTGACAACCGATCGTGGCTGCGCAAGTGGGAGGCGACCAACCCCTACGCGCCGATGTCCTTCGACTCGCGGGCGAGCATCCGTGGTTTGTTGTCGCATGCGCGGGCCGGCAACGGGCTGCCGTTCATTGTGGAGTACGACGGCCAGCTGGCCGGGCAGCTCAACGTGTCATCGATCGCGTGGGGCTCCCTCTCGTCAGCGAGCGTGGGCTACTGGGTGGGGGAGCGGTTCGCCGGAAAGTCGGTCACGCCCACGGCCGTCGCCCTCGCCACCGATTACTGCTTCTACCAGCTCGGCCTGCACCGCATGGAGATCTGCATTCGCCCGGAGAACGCGCCGTCCCTGCGGGTGGTCGAGAAGCTCGGCTTCCGTTACGAGGGCCTGCGTCGCCGTTTCATCCACATCAACGGCGATTGGCGCGACCACTTCTGTTTCGGCCTCGTGGCCGAGGAGCTCGATCAGGGTGTGATGCGGCGCTGGAAGGACGGCCGGGTTCCGGCCGATGCGGCCACGGTTTCTGAGGCGGACCGGGAGCGTTCGGCGCATCCGTTGGCCGTGAAGACGCGTTAGTCGTTGTACAGATACAAATTATGTCAAATATCGAGGACACACCACCCGTAATCATGCCCGGATCGCACGCCAACTCTTACCGTTGTGAACATGACTGGTGAGGCTCTGGGTGGTGGAGTGATGGTAGCGGTGGCTGCTGTGCTCTGGGTGGCGTATCTGATGCCCACCTGGTCGCGTCGACGGGAGTACCTGGCGACAGAGCGAAATGCGGTGCGGCTGCAGCAGACGCTGCGCATTCTGGCGGAGACGGCCGAGGTTCCCCGTCAGGTTCGGCTGGAAGCGAACGCCCGCACCGTGGCCGAACAACAGAAGATTCTCGCTCAGACCGAGTCAGCGGCGCGCAGTGCCGCCCGCGCCGCAGCGCAGGCGAAGGCCAAGTCCGAAGCCGAAGCCCACGCGGCCGAAGAGGAGGCCGCGGCTGCGGCTCGCGGCGTCGCCGCGGCCATCGAGGCTGCCAATCGCGTGCCCGTGCCGGTGTCACCCGCGAAGATCATGCGTCGGCTGCGTCGCGGACGCGCCCTCAGCTCCCTCGTGCTGCTGACGGGAGTGCTGTGCCTGCTGGGCGGCATCGTGCCCGTCGTGGCGACCGGATCCTGGTTGCTGCTCGGAATGGGGGTGGCCACAATTCTGGCCGCCTTCCTCACCCTTTCCCGCCTCGCGAAGGTGGCGCGCACGGCCCGTGTCGTGCATGTGTCGGCGCCCGAACGCGTTCGTCTCACCGGTCAGCCCTTCGAGCCCGTTCACTTCGAGGAAGACGCTCCCGCTGTGGCCCAGACGTGGACCCCTCGGCCGCTCCCTCGCCCAATGCACCTCTCGCGCGGCTCGATCGCCCAGACCGCCATGGCCTCCGTCGACGCGGCGGCCCAGCTGCGTCGTGCGGCCATCGAGGCGGACATCGAGCGTCGGGCGTCGCAGATCACGGCCGGTGCCGCCCCCGGCGCCGCGCCCGCGCCCGCTCCCGGTTCCGGTCGCTGCGCCCGCCGCGGATAGCCGCTTCGCCGCGATGGGCATCGTGGGCGAGACGGAGCCGGGCATGACCGACCTTGACGCCGTGCTGCGTCGTCGTCGCGCGGTCGGCTAGACCCCCGACGGGTAGGTTGTGGTCGCATGAACGGCCTAGTGGCAACGACGAGGTGCCCGGCCGTGATATTCTGCATAGGCAGTCAGGGGCTATGGCGCAGTTGGTAGCGCGTCTCGTTCGCAATGAGAAGGTCAGGAGTTCGAATCTCCTTAGCTCCACCACTGTCACGACACCGATGGGCCGGCATCCGCGAGGATGCCGGCCCATCTGTGTATTGGAATCTGTGCGTCTGTCAGAATCTGTGCGTCCGTCAAAATCTGTGTGTCTGCCGCGATTAGTGCCGGTGCTCCGTTGTGACCGGCTCCTCAGCGCCCTGGTCGAGCCTGAACGGCGGGTACTCGTCGCGCAGCAGGCCCACGTAGGTGATCACGCGGAAGATCCAGCGGTTGATGCCGAGCACCAGGCCGAACAGTCCCGGCAGATATCGGCCCGTGAACAAAAGCGCGATGGCGGCGATCAACACGAGCAGTCCGATCAGTGACAGGTCCCAGCCTCCCCGGTACGTGTTCCAACCCCCGTACGCGGCGGCCGTGAAGGCGGAAACGATCAGCAGATGGGGGATCGCCAGCAGCCAGGACTTGACGAAGATCAGGCCACGCGACAGGTGTTCCGGATAGTCCACGTCGAAGTCGGCCGGGTAGTCGGTCTTCTCGAGTGTGAAGGGCGGGTACCGGTCCGTGCCGAGGGCAGCGTAGCCGTAGTAGCTCACGCGCCAGCTCCACCGCAGCACTCCCACCGTAAAGGCGAAGAGGGACCGGGGATAGCGTCCCGTGAAGAGGATGGCGAACCATGCGATGACCGTGACAATCCACACGGCAGTCCAGAGGAAAGCCAGGAGCAGCAGATGGGGAATCAGGAGGAACCACTTGAACAGCCACAGCCAGCGGGACAGCGTCGGATCGAGATGACCGACGAGCAGCGCGGGATAGGCTGCCACGATCGTTGGAGCGGTCCGTTCGGGAACGGTCCCTTCAACGCCGGGGCTGCCCGGTGTGTCTTTTGGCTGACGCCGTCCTAGCGAGGTCGCGGCGACCACGATGAGGGCAATCCCGATCAGCAGACCGATCAGGCCCCCGATGATGAGCGCGGCGGCGAGCGGCGCGAAGAGGTCGGATCGCAGTCCGGCATTCGCGACCACGTCAACGCCGGGGCTGGCGTCCTCGTTCATGATCACGATCGTCCAGTTGTCGGCCGTCATGCCGTCGCCGGAATCCCAGATGAGCTGCTGCGTTCCCGTGCCGGCAATCGAGATCTGCCAGAAATCCTGCTCACCGGGCGGGGCGGGTGTTTCGCTGCCCGGGAGCACGCGGTAGACCACAGACCCGGGGATGCTGTTCAGGCTCGCGACTTCCGAGTGCCGCACCGCCTCCAGGTAGCCGTTGACGTCGGACGTGCGGGCGATTCCCATAAAGATCGGTTGATCTGCTTGCAGCGATGCCGCCTGCACGCGCAGGGTCGCGAAGCCGTCGGCCGTTGCGGTCATGCCGGCGGTCTGAATGGGTTCGGAGGTGATCGCGTAGGACGCCACCGACAGCGTCGTGGAGGGGCTGTTGAGAAACCCGTTTTCGCCCTGCTGGGCGGTGACCAGAGCCGTCACCGTTCCGCCCAGGAGTGTGCCCAGGCCGATTGACGTGATCAGCGATCCCACAATGATCAGTGCGAGGAAGGCTGCTCTCGCACCGCGTGAATATCGGGGTGGCTGTGAACCTATCGTTGACATTGACATCCGCATGGCCTCGGCATTCGCTCGTGGGGAATAGCTCGTGGGTTCTAGCTTCGTGGGATTCTAGCGTCGGTGGGGATGAGCTCTGGTGGGGGGCTAGGTCGGTGTGGGCGGGGTCAGTTGGGGTTGCTCGATGGGTGAGCGCGGGCGGCGCCGTCCCGACGCGGCCATGTGCAACGATTGTGCCCCGAAACGCCCGGTTACGGGGCGGCAGACCCAGGAAATCTGAAACTTCCTACCGATTCGGGTGTTGCAGCTTCTGCGTGATCTTATGGGCCTCGTCGAGCAGCATCTGCCCCAGGTACGGCTGGCGGCCCGCGCGGAACCGTGGCTCGATTCCGGTGAGGGAGAGCGCCCAGGCGGGGCGGTTGGCGCGGTCGAAGATGGCTGCGCCCATGCCCCAGCTGCCCTCGAGGATGAGCTCGGGGTTGACCGCGTAACCGGTGGCCCTGGTCTGCTCGATATGCGCGCGGATCGCGTCGGGGGAGTGCTGCTCGCCCCAACGCTCAATGAAGGCTTCGTCTTGCACGAGCAGCTGGTCGACTTCATCGGCCGACAGGTAGGCCATGATCGCGAGGCCGGCGGATGCGACGCCCAGCGGAAACCGCACGCCCTCGTGCAGCACGAACGAGCGAATAGGAAAGCTGCCCTCCTCGCGCACAAGACAGATTGTCTCGCTTCCCCGCCTGATGGAGAGGAAGGCGCTCTCTCCGGTTTCCTCGGCCAGCCGCCGCAGGCTCGGCCGGGCCAGGTCTTCAATCGGATACGACTGTGCCGCAACGGAGCCCATGACGAAGATTTCGGGCCCGTACCGCCAGGTACCGGTGCTGGAGTCGTGGTCAAGTAGGCCTTCGCCGAGCATCGACGTGAGCAGTCTGTGAACCGTCGGCCGGGTGAGCCCGGATTCGCGCACGAGCTGAGCGAGGGGCCTGCCCGCTGGGTTCTGGCCGACGAGGCGCAGGAGAAGGGCCACTCGGCCCACGACCTGGGCGCCCTGCACGGGGCCGGGCGAGCCGGACGGTGCTGGGGTGGCCATGGATATCCGCTTTCCGCCGCTGAATCGTCTGATGTCCATCATATGGACATTTAGCACCCCGGCGACCACTCGGTGGATCATTTCCGCGAATGGCAAACGCGATGCATTGACAGGGACAAGGCGATCGCGGTTGTCTAGAGGGAGAATCAGCGTGGTCCACAAGATGGACGCGACCTGAAACCGCAGTCCACTCAAAGAGGAGATCCAGTGACCCAGGTGCACACAAGCGCGGCCGATGCCCTCGGCGGCCTACTGACAGACGGCATGGTGCTCGCGGTGGGGGGTTTCGGCATCAGCGGCATTCCGTCCGACCTCATCGACGCGGTGCGGGACTCCGGTGTCCAGAACCTCACGGTGGTCTCCAACAACCTGGGCATCGACGGCAAGGGCCTCGGTGTGCTGCTCGAGGCCGGCCAGGTGCGCAAGGTGATCGCCTCGTATGTGGGCGAGAACAAGCTATTCGCTGAGCAGTTTTTGGCCGGTGCACTCGAGGTGGAATTCAGCCCCCAAGGGACGCTCGCCGAGCGTCTGCGCGCCGGCGGCGCCGGCATCCCTGCCTTTTACACGAAGACGGGCGTGGGCACGCTGATCGCCGAGGGCAAGCCGCTCGCCGAGTTCGATGGCGTGACGTACCTGCAGGAACGCGGAATCGTGGCGGATGTCGCGCTCGTGAAGGCGTATATGGCCGACACCCGCGGCAACCTCGTGTACCGCTATACCGCGCGCAACTTCAATCCGGTCGTCGCGACGGCCGGCCTGGTGACCATCGCCGAGGCCGAGCACATCGTGCAGCCGGGCGACATTGAGCCTGACCACGTGGTGACCCCCGGCGTCTACGTGCAACGGCTTGTCCAGTCGTCCAACCGGGTCAAAGACATCGAACAACGCACCGTGCGCACCCGCCCGGCTGCGGCCATGACAGCAGCGGCATAAGGAGAAGTGACATGACCTGGACACGCGACGAAATGGCCGCGATTGCGGCCGAAGAACTGGCCGACGGCGACTACGTGAACCTGGGGATCGGAATTCCGACCCTCGTGGCGAACAACCTGCCGGAGGGTATCTCCGTGACGCTGCAGAGTGAGAACGGCCTGCTCGGCATGGGCCCGTTCCCCTTTGAGGGCGAGGAAGACGCCGACCTCATCAACGCCGGCAAGCAGACCGTCACGGTGCTGCCGGGCGGGTCCATCTTCGACTCGGCCGCCTCGTTCGGCATGATCCGGGGCGGGCACGTGAAGGTCGCCATCCTCGGGGCCATGCAGGTGGCCGGCAACGGCGACCTCGCCAACTGGACCATCCCGGGCAAGATGGTGAAGGGTATGGGCGGCGCGATGGACCTCGTGGCCGGCACCCCGCGCGTGGTCGTGCTCACCGAGCACGTGGCCCGCGACGGTTCCGCCAAGATCGTCACGGAGTGCACCCTGCCACTCACCGGCCTCGGCGTGGTCGACCGCATCATCTCCGACCTCGCCGTCTTCGACGTGACCGGGAACGGCCTCGTGCTGCAGCGCCTCGCTCCCGGCGTGAGCGTCGCCGAGATCGCCGAGAAGACCGAGGCGGCGTTCACCGTGGCCGCCGAGCTGCAGGAGGCTCTCGTATGAGCCTCCGCGAACAGTTCGGCCGGGACGTGCTGCTCACCGGCTGGGGTCACAGCCGCTTCGGCAAGCTCGCCGACGACACTCTCGAGACCCTCATCGTGCAGGTGGTCACCGAGGCCATGACGAACGCCGGCGTCGACGCATCCGCTATCGACGAGATCTATCTCGGGCAATTCAATTCCGGGCTCGTGCCGCTCGGCTTTCCGTCGTCGCTCGTGCTGCAGGCCGATGCGGGCCTCGTGAACGTGCCGGCCACCCGCGTGGAGAACGCGTGTGCCTCCGGTTCGGCCGCGCTGCAGCAGGGCGTGAAGTCGATACTGGCCGGAACCGCGCGCACCGTGCTCGTGGTCGGCGCGGAGAAGATGACGCATGCCCCGTCCGAGCTCGTGGGCTCGGCGCTGCTCGGTGCCGACTACGACATGGCCGGCCGGCACTCCACCGCCGGCTTCACCGGCCTGTTCTCGCACGTGGCGCGCGAATACGCGGGCCGCTACGGCGCGATCGGCGACGTGCTCGGTTCGATCGCCGCGAAGAACCACCGCAACGGCGTGGCCAACCCCTACGCGCAACTGCGGAAGGACCTCGGTGAGGAGTTCTGCCAGACGGTGTCGGACAAGAACCCCATGGTCTCCGACCCGCTGCGTCGTACGGACTGCTCGCCGGTCTCGGACGGCGCGGCCGCCGTGGTGCTCACCTCGGCTGGCTTCACAACGGATGGCGCAGCCACCGACCCGGTGCGCCTCGCCGGTTTCGCGCAGGCGAACGATTTCCTGCCCGCTGCCCGCCGTGATCCCACTGCATTCGCGGCCACCCGGGTGTCGTTCGAACGCGCGCTGGCCATGGCGGGAGTGGGACTCGACGACCTCGACTTCGCCGAGGTGCACGACTGCTTCACCATCGCCGAGCTCATCATGTACGAGGTGATGGGGCTCACTCCTCCCGGCGAGGGCCGCCGCGCCATTGCCGAGGGCTGGGTCTACCCCGACGGCAAGCTCCCCGTGAATGTGTCGGGCGGGCTCAAGGCCAAGGGGCATCCGGTGGGCGCCACCGGCGTCTCTCAGCACGTGATCTCGGCCATGCAGCTCACCGGAACGGCCGGGGATATGCAGCTGCCCGTGGCCCGACGCGCGGTCGTGCAGAACATGGGCGGTGTGGGTGTGGCCAACTACGTGAGCGTGCTCGAGGCGATGTAACCGCCGTGTGGTGGGCATCGGTCGCTGCGCGGGATGACGGTAAAATAGGAAGGATTGTTGAACAATCGGCTTAAGTAGGGCATTCTTGAGGGAAGAATTTTCTCGAGACGGAAGGCGACGATGCCCACCAGCGACCGAAACACCAGCGATCTGAACAGCATTGATTTGAACAGCGATGTTGGAGAATCCTTCGGCAACTGGACCTTTGGCGACGACGCCGCCATCATCGCCTCCGTGTCCAGCATCAACGTTGCCTGCGGATTCCATGCAGGTGACCCGAGCACCATCCGCGCCACCTGCACGGCCGCCGCTGCCGCCGGCGTGACCGTCGGCGCCCACCCCGGCTACCGGGACCTGGCCGGCTTCGGCCGCCGGTTCATCGACATGAACCCCGCCGAGCTCACCAACGACGTGGTCTATCAGATCGGCGCGGTGCAGGCCCTGGCTCGGGTCGCGGGCACCGAGGTGCGCTACGTAAAGCCGCACGGCGCGCTGTACAACTCCATCGTGCACCACCCGGCTCAGGCTCGCGCGGTGGTCGAAGCCGTGCTCGACGTTGACGCGAACCTGCCCGTGATGGTGCTGCCGAATTCGGAGATCGAGCGCGCTGCCCGCGCCGCCGGACTGCGCACCGTGGCCGAGGGTTTCGCCGACCGGGCCTACAACGCCGATGGCACGCTCGTCTCCCGGGCGCTGCCGGGAGCGGTGCTGCACTCGGTCGAGGCCGTCACCGAACACGTGCTGCGCCTCGTCGGTGACGGTCAGGTGCGCGCCGTCGACGGCTCGCTCATCTCCATCAACGTGGAGAGCATTTGCCTGCACGGCGATACCCCCGGCTCCGTCGCGCTCGCCGCGTCCGTACGCGCAGCCCTCGTCGCCTCCGGCGTCACGATCTCCAGCTTCATCTAAACGGATGTCCGACCACATTCACGAGATCAGGCCGGCGGGAGACCGCGCGGTGCTGGTGCAGCTCGGCAGCCTCAGTGACGTGTTGCGGCTGCAGCACGCGCTCGCGCAGCATCCGCTCGAGGGCCAGGTCGACGTGGTTGCCGCCGCGCGCACCGTTCTCGTGACCGGGGACTCCGTGCGCACCGCGCGCCGCTTCGCTGACGCCCTCCGCGGCCTCGACATCGGTGCGGAGGCTTCGGCCGACGATGCCCTCGTGACCCTCGACGTGATCTACGACGGCGATGACCTCGACGATGTGGCCACGGCCACCGGGCTGAGCCGCGACGCCGTGATCACGGCGCACACGGGCCAGGCCTGGACAGCGGCTTTCGGCGGATTCGCCCCCGGATTCGCCTACCTGGTGGGCGAGAACGATACCCTGACCGTGCCGCGGCGCGACACCCCGCGCAAGGCCGTTCCCGCCGGTTCGGTCGCCCTCGCCGACAACTACTCGGCTGTGTATCCGCGGCAGAGCCCCGGCGGCTGGCAGCTCATCGGTCGCACCGACGCCGTCCTGTGGAACCTCGACCACGAGCGACCGGCCCTCGTGCAACCCGGCAACCGCGTGCAGTTTCGGGCCGTGCGAGAGTTCATGCTGGCCGCGCCCGTTGCCGCCGAACCTGTTGTCGCAGTGGCTGTCCCGGAGGTCAGCGGCGGAGTGCTCGTCGTCGACCCGGGCGTGCAGACCACCATCCAGGACCTCGGCCGGCCCGGCTACGCCCACCTCGGCGTCACCGGCGGCGGCGCCCTCGATCGCGGCGCGCTGCGTCGTGCCAACCGGCTCGCGGGCAACGAAACGGATGCCGCGGTGCTCGAAAACGCGCTCGGCGGCCTGTGCCTCGAAGCCGTCACCGACCAGGTCTTCGCGGTCAGCGGCGCCGGCGGTGACCTCAGCATTGTGGGTGTCGCATCCAAGACCGCCCGGGAGTCCACAGACCGTCAGGTGCCGCGGGATGCTCCCTTCGCACTGCTCGCGGGGGAGCGGCTCACGCTCCACGCACCCGAGTGGGGCGTACGCAGCTACCTCGCCGTGCGCGGCGGCATCGACACGCCCCTGATCCTCGGCAGCCGTTCCACCGACACACTGTCGGGCGTCGGTGCGGCGCCGCTCAGGCATGGCGACGCGCTCGTCGTCCATGAAGCGCCGCCCACGAGTATCGTCGGCAACCCGGAGCCCTCGCCGGCCGAGCCCGCCGAGGTCACCGAGGTGCGTTTCGTTGCCGGGCCGCGCGCCGACTGGTTCGGCGCCGAATCGCTCACGCGGCTGAGCGCCGTCGAGTGGACCGTGACCGCACAGTCCAACCGCATCGGCCTGCGGCTCGACGGCGAACCGCTCGAACGCTCACGCCCCGGCGAACTGGCCAGCGAGGGAACCGTCGCGGGGGCGATCCAGGTGCCGGCCTCCGGCCTCCCCGTGCTGTTCCTCGCCGACCACCCCGTGACCGGCGGCTATCCCGTGGTGGGTGTCGTCGTGGCGAGCGACCTCGACCTGGCGGCGCAACTTGCCGCGGGCGCGCGCATCCGTTTCATACCCGTATCAGAACAGACAGTAGAGAGCTGACCCCGTGCAGAAAGTATTGATCGCCAACCGTGGCGAAATTGCCGTGCGCATCATCAGGGCCTGCGACGACGCCGGCCTCGACTCCGTGGCCGTGTACGCCGATGTGGATGCCGATGCGCTGCACGTGGCCGAGGCTACCGAGGCCTACGCCCTCGAGGGGAACAGCCCCGCAGACACGTACCTCAACGTGAACAAGCTGCTCGGGATCGCCATGCGTTGCGGCGCCGACGCCGTGCACCCGGGTTACGGGTTTCTCTCCGAAAACGCTGACTTCGCCCAGGCCGTTCTGGATGCCGGGCTGGTCTGGATCGGCCCGACACCCGAGAGCATCCGAATTCTTGGTAACAAGGTGTCCGCCCGTGAAATCGCCATTCGAGTGGGCGCTCCGCTCGTGGCCGGCTCGGAGGGCACGGTCGAATCGGGCGCCGAGGTTCGCGCCTTCGCAGAAGAGCACGGCCTTCCGGTGGCCATCAAGGCTGCGTTCGGCGGCGGCGGTCGCGGCATGAAGGTGGTCTGGAAGCTCGACGAGGTGGAGGAGGCCTTCGACTCCGCCGTGCGGGAGTCCCAGGCCGCGTTCGGCCGCGGCGAATGCTTCGTGGAACGGTTCCTGCACGAGCCGCGCCACGTAGAGGCGCAGATCCTTGCCGACGGCGCTGGAAACGTCATCGTCGTCGGAACCCGCGACTGCTCGCTGCAGCGCCGCAACCAGAAGCTGGTCGAAGAGGCACCCGCGCCCTTCCTCACGCCCGAGCAGCGCGAGCGGATCTATACCTCGGCCAAGGCCATCTGCCGCGAGGCCGGCTACACCGGGGCCGGCACCGTGGAATACCTGCTCGGCCAGGACGGCAGCGTGTCCTTCCTCGAGGTGAACACCCGGCTGCAGGTGGAGCACCCGATCACCGAGCAGACCTCCGGTATCGATCTCGTGCTCGCCCAGCTGCAGATCGCGGCCGGCGGCCCGCTCCCGGTGGACAGCGACCCCGAGCCGCGCGGACATGCCTTTGAATTCCGCATCAACGCCGAGGATCCCGGTCGAGGCTTCCTGCCCTCACCCGGCACGGTCACCCGATTCGTGACCCCCACCGGCCCCGGCATCCGGGTTGACTCGGGGGTGCGAGAAGGTGGCATTGTTCCGGCGCAGTTCGACTCCCTGCTGGCCAAGCTCATCGTGACCGGTGCGGACCGCCAGCAGGCCCTCCGCCGTGCCCGCCGTGCGTTGAAGGCTTTCGAGATCGAGGGGCTGCCGACAGTGCTGCCCTTCCACCGCGCGGTCGTCGAGACCGAGGCTTTCAGCAGCACCGACGGCCTCGGCGTGCACACCGGCTGGATCGAGGGCGACTTCGCGGAGACCATCCAGACCGATCCCGCCTTCCACCCCGTGGCACCCGAGTCCGAACGCCGCACGATCTCGATCGACCTCGACGGCAAGCGGATGTCCCTCGGCCTGCCCGCTGCCCTGCTCGCGGGTCTCGCTCGCGGGGCCGGAGCGGACGCCGTGTCCGCGGCCTCGCCCGCCGCCGAGGAGACCGTCGACCCGACGTCGCTCCGCGCCACGATGGGCGGAACCGTCGTGAAGTGGCTCGTGGAGGAGGGCGAACCCGTGGCCGAAGGCGAAGCCGTTCTCGTGCTCGAGGCCATGAAAATGGAGTCCGTAGTGGTGGCGCACCGCAGCGGCGCCCTCACGGGCAAACTCGTGCAGGTGGGGGACGCGGTTGCGGCACACGCGGCCGTCGCATCCGTTGTCGATTGAGCAGCGCGGCGATTGAGCGGCGCGTCGGCTGAGCAGCGTGTCGACTGAGGGGTGCGGTGAATGCGCCATCGGCTGAGGTGTCGATCCCATAGGTTGGGACTATGACTCTCGACGATATTCTGCAGGACCTGCGTCGACAGAGCCCGGACCCCAAGCATGCCGAAACCGGAATGTGGGTCGCTTCCCTGCTGCGCGAGCGCATCGCGGCCGGCCAGCTCGCTCCGGGCGCGAAACTTTCTGAGCAGGCGCTCAGTGAGGTGCTCAGCGTTTCACGCAACACGCTGCGGGAGGCGTTTTCCACGCTCGCTTCCGAGCACGTGGTGGTGCGGCTGGCGAACCGGGGCGTTTATGTGGCGCGGCCGTCGATCGACGACATCCGCGAGATGTATCGCGTACGGCGGTTTCTCGAGCCAGCCGCTCTGTTGTGGTCGCCGGCGGGGGACACCGCGCCTCTGCACGCCGCCGTGGCACGTGCCCGCGAGTCGAGAGAGATCGGGTCGGTTCCGGACATGGCGGATGCGAACCAGAAATTCCACGCGGCCCTCGTGGCGCTCACCGGCAGCGAACGCCTGGTGCTGCAGATGACCCAGGTGCTTGCCGAGATGCGGCTGGTCTTTCACTCCATGGTGGCCGACGCCGGGTTTCACGCGCCCTACATCGAAGAGAACGCCCGCATCGTTGAGCTCCTCGACGCGGGATTTCGCACCGAGGCTGCCGAGGTGATGACCGAATACCTGCACCGCGCCGAGCAACAGCTCGTGACGGCCGTGAGTCAGCCGACCGGCTGATTCCCCGTGTTGATGCTGAAATGTATTGATATTCATCGATATATAGGGCCATACTGGTTACATCGATCGTAATCGATATAACCAGAATAAGGAGAACGCCGTGGCTGTCATTCGAATCTACGAGCCGGCACTGTGCTGCGATACCGGGGTATGCGGCGTCGACGTCGACCAGTCTCTGGTGGAGCTGACTGCCGCGGTTCGCAGCCTGCGCGAGCGCGGCGCGGATATCGAACGGCACAATCTGGCCACCGATCCGATCGCCTTCACTACCGACGACACCGTTCGCGCATTCATGCACGTTGTGGGATCGTCCGGCCTGCCGCTCACCATCGTCGACGGTGTCACCGTCGCGACCGGCGCCTACCCGGCACGGTCGCAACTGCTCGCCTACGCTGGTCTCGCTCCGGCCGGTCTCGCTCCGGACGACGAGACTCCGGTGGAGCGCCCACAGCTGGGGCTGACCGAGTCTCGGCCCGACCGCAAGGCCGAGAGCGGATGCTGCAGTGCCTCCGCTGCCTCCGCTGCCTCCGACGGCTCCGGCTCCTGCTGCTGAGGCACGTCGTGAAATTTCTCGACGACCCGCCCCGTTTCCTGTTCTTCACCGGCAAGGGCGGGGTGGGCAAGACATCCGTCGCCTGCGCCACGTCCATTGAACTCGTTGGCCGCGGTCTGCGGGTGCTGCTGGTGAGCACGGACCCGGCATCAAACATCGGCCAGGTTTTCGGTCGCTCCGTCGGCAATACCGTGACGCCGATCGATGAGATTCCCGGGCTGTTCGTTCTGGAGATCGATCCCGAGCAGGCAGCCGACGCGTATCGGGAGCGCATCATCGCGCCGGTGCGGGGGTTGCTGCCCGACAGCGAGCTCGCGAGCATCGCCGAGGGTCTCTCTGGCTCGTGCACGACCGAGGTCGCGTCCTTCGACGAGTTCACGAATCTGCTGACCGACGACGGCCTGCTGGAGCAATATGACCACATTGTGTTCGATACCGCTCCCACCGGCCACACCATTCGACTGCTGCAGCTTCCGGGCTCCTGGACCGAATTCCTCGACGCGGGAAAGGGCGACCCGTCGTGCCTCGGACCGCTCTCCGGTCTGGAAAAGCACAAGACGGTGTACGCCGAGGCTGTAGCGGCGCTGGCTGACCCGGCGCGCACACGGCTTGTTCTCGTGGCCCGTGCCAGGTGTCTTCTCTGGGGGAAATCGACCGTACGTTCCTCGAACTGCAACAAATCGGCATTCAGGGTGGCTTCGTCGTCATCAACGGGGTACTGCCCGCCCTCGCAGGCGCTGAGTCGATTGCGGCGGCGGTGCGCGCTCGGGAGTCCGAGGCGCTGGCGACCCTGCCGAGCGCGATTGCGGGGCTTCCTCGCGATGTCCTCGAGTTGAAGGCCGACAATATGATGGGCATCGCGGCCCTGAGCACGCTGTTCCACGACTCGCCGCGGGTTCCGTCGGAGTCGGTCGGTCGGGCCGTCGTCCCTATGCCTGATGCGCCGCTCGGTCGATTCGTGGACGAGCTGGAGCAGGCCGGACATGGCCTCGTGCTGTGTATGGGCAAGGGGGGCGTGGGCAAAACCACCGTCGCCGCCGCGATCGCGGTCGCCCTGGCCCAGCGCGGTCATTCCGTGCACCTCACCACCACGGACCCTGCCGCGCACCTCGCCGAGACGCTCCACGGGAGCGTTCCGGGCCTCCGGGTCTCGCGCATTGATCCGGAACAGGCGATCCGGGAGTATCGGGATCACGTGATGGCGACGAAGGGGAAGAACCTCGACGAGCATGGGCGAGCCGCCCTGGCCGAAGACTTGATGTCGCCGTGCAGCGACGAGGTTGCGGTCTTCCGGCAGTTCTCGAAGGCCGTATCCGAATCGCGCCGGGAGTTCGTCATCGTCGACACCGCTCCCACCGGCCACACGCTGTTGCTCCTGGATGCCACCGGCTCGTATCATCGCGAAATCTCCCGGCAGATGGGCGACAGCATGTCGTTCGTCACCCCGCTGATGAGGCTGCAGGATCCGGCGTTGACCCGGGTGATCCTCGTCACTCTGGCCGAGACCACACCGGTGCTGGAGGCTCAAGGATTGCAGGACGACCTGGAACGTGCCGGTATCCATCCGTGGGGCTGGGTCGTGAACAACTCGATCGCGGCGGCGCATCCGGAAACGCCGTTTCTGCGGGCCAGGGCCGCGAACGAACTCGAACAGATCGAGACGGTTCGCGCCTGCGCGGAGCGGGTCGCGATCATCCCTCTGCTCGCGAGCG
Source organism: Cryobacterium sp. MLB-32 (assembly GCF_000738085.1). Lineage (GTDB taxonomy): Bacteria > Actinomycetota > Actinomycetes > Actinomycetales > Microbacteriaceae > Cryobacterium. Next base: position 15,576 of record NZ_JPRS01000016.1, read on the forward strand.
AACCGATCGGGGTACACAAGCTCGCCGCGCTCACTGCGAAGGCGGATCAGCCGGTCTGAGTGCCGGTCGCTAGGCTGGGGCGCATGGTCACGCGTTATTGGAGGGTCTCGGTCGCGGGGATGATGCTCGGCTTCATTCTGGGAGTCATGATGTTCTTGCTCGTGTTGGCGCCACAGTCTGACGGCGCCGCGTATGCCAGGGGTTGGGATGCCGTGCGGTCGGCGATCTCGTACGGTGTCGTCGGCCTCATCGTTGCCGCGGCGGCCTGGGTCGGTGGATGCTCGGCGGTTGCGCTGCGGGACCACCGATTGAAGAGGGAGCCGGGTGCACGAGCCGCTGCAGCCGCAGTCGGAGCGGCGGCGGGTACGGTCGTGCTCGTCGTCGTGTTCGTTGTCGTCATTAGTGGAGCGACTCCAAATTCTGCACCGGGGTTCTACCCGGGGTTTGTGGGGCTGGCCTTCGTACTAGCCGTGATCTCGTCGATAGCGGCGGCAGCATTGGTCCACTATGCCGAGAAGCCTCGACGAGCCGGTCGCGTGAAGTCATCCCCGCCGATTCGTGAAAGCCGCTGGACCACCTTCTAGCCGACCACCTTCTAGCCGACAGCCGACAGCCGACAGCCGACAGCCGACAGCCGACAGCCGAAAGCCGACAGCTGAAAGCGGAAAGCGGACGGCCGGCAGTAGGCAGCTCAAGCGGGGGAGGGGTGCAGTGTCGACCGGGATGTATTCCAATTGACCGCGTAAGGCCCCTTCTCTCGGCGGCTAGAAGGGTGCGGTGTTGATGCCTGTGTTGGGGATCTTCCAGGGGTCGAGCCAGGTGTTTGGTTTCGATGCTGGTTCGGTCGTGGGGATGGTCGGTCTGATTCGGGTGGCGGGGTGGGTGGCGTAGTGCTTCCCGGCCGGGCTGGTCCAGTTCAGGGTGCCGTCTGCGCCTTGTTCAACCGCCCATCCCGTTTCGTGCTTGACCCGGTGGCTGCGTTTGCAGAGGTTGGCGAGGTTCGAGAACACGGTTTCACCGCCTGATTCCCAGGGGATGGTGTGGTCAATGTCGCAGTCCTGCGCCCGCCGGTTACACCCGGCCGCGCGGCACGATCCGTCGCGCAGTTGCAGCCAACGCCGCAGTTCTGTCGGCACCTTGTACTTCGTGCGTCCGAAAGACAGCACCGCGCCCGTCTCGGGGTGGATGAGGATGCGGGTGAAGCTGCTCGCGGTGCCGGCGATTCGGCGGGCGGTTTCCGGGTCGATCGGCCCGAACCCCTCCAAGGTGCCGGGTTCCTCACTCTTACCCATCAGCGTGAGCACCGGGACGGTCACGTACACGTTGCCGCGAATCCCGGCGCCGAGCCCCGTCGCGGTAACGCCGCCCAGGAGCAGGTCGACGGCGACGTCGGTGCGCAGTTGCGGGAGGGTGCGGGTTTCGACAGGCTCAACCAGCGATGATGACTGGAGGTTCTTCGCCATCGCCTCAACCCGGTCCCTGATCGCACTGGCATCCTCATTGCTCAGGGTCATCTCCAGGTACGCCATACCGTCACGGCCCGGGCCGACAAAGAAACACCGATCAGCCAGGGCGCGTTTGTGCCGCACGGTGATCGACTCCGGGTGGGTCAGCTCCCGAATGCGGATGGCTTTCTTCTTAAATTGCGGCACCGTCAGGGTCTCACTCTCAGTGAGAGCCTCTCGTTCGAAGTCCTGCCAGGCCTCATCGGGGAGGGCCAGAACGTTGTCGATGATGACCTCGACGTGACGGTAACTGATGTCCCCCCGGCGGAGGGCCTCTCTTGTCGCGGGCAGCTTGTGCTGGAGAAGTTCGCTGTGGCACATGAGGTTGCGGGTGCAATTCTCTGTCAGCGTCAGCAGGCACGCGAGTTCAGCGACGAGGCCCTCGTGCGCGGCCGTCATCGACGACCACTCCACGTACCCTTTCCTTCCACGAGCGGCCGTGGTGGGTCGGCCGGTCTCGGCCGTCGCCTGGGTCCAGCGCACGATCTCATCGACCGCGGCCGCCCGCGCGGCCTGCGCCGCACAGATCGCCCGGTCGTGCTCTTTCACCGCATCGAGCAAGCGGAGCTGGGTGTCGGCCGTCTCACGCTCTGCGGGCGTGAGGCCGACGGGTTCGGGCGGGCTGCTGCCCGCGGCATCCTCCGGTGGAGGAACTTCATTGGTGTTCTCCATGACTAAATTTTCCCATGGACCACTGACACTGTTCGAGAAAACCTCACCATTGTGGAGAAGTTATTCGAAGCATTATTCGCAGCGCGGGTGGCGAGATCGGCTCGCGAGGTCTCGAGACGCGCCGTAGACGGCGCTCCTCGACCGGCGGGAGGGGCGCTCCTCGACCGGCGGGAGGGGCGCTCCTCGACCGGCGGGAGGGGCGCTCCTCGACCAGCGCTTGGGTCGGGACCGGCGGGGTGAGGCGGGGCAGAGGAAAGCGAGAATTTCTCGAAAACTCGACGTGCGCACAGGCCCTGAATCTACAATGAATACGGAGTTGACATTCGTGACGCCTCGCATGAGTTTCCGCAGGCCCGCCTCGCCGCTCGACACACGTCGGCAGGGCGATTTCGGATACCTGCAACCCGGCGAGATCTACCTCGACGCCGCCTGCCAGAGCCTGCGCCCGCAGCCCGTGATCGACGCATTGACCGACTACTACACGACCTACAACGCGTGCGGCGGACGCGTGAAGTACGCCTGGGGAGTGAAGGTCGACGAGCAGGTGTCCGATACCCGCCGGGCCGTGCTCACCCTGCTCGGCCTCTCCCCGCGAAGTTATGCCACCTCCTTTACCCTCAACACCACCTACGGTCTCAATCTGCTGTTGCAGCAGCTGCCGATGGGCCGTGTGGGGCGGATCGTGACCAGTCACATCGAGCACAACTCGGTGTTCCTGCCCACCATGACGGCCGCCCGACGACTGGGCGTCGAACGACTGGTGCTGGACCGCGCCACAGACGGCGCGTTGCTCTATGAGCCCGCGCAGCTGGAGAAGGCCGTTGTCGTCGTCAACTCGGCCTCCAACATCGACGGTCGACAGCTCACCAACCTCGCCGAGCTCGTGCACGACACCCACGCTCGCGGCGGCATCGTCGTTGTCGACGCGGCGCAGTCCATGGGGCACGGTCGGGCGTTGCTGCAGGAGACGGAAGCGGATGCGATCTGCTTCTCCGCGCACAAGATGTACTCCGCCAGCCTCGGCGTCGTCGTGGCCCGCCACGACCTGCTCGCCGCCCTTGACCTCTCTTTCGTGGGTGGCGGCATGGTGGCCGACGTGCGCGAGGAGGATTTTGACCTCGTGCATGGCGACCCGGCGTCGGTGCTGGAACCGGGGCTGCAGGCCTGGGGCGAGATCATCGCGCTCGGTCGGGCGATCGAATGGCTCGGCAGCATCCGCCCCGGCGGACTCGCGCCCGCCGAGCACCTCACGCGGCTGTCCCGGCGACTCTACGACGGGCTCGCCGATATTCCCGGACTCACGTTGGTCAACACGGAGGCCAGTCCGGTGATCAGTGCCTACGCCCCTGCCCAGGACTCACACCGGCTCGCGGTGTTCCTGTCGCACTCGCAAATCATGGCGCGCAGCGGATACTTCTGCGCCCACCACTACCTCAAAGAACAGCTCGGGCTGCCCCCGTTGCTGCGCTTCTCCCTCGGACTGCACTCCACGGAGTCGGACATCGACGCGGCCACTCAGACCCTCGGGCGGCTGGTGAAGGGTTTGCACTAAGTGTTCTGTATCGCGGCGTTCATCGTTCTGGTCGTCATGGCCATATTCTCGGCGCGCTACCGGCGCTACGTGGGCAAAGCCTGGACCTGCACGTGGCGTCGGGTCACCTTCCGGCCCTGTGACACGACGTTCAAGCAAGACGTCAAGGACCACCTGCTCGCACCGATCGCGGCACGCCGGCCTGGTCTGGTGCGCCCGGCGAGCATCACTCTCGAGGTGCTTGCGGTGCTGGTGATCCTCACCACCGTCTGGTCGGGGTACACCGTGGTGAAGAGTGCCGCAAACCTGTACGTCTACGGCACCTGCAACAAACAAGACTCGGCGTCCTGCAGCCTCGGTGCCGAGGCGTGCTCGGTCACCGACGAAACGCCCGACTTCATGTCATCCCTCGGAGCGTTCGACGTGATCGGAGCGTTCGGTAACGAGTTCAGCAGCCTCGGCGAGACCTTTGCCGCCATCCCCGCCCGCTTCCGCACCTGGACGGCCGAAGAGTACCTACCCGCCAACGCCAGCTATCTCACCGAGAATGCCGCGAACCCCATCGCCGTCGAGGTCATCGACCCCGGCTGCCCCACCTGCAAGGCCCTCCTGCAGAACATTGAGGATTCCGGCTTTGCCCAGACCCACAACCTCACGTACATCGCCTACCCGATTGAGGGTGCCGACGGTTACAAGTTCCCCAACTCGCTGCTCGTGACCCAGTATCTCGAGGCACTGCGGCTGCACCCCCTGGCTGGCGCGGACACTCCCGTGGACTGGCAGGTGATCGAGCGCCTCTTCACCGAGAAGACGGATACCGGCCTGCCCTGGCAATCCGCCCTCAAGTCGATGGACACGGCTGAGGCCACCGCGACTCTCGCCGGCTGGCTCGAGGAGTTTGGCCTCTCCGCCGACCAGATCGACGTCGTCGTGGCGGAGGCGGGGTCTGACGCCGTCGCCGACATCGTCGCCGCCAACAAGACTCTGGTGGAAGACAAGATCGCCACCGTGAAGATCCCCACGATCATCTTCGATGGGCGCCGCCACGACGGTCTGGTCTCGGTCGACGGGCTTCGGTAGCGGTCTGCGACAGCTGTCGTGGAGTGAACGGGTTCTTTTTACACCGTGACCAGGTAGTCCGAGTCGCGAGCATCGGTGATGAGCATGTAGCCGGGGGCGTGTCCGATCGCCAGCGTCGGTCGCGACTCCATGACGGCGGCTTGCGGGGTGACTCCGCAGGCCCAGAACACGGGTACCTCGCCGGGCGCTACGACGACCGCGTCGCCGAAGTCGGGCCGGTCAAGGTCTATTCCGAGAGCGGCAGGGTCGCCGACATGTACCGGGGCGCCGTGCACCGCGGGGTACTGGGACGTGATGCGCACGGCATCCGCTACCCGGTCCGCCGCAATCGCCCGCATCGACACTACGAGCGGACCCGCCAGCTCCCCAGCCGGGGCGCACCGCACGTTCGTGCGATACATCGGCACGTTCGTGCCCTGCTCGATGTGCGAGATGGCGATCCCGGCCTTCTGTAGCGCGGACTCGAACGTGAAGCTGCACCCCACGATGAACGTCACGAGGTCGGGACGCCACCACTCGGTGAGGTCGCTGGGCTCGGCGACCAGCGCGCCGTTCTCATAGACCCGATACCGGCCGAGGTCGGAACGGATGTCCCCGCCGGCCAGCAGGGGACCGCTCGTCTCGCCCGCATCGAGCACGCCCAGAATGGGGCACGCCTGAGGATTGCGGGTGGCGAACAGCAGCACGTCGAAGGCCTGCGCCCGGGGCACGATGATGAGGTTCGCCTGGGTGAAACCGGCAGACCAGCCCGCGGTCGGCGTGGCCAGGCCGTTGCGGAACAGGGCGCGAGCCTCCGCGGGGGTGACGACGGCCGGGGTGACGACGGGCGGATCGACGGGCGAACCAGCGGGCGCAACAGGAACAGCCATGGGCACTACACCCACAGCTTGGCGAGGCCACCGAGGGACTGGTAGCCGAGGAACACGGTGAGAAGCCAGGCGAGAACGCCGATGATGAGCAGCCACTTGGGATACACGTAGCCGCCGAGCAGGTCGCGGCGGCGCCACGCCACCCAGATGATCACGGCAAAACCGACCGGAAGGATGAGTCCGTTCACGGCGCCGGCCATGATCAGCAGCGTTGCGGGGGCCTGCCCGATCAGGCTGAAGACCAGCGTGGACACGGCAATGAAGACGCAGGTGGCGATGCTGCGTACCCGCGGGGAGGTCTTCTGTGTCGTGACGAAGGAGATCGATGTGTACGCCGCACCGATGACTGAGGTGATCGACGCCGCCCACAGGATGACGCCGAAGACACGGAAGCCGAGCTCGCCCGCCGCGGACTGGAATGCCTCTGCCGCGAGGTTGTCGCTTGTCAGGGCCACGCCGCCGGCGACGACCCCGAGGATTGCGAGGAAGAGCAAGACGCGGATGACGCCGGTGATGATGATGCCCAGCACCGAGCTGCGGGTGATTTCGCCCACGTTTTCGGGGCCGGAGATACCCGCATCGATCATGCGGTGTGCGCCGGCGTACGTGATGTAGCCGCCAATGGTGCCGCCGATGAGTGTGGTGATGATGAGGAAGTCGATGTTGTCGGGGATGACGGCATTCTTGATCGCCTCGCCGAGCGGCGGCTGCGACACGATGGCGACGTAGCCGATGAGGATGATCATGATCGCGCCGAGCACAACGACGATTTTGTCGAGGGCGAGACCCGCGCGCTTGCTCAGGAAGATCGCGATGGCCACGGCGGCCGACAGGATTCCACCCAGCAACGGATCGATGCCCAGCAGCACGTTCAGACCCAGACCGGCGCCGGCCACATTGCCTACGTTGAAGACGAGGCCGCCGAGGAAGATCAACGCGGCGAGGAACCAGCCGGCGCCCGGGAGCACCGTGTTGGCCAGCTCCTGGGCGCGCTTGCCGCTCACTCCGATGACGCGCCACACGTTCAGTTGCACGGCGATGTCGACAAGAATCGAGACCAGAATGGCGAAAGCGAAGGCCGCGCCGAGCTGAACAGTGAACGTGGTCGTCTGCACGATGAAGCCCGGCCCCACCGCACTCGTGGCCATGAGGAACATGGCTCCGAGCAGGGCGCCGCGGTGCTTGTTCTTCAGTCGCTTGGTCTTGTCGGGCTTGACCGTCGTTGGTGAAACCGAGGGGGACATGGTGCTCGCTGTCTGTGAGGAACGGAACCAGCGACTGCGATCACCGATTGTTTTGTGACAGCCTACGATTGTTGAACAATCATTACAAGGTTTTTATTGAGCGTGGCGCGCCGCAGCGGGGGTGATGAGCTGGGCCTCTGTCCCGCTGATCAGGCCTTCCTCGGTGGCGCTCGGGGCGGCATCCGGGGGAAAACTCTCCGTCATCGTGAGGGGCATCTGCTCGTTGCGGTAGTACAGGCCCGGTCCTGGCCGCCAGAATGCCGGTGTCGGATCGGGCACCGCGCGCAGAAACCCACCGGTGTTGACCTCGACGCGCATGCCGCTCGGGTCTCGCAGATACACGTAGTTCTGCTCGCCGATGGCGTGGATGCTCGCCCTGAACTCCACGTGTGTGCTGGGACCGTGTTCGGTGCGCACGCCCGCCCGCACCAGCGCGGCGGCCCCCGCGAACAGCTCCGCTCGGCTGTCCACCCGGTAGGCGAGATGATTCACCCGTGCGGGTCTGGTGGAGCTGTCCAGCACGACCCCCAGATCGTGCGCGGTGTCGCTCGTGCCGAGCACGGCGTAGACCGTTGTGCCCTCCTGTTGGAGCACGGTGCGCGGCCGCACCTGCAAGCCCAGAACGTCGCCGTGCCACTCGAGGAAGGCGGCGACATCGGGTGCGGCCACCGTGACGTGGTCGAGTTGCCGCACCTCCATCGTGGGCGCCCCCACCGTCGGTGCGTCGTCGTCGGCACTCGGTGCGGGGTCCGGCGCATGAAATTTGTTGCCCTGGGAGAAGAGCTCGATGGTGTGCCCCCACGGTCCCGTGAAGAGATAGGAGCGTCCGTGCCCGAAGGTGCGCTCGCGCCACCGACCCTGCACGCCGGCCGCTTCGACCCGGTGGGCGGCCTCGGTGAGGGCCGCGTCGCTCACCGTGCGCCAGGCCATGCGCACCACGGCTGGTTCAGGGCCGCGCTCGATCACGAGGCTGTAGAGGTAGTAGTCGTCGCTCGTGCGCAGGTACACCGACGACTCATCGCGGTGTACCTCATGCATTCCCAGCCGGTGCTCGTAAAAGGCAACGGATGCCGCAACATCTCCTGCCGCCAGTCGCACGTGCGACAGGTGGGACAGCAGCTTGATCATGGGGGCAGGGCCAAACGTTAGAGCGCGCGCATGCGGTTGTTTCGGGCGTTGTGCTCGAGTTCGGCGAGGCCGAGCGCCTCCATGAGCGGCGGAATGTACATGCCGAAACGTCCCCGCAGCCCCTTCTTCAGACCGTACCAGCCGCCGACGGGGTTCGACTGCGCACGGCCCCAGGCCTCGACCGTGCCGTCCTTGGCGGGTTTCTGTTCGTCGGCGCTGCCGAGCTCCACCCAATCGCCGGCCGCCACAAGCATGGCGTGCAGGTCGTCGAGGCAGCGCAGCCGGTACCGAAGCGTGGTCGTGCCCACCACGCACACCAGAGTCGGCGGGTCAGCGGCCTCGTCACGGTACATGTGGTATCCGGACGTTCCGGGCGGGGTGCGCAGCACCCAGGGGTCGTCACTCGTTCCGGTTCCGGTGGGGTCAGTCATCGTCGTCTCCTGTGGTCTGGGTGTCTTCATTGTGGCCCAGCCGGAGGCGGAGTTCTTCCCCTGACGAAGAGGCGTACGTGTGAGTATGCTTCCCGCTGTGATCGACAAGGCCGAAAACTCCCCGGGCGTTGAGGTGCTCGTGGTGGGTGCCGGGCCGACGGGGCTCGCGCTGGCCGTGGAACTGGCCCGATACGGCATCCGCTTTCGTATTATTGACCAGGCTCTGGATCGCGCACACGAGTCCCGGGCGCTTGCCATTCAGTCGCGCACGCTCGAGGTCTTGACGGCGAGCGGAGTGGCCGCGGACCTCGTGGAGGCCGGTAACCGTGCCGTGCAGGTGCGGATGCATGTGCGACACCGGGTGATACCTCTCCTGCTGTTCAACATCGGGGTGAGCGACACTGCGTTTCCGTACCTTCTCTTTCTCTCGCAGGCCGAGACGGAGCGGCTGCTTGCGGCGCATCTGGCCCTGCGCGCCGTCGCGGTCGAACGAGGCCTCGAGTTGCTCGCCCTGCGCCTGGGCGGCGACGGAACCGTCGCGACAATCCGTCACGATGACGGCCACATCGAAACGGTGCACGCCTCGTATGTCGTGGGTTGTGATGGCGCGCACAGCACCGTACGGCAGCTTGCCGGCATCGAATTCGAGGGCAGCGCCTACCCCCAGGCCTTCGTCCTGGCCGACCTCGAAGCCGAGGGGCTCGAGGCGGGTGCGGTGCACACCTTCCTCTCGGACCACAGCCTGCTCTTCTTCTTTCCCCTGGGGCGACCGGCCACGTGGCGCCTGATTGCCATGCGGGCGCCCGCGGATGCGCCGTCCGGCGAAGGGGAGGTGACACTCGCCGACGTGCAAGCGCTGGTGGATGCTCACTCCGACCTGCCGATTCGACTGCATGATCCCGTGTGGATGACCAATTTTCACCTGCAGAACCGAGGCGCGACCCAGTATCGCTCCGGGCGTGCCTTTCTTGCCGGGGACGCCGCGCACATCCACAGTCCGGCAGGTGCGCAGGGCATGAATACCGGGATTCAGGATGCCGCAAATCTCGGCTGGAAGCTCGCGCTCGCCGTGCGTGGCGACGCCCCCGCGGCGATTCTGGATACCTATGAGGCCGAGCGGGCTCCCGTGGGTCGCGCCGTACGCCACTTCACCGACCGGGCATTCCTGGCCGTGACATCGAGCAGCCCGGTCACTCGTGTGTTCCGCACACGCGTGATGCCGCGCATCCTGCCGCTGGCGCTCTCGTTCCGCGCCGGGCGCAGGTTCGCCTTCCGGTCACTATCCGAACTGGGCATCACGTACCGGGGGAGTGTGCTCGCCAGCGCGGGCGCGGGCTCACGTCGAGCGCCGCGACCCGGTGACCGCTTGCCGGACATGCCGCTCACCCGGCAGCAGGGCACCGCGCGAACCCGCATTCACGCGCTCGCACCGACGTCGTTGCATGCCTTGGTGGCGGCCCCGGGCTGGCACCTCTTGCTCTGTGGACGGGGGTGGACCGCGTACGCCGACGAGGACGTCACCGCCGGGTTCGGGCAGCTCGTGCGCGTGCATCGCCTGAGCCAGAAGCAGACGCTCGGGCGGCTCGGTGTGGGCGCGCGCGGCACGGCGCTGTTGCTCGTGCGGCCCGACGGCCGTGTCGCCTATCGATCTGGCGGCGTGGATCTCACCGGGCTGCACGCGTACCTCGACCAGTGGATGGTGACGGCCGCGTCCCGGGAGAGCAGCCGACCCGCCGGGGTTGTCCCATTCCCCAACGTGTGGTGATTGCGGCAGAGACACGCGGTGTGACGCGGGTCAGTTCTCTGACGCGTCCGCAGCATTCATGGGACTGTTCAGCTCGTCGATGAGCGCCAGGCCTCGCTCGGCCCACTCGATCTCGTGCTCGGCCCGCGCGATGAGGCCCTCATAGGTGTACCGCTTGTAGGCGCGGATGCTGGCGTGCTGGCTGGACGGCGCGTGGGCGAGGCGTTTTTCGAGCATCGTGCTCGTTCCGGTGTCGATCTCTCGCACCTTGTCGAGCCAGTCCGCTCGGCGCTCGGTGTAGTTCGCGAGGTGGGCGCGCAGGTGAGCGCGCGCTGACTCGGGTTCAGCCCACTCGAGGTAGGCGGCCTTGAGGTGCGCCGGATCACGTTCGCGGGTATAGCTCAGCGGCTGGTTCATCCAGGCTCGAAAGGCCGCCAGGCCTTCTTCGGTGATGTGATACTCGCGCTTCTTGCCGCGCGGCCCCCAGGGCACCTCGGTGCCGACAAGCAGGCCCTCGGCTTCCATGCGGCGCAGTTCCGGGTAGATCTGCGAGTCGGGGGCATGCCAGACATGAGAGACGGATGCCTGAAACGCCTTCGAAAGGTCATAACCGGTCATCGGTTCCACGGTCAGCAGCGCCAGCAGGGCATGTCGAAGGCTCACGGCGTTCCTCTCTCCATCTTGTAAATACCTACCAGCATAGATACTCTGAGGCGTGCGCTAACTATCTATGGGGATAGGTAGCTGACCGGAGGATTTCAATGACGATTATCCAGACCACCAGTTCGACCACGAACAAGGTGCTCAACTACCCGCTCAACACCTGGTACGTCGCAGCCTGGGACCACGAGGTTACCCGCACGCTGATCTCCCGCACGGTAGCCGACAAGCCACTCGCTATCTACCGCACCGAAGACGGCCGACCCGTGGCGCTCGCCGACGCCTGCTGGCACCGCCTCGCGCCGCTGTCGCAGGGCAAGGTGCTCCCCGGAGACGAGATCCAGTGCCCGTACCACGGCATCGTCTACAACTCGGCCGGACGCTGCGTGTCCATGCCCGCCCAGGAGACGCTCAACCCCAGTGCGACCGTTCCCTCTTACCCGGTGGTCGAACGTCACCGCTTTCTGTGGGTGTGGCTGGGCGATGCAACGCTCGCGAACCCCGACACCATTCCGGACATGCACCAGATGGACCACCCCGACTGGGCCGGCGACGGGCTGACGATCCCGGTGACCTGCAATTACCAGCTCGTGCTCGACAACCTGATGGACCTCACGCACGAAGAATTCGTGCACGGTTCGAGCATCGGTCAGGCCGAACTGAGCGAATCCGACTTTGAGGTCATGCACGACGATACGACCGTCACTGTCTCCCGTTGGATGCACAACATCGACGCGCCGCCGTTCTGGCTCAAGAACATGCGTGACAAGTTTCCGGGTTTCTCCGGCAAGGTCGACCGCTGGCAGATCATCCATTTTGAGGCTCCCTCGACGATCTGCATCGATGTGGGCGTGGCCAAGGCCGGCACCGGAGCGCCCGAGGGCGACCGCAGTCAGGGTGTTAACGGCTACGTCATGAACACCATCACTCCGAAAACGGCCCGCAGTGCGCACTACTTCTGGGCCTTCATGCGCAACTACCGCCTCGAGAGTCAGCTCATCACCTCGCAGCTGCGCGCCGGTGTTTCCGGAGTATTCAAAGAAGATGAGGACATGCTGCTGGCCCAACAATCTGCCATTGATGCCAACCCCGACTACGAGTTCTACAACCTCAACATCGATGCCGGCGGGCTCTGGGTGCGCCGCCTGATCGAACGGATGCTCGAGGCCGAGGGCCGACCGGTCTCCGCCGGCCGTGCCGGCCGGGTGAGTTCCGCCACCTAGGCGGGCACGATCATGGCAGCAACCAATATTGAGGTGTGGCAGCAGGCGACGGTCATTGAGACCGAGGATGTCGCCACCAACATCCGACGCATCGTGCTGGCGCCCGCTCTGCCGAAACGGGCCGAACCGGGTTCGCACCTCGACCTGTTCGTGACGATCGACGGGGAGCGACACAAACGCTCGTACTCCGTTGTCGACTCGACAGAGGACGGCTCACGAGTGGCGATCAGCGTGCTCAAGGCGCCGCTGTCCCGCGGCGGCTCGATCTTTATGCACACGCTCCAGCCGGGCGATGCCCTCGAGATCACCCAGCCCCTGCAGAACTTTCCGCTGCGCATCGGCGCCCCCCGCTATGTTCTGCTGGCGGGCGGCATCGGCCTGACCGCCATCGTGAACATGGCCCGGGTGCTGAAGAATCTCGGGGCGAACTACACCCTCGTCTACGCGGCCCGCACGCGCGAGCGCATGGCGTACCTGCCCGAGTTGCGTGCCCTGCACGGTGAGAACCTGCAGGTGCACATCGACGATGAAGGCACCGCACTGTCGGTCCCCGACCTCGTGGGCAGTGTCGACCCGAGCTCCGAACTCTACATGTGCGGGCCGATCCGGCTGATGGACGCCGTGCGCCGTGCCTGGACCGAACGCGAGCTCCCTGCGCCGAACCTGCGGTTTGAGACGTTCGGCAACAGTGGCTGGTACGACCCGGAGGAATTCATTGTGCGCGTGCCGCGTCTCGTTGTTGAGGCGCGCGTGCCCGCCGGGCGCTCCATGCTCGAAGCCCTGGAAGACGCGGGTGTCGAGATGATGTTCGACTGCCGCAAGGGTGAGTGCGGCCTGTGCGAGGTGAAGGTGCTCGCTCTCGAGGGTGCTATCGATCACCGCGACGTGTTCTACAGCGAACGTGAGCAGCACGCCGCCGAGAAGATGTGCTGCTGCGTGTCCCGAGCGGTCACCTCGCCCACCGGTCTGGCCGCGAATGCCGCGCGCGGCGGGCCGGCGATCGTCACGATCGGTGTCTCGTAGCCCCAGACAGGCGACAAGCGGATGCCCCGGTGACTGTCACCGGGGCATCCGCTTGTCATGCGTCGATTCAGGCCCGGGTGGTGGTGCGCTGCGCCGCGATCTGCTCGGTGACGGGGCCGGCCTTGGCCCGCTGGATCTCCGCGTAGACATGAGACCGCAGTTCCATGAAGCGGGGGAGGGCTCGGGTATTCAGCTGGTCGCGTTCTGCCGGCAGGTCGATTTTCAGATCTTCCTGCACAACCGTGGGGGAGCTCGACAGTACGATCACGCGTTCGCCGAGGTAGACGGACTCGTCGATGTCGTGGGTGACGAAGAGGATCGTCACACCGAGCTCCTTCCAGATGGTGCGGATGAGGTCTTCGAGATCCGCGCGCGTCTGCGCGTCGACAGCGGCGAACGGCTCGTCCATGAGCAGCACCTGAGGGCGGTAGGCGACGGCGCGGGCGATAGCCACACGCTGCTGCATTCCGCCGGACAGCTGCCACGGGTAGCTCTTCGGCACGTGGTCGAGGCCGACCGATTTCAGGGCGGCGTCGACGAGCGCGGCGCGTTCGGCCTTGGGAACCTTCTGGTTCTTGAGGGGGAGCTCGACGTTGGCGCGCACGGTCATCCAGGGGAACAGGCTGCGGCCGTATTCCTGGAAGACGACGGCCATGGACTTCGGCGGCCCGGTCACCGTGCTGCCGGCGAGTTCGACGGTGCCGCTCGTCTGTTCCATCAGGCCGGAGATGCACTTGAGCAGCGTGGTCTTGCCGGAACCCGAGGGACCGACGAGGCAGACCAGCTCGCCCTCGGCAAGGTCGAAGGTCAGGTCGCGCACGGCCTCGACATCGCCGCCGGGCACCTTGTAGATCTTCTGCAGTCCGCGAACCGAGAGCATCGGCACGGTCTTCACGGTCTGGTCCAGGGTGGTCGCGCTAACTGTCATGAGTGATCTCCTTCAGACCGTGGTACCAGTGCAGTACCCGTCGTTCGACGAATTGGAAGATGATGGCCAGGCCCAGGCCGATCAGGCCGAGCACGACGATGCCGCTCCACATTTCGGGGATGGCGAAGTTGCGTTGGAATTGCACGATGGTGAAACCGAGACCCGAAGACGACGCGAACATTTCGCTGATCACCATGAGAATCAGCCCGATTGACAGCGATTGCCGCACGCCGGCCATGATCTGCGGCGTGACCGCGGGCAGCACGAAATAGCGGATGCGGGCGAAGCCGCGAATCCCGTAACTCCGGCAGCTGTCGTTGAGCACGGAGTCGACCGCGCGAACGCCCTCCACGGTGTTCAGAAGCACCGGCCAGATGGCGCCGGAGATGATGACGGCGACCTTCATGCTGTCGTTGACGCCGATGAGCAGCATCAGCAGGGGCACGAGAACGGGCGGCGGAATCGCGCGAAAGAATTCGAGCAGCGGTTCGAGCAGGTTGCGCAGCCAGCGGGTGGAGCCGATAAGCAGTCCGAGTCCGATGCCGAGGGCGATGGCGAAGAACAAGCCGATCGCGAGGCGGCCGAGGCTCGGCAGCACGTCTTCGACGAAGCGTTCGCCGATCCAGGTGGTCCAGAGTGTCTGGGCGAGTTCGATGGGTTTCGGCACGAAGAAGTTCGTGGATCCATGGGACAGCGCCCACCAGAGCACGATGAGCAGAATGGGCAGGCCGAAGAAATAGGCGATGCGTTTGAGGGGACTCACAGTACGACCTCTCCTCTCACGGAGGGATGCCACGACAGCACGCGCTTTTCCACGATGCGGGCGGCGAGGTTGATGAGCACGCCGATGATGCCGGTCGCCAGGACCAGGGCGTACATCGAGGAGATGGCTCCGCCGGACTGGGTGAGGGCGATCTGCTTACCGAGCCCGGGGGTACCGATGATGAGCTCAGCGGTGATGGCGAGGATGAGGGCGACGGCCGCGGCCAGTCGCAAGCCCGTCATGAGGTAGGGAAGCGCGGTCGGCCAGACGACGTAACGTATCCGTGCGAGCCGGCCGAGGCCGTAGCTCTTTGCCGTGTCGTTGGCGACGGCATCGACGTCGGCAATGCCGTAGAGCAGCTGAAGCAGCACCTGCCAGAAGGATGCGTACACAACGAGCAGCAGGGTCGACTCGATGCTGGTGCCGAAAATGAGCACGGCAAGGGGAATGAGGGCAACCGAGGGAATCGGCCGGAGGAACTCGATCGTGGTGTGGGTCGCGCGCCGCAGGAATCGGCTGGATCCGATGATCAGACCCACGATGATCGCGGCGACGGTGGCGATCAACAGGCCGAGGGCCCAGCTGGTCATCGTGTCGGTGACATCAGTCCAAAATGCGGCCTCGGTGAGGTACTGGCCGAGACGCACGAGAACCTCGCTCGCCGGCGGCAGATATCGGTCGCTGACCAGGCCGAGACGGGGAGCGGCCTCCCAGATCAGGAAAAACAGGATGATTCCGCTGAATCCGAGGCCCAGTGCTTTCGCCTTGGGCCCGGCAGTGGTCGGTTGCTTTCTCATGCTGGGAAGCCACTTCCTCGTGGTCGGTGCGGTTTCTGCAGGGGGTCGGTGCGGGTTAAGGCAGGAAGGTGCTCATATCGGGCGCGGTCTCGACCACGCCGTACTTGAGAGCCGCCTCGCCGAGCGCGGTGACGGCATCCACGTTGAACTCGGTCGGGAACTTCGGCAGAACGATCTTCGCCAAGACGTCGGCCGGGGTCTTGGTGTACGTCGCGATGATTGCTCGCACCGCGTCAGGGTTGGCCTGCGCATACTCCAGAGACTTCGTCATCGCGGTCTGGAACTTGGTGACGAGCTCCGGGTCGTTGGCAACGGTGTCCGCCGAGGAGAAGTAGGCAGCGACGTCGAGGTTGACGTTGAAGTCGGCGTAGCCGTAGGAGATAACGCGCTGGCCACTCTCGATGGCCGCGGTCACGAAGGGTTCGACGACGAAGGCCGCATCGACCTGACCGTTTTCAACGGCGGCACTGGCATCCGGGAACGGCACCTCGACGAAGGAGATCGACGACGAGTCGCCACCGAGACGATCGATCGAGCTGCGCATCACCGTGT
This sequence comes from Cryobacterium sp. MLB-32, assembly GCF_000738085.1. Classification (GTDB taxonomy): domain Bacteria; phylum Actinomycetota; class Actinomycetes; order Actinomycetales; family Microbacteriaceae; genus Cryobacterium. The sequence continues at coordinate 31,726 of NZ_JPRS01000016.1, forward strand.
CGACGATGTTGTTGAGGCTGTTGCCCGATACGGTCTTGCCGTCGAGGTCGGCGAGCGTCTGGGCAGGCGAGTCGCCCTTGACGATGACAGCGCCGAAGTCGCTCCCGACATCGCCCGTTGATGCAACGGCAGCGTTCACGACCTGGAGGGGGAGTCCTTTGTCGTTGGCGACCATGAGCGAGATCAGGTTGCTGAAGCCGAACTGGTAATGGCCGCTGACGACGGCGGGAACGATGGCGGCGCCGCCCGTCGCGGTCTCAATGGTGAGGTCGAGTCCTTCGTCTTCGAAGAAGCCCTGCTCGAGCCCGAGGTAGAGCGGTGCGGTATCCGCAATGGGGATGACGCCGACCGTGACGGGGATGAGCGCGTCGCTTCCTGCTTCGGTCGCCGGTGCTGAACTCGAGCAGGCGCTGAGGGCAAGTACCGATACTGCGGCGATGCCGAAAAGTCCTAGTTTTCTCATGTCACTCCTTTGTGAGCTGTGCTGTGCGGGTGCGTGAACATCAGTGATGCCTGATTCGGATGTTATCCAGCGGCAACCCCGCTCCAGGATTCACTTCCGCTGAGTGGAAGGAAATGCGGAACTCGCGTATGGTGGCGTGCAATGTCCGGAAAACCAGCCCTCAGGACGATCGCCAGCGACGGGTCATCGTCGTCATCGTCAAGCCCGGCGGCAGACACGCGCTCCGTTGCCGCTCGCATTTTCGCCATTCTCGACGCGTTCGCGGCACCCGCCGGGGTGACGTCGCTCACCCTCACGCTCACCACCCTCGCCCAGCGCGCCGGGCTGCCGCTCTCGACGACCCATCGACTCGTTGCCGAGCTGGTGCAGTGGGGCGGCCTGACAAAGCAGGAGAACGGGCAGTACTCGCTGGGTATGAAGCTCTGGGAGCTGGGCGTGCAGATGCCGACCGCTCGAAATCTGCGCACGATCGCCTTGCCGTACCTCGAGGATCTCTATGAGACGACGCGCGAGCATGTGCACCTGGCCATCCTCGACGGCCGGGACGCCCTGTATCTGGAGAAGCTGTCCGGTCACCACGCGGTGCGACTCATCTCGCGGGTCGGCTCCCGGCTGCCGCTCCACTCCACCGGGGTAGGGCTCGTCCTGTTGGCCTATGCGCCCACCGAGGTGGTGCAGGACTACCTGTCAGTGTCGTTGCAACGTTTTCTGCCCCGAACCGTCACCTCTCCGGACGAGGTTCGCAAACGCCTCGCGACGATTCGCGCCCTCGGTGTCGCCTACATGTCGGAGGAGATGACGGCGGGATCGAGTTCGACGGCCGCTCCGATCCGGGATCGCACCGGCCAGGTCGTCGCCGCCGTGTCGATCGTCACACGCACCACGCCCGAGCCGGACCCAGCCCACGAACAGGCGGTTCGGGTGGCCGCCCAGGGCATCAGCCGCGCGCTCGGTTATCGACGCGCGGCCGGCTGAGCATCCGTCATGAGTTTCACTGAGTGGAATAACCTGACCGGCGATCTCACCGTGGCAGCACACTGAACACATCCACCTGTCATCGTCGCTAGGAGAGCCTGTGTCTCACGAGAAAACACCCGTAGTCATCATCGGTGCGGGCCCGGCCGGCCTCCTGCTCAGCTGGGCGCTGCGCGACGCGGGCATCGACTCCATCGTCGTGGAGAACCGGTCGCAGGACTACGTTCTCGCCCGCATTCGTGCCGGGGTGCTCGAGCAGGGGTCGGTGGAATACCTCACCCGTCTCGGCCTCGGGGAGCGACTCAAGGCCGAAGGCCTGGAGCACGATGGCATCTACCTGCAGTACGGCGGCGAGCGACACCGCATCAACTTCAACGACCTCATCGGCCGCACGGTCACGGTGTACGGCCAGCAGCAGGTTGTGAAAGACCTCGTGACGGCGCACGAGAACGCCGGGTCGACCATCTACTACGAGGCGACGGATGTTGCCGTGCACGACCTCGACTCGGCCGCGCCGAGCGTCACGTTCGGGCACGGCGGTGAAAAGCACACGGTCTCGGCCGATTTCGTGGTGGGCGCCGACGGATTCCACGGCATCTGCCGGTCCGCCATCCCGGCGCACGACATCACGCTCTTCGACCGCAGCTATCCGTTCGCGTGGCTGGGCATCCTGGCCGATGTCGCCCCGTCATCTGACGAGCTCGTGTACGCCCTGCACGAAGACGGCTTCGCGATGCTGTCGATGCGGTCGCCCGAGGTCTCTCGGCTCTACATTCAGGTCGACCCCGCCGACGATATCGCCCGGTGGTCGGACGAGCGCATCTGGGGTGCATTGCAGACTCGTCTCGGCGTTCCCGGCTGGACGCTCACCGAGGGCCCGATCACCGACAAATCGATCACACCCATGCGCAGTTTTGTGGCGTCGACGCTGTCGTACGGCACCCTCTTCCTGGTCGGCGATGCGGGCCACATCGTGCCGCCGACGGGGGCGAAGGGTCTCAACTCGGCGATCTCCGACGTGACCCAGCTCGCGGAGGCACTGGCCGCGCATTACCGACAGGACGATGCCCTGCTCGCACGGTACAGCGAGACCGCCCTCGCCCGACAGTGGCGGGTTCAGCAGTTCTCCCGGTGGATGACCGACATGCTGCATCGCAGCCCCGGCGACCTGCAGTCGGATGCCTTCGACTATCGCAGTCAGGTCGGCCAGCTCGACTATGTCACCCACTCGCCGCACGCGCAGCGCATGCTCGCCGAGCAGTACACCGGCCTGCTGCTCTGAAAACAGCCGGTACCCCACCCGTAGGCTGAATCCATATCGTTGCTAGGAGAGACCGTGCCCCACGACACACCGCTCGTTACCCCGGGTCAGGAGACCCAGCGTGCCATCAGCGCCGAGATCGGCGCCATCGAAGCGGATGCCGCCCGCCTCGTGCAGCAGGGCGGCGCGCCGGAGTTGCATCCCCGACGCGACTACCCGCCGTACCGCAGCTCCCTGCTTCGCCACCCCACGCACGAACTCGTGCGCGTCGACCCCGAAGAAGTCGAGCGCGTGTCGCCCGCGTTCGGGCACACCGATGTGAACGTGCTGGAGAGCGACCTCACGATCCAGCACGTGGGGGAGCCGCTGGGCGAACGCATGACCGTGAGCGGACGGGTGCTCGACGGCGAGGGCCGCCCGGTGCGCCATCAGCTGATCGAACTCTGGCAGGCCAATGCCGGCGGCCGCTACGTGCACAAGCGCGACCAGCACCCGGCCCCGCTCGACCCCAACTTCACCGGGGTCGGCCGAGCGATCACCGGTGACAACGGCGAATACTCGTTCACGACGATCAAGCCGGGTGCCTACCCGTGGAAGAACCACGTGAACGCCTGGCGACCGGCGCACATCCATTTTTCTCTCTTCGGCACGGCGTTCACCCAGCGACTCATCACCCAGATGTACTTCCCGGGGGATCCGCTTTTCGCGCTCGACCCGATTTACCAGTCCATCGCCGATCCGGCGGCTCGAGCCAGACTCGTGGGAACCTACGACCACGACCTCAGCAGGTCTGAATGGTCGCTCGGGTATACCTGGGACATCGTGCTCACCGGGCCCAAGGCCACCTGGATGGAAAGTGAGGAAGCCCATGACTGATCTCGCGCAGACCGCGTCGACCGCAGCCGTTCCCGCCGCCGCCGACGCGGGCGCCCTCGTGCAGACCCCCGCGCAGACCGTCGGGCCGTTCTATGGCTACGCTCTGCCCTATGACAAGGGTGCGGAACTCGTGCCCGGGCACCACCCGCACGCCATCCGTCTGCACGGCACCGTCACGGACGGTGCCGGTGAGCCCGTGCTGGATGCCCTGCTCGAAATCTGGCAGGCCGACGCCACGGGAACCCTCAGCCGTGACCTCGGCAGCCTCGACCGTGACGGGTTCACGTTCACCGGCTTCGGTCGCGCCGCCACGACCATCGCCGGAAACTACACGTTCACGACGGTCAAACCAGGCTCGGTCGCCGGGCACGCCCCGTACGTGCTCGTCACGGTATTTGCGCGCGGCCTCACCCATCACCTGTTCACCCGGGCGTATTTTCCCGCGGATGCCGCGGCTCACGCTTCCGACACCGTGCTCGCCCGAATACCCGCCGACCGTCGCGACACCGTGATCTGTGTGCAGGACGGCGCAGCGTCCTACCGTTTCGACATCCGCTTGCAGGGCGCGAACGAGACAGTGTTCCTGGATTTCGATGCCTGAGCGCACCGAGCCTGGGAAGACCGAGACCGTGAGTGCCGAGGCGTGGCGCAGGCCCGTCGTTGACGTCGGGCTGCTCAACCCCCTCGGCCACGGAACCATGGAGGCCCTGCTCACGAGCGACGCCGCTTGGTTGCAGGCCATGGTCGACGCCGAACTGGCTCTCACCCGCGCCCTCGTCGACGCGGAGCTCGCGCCGGACTGGATGGGTCCGGTCTGTGACGAGCTCACCGACGCGGCACGCCTCGACCTCGCCGCGATCGCGGAGCAGGGCAGGGGAGGCGGTAATCCCGTCATCCCGTTCGTGAGGCACCTCGGTGCCGCCGCGGAAGCCGCCCGAGCCGGGGCATCCGACCATATCCACGTGGGAGCCACGAGCCAGGACATTCTCGACACGGCAGCCATGCTGATCGCTCATCGGGTCACCGCCGAGGTGAGCACGCAGCTGAGGGACCTGGCCGGAACCCTCGCCCGTCTGGCCGACGATCACCGCGACACCGTCATGGCGGGTCGCACCCTCGGCCAGCAGGCCTCGCCCACGAGCTTCGGTTTTGTCGCGGCCGGGTGGCTCGATGCCGTGCTGACTATCCTGCACCGGGTTGATGGCCTCCGCGGAACCCTCCCGGTGCAACTCGGCGGAGCGGTCGGAAACCTGGCCGTGCTCACCGAGGTCGCTTGGTCCAGGCGCTCCGCCGTGCCGCCGCACGACACGATCGAACAGGTGGTGCAGGGCTTTGCCCGGCACCTGGGGCTCGCGGTGCCGAGCATGAGCTGGCACACGAATCGGGTGGCGATCTCGGAGCTCGCCTCCGTTCTCGCCTCCGCCACCGGAGTGGCCGGAACCTTCGCCCTCGACGTGGCCGTACTGTCCCGCACCGAAATCGCCGAGGTCAGCGAGCGTCTCGCCGCCGGTGAGGGCGTGTCCTCCGCCATGCCCCACAAACGCAACCCGGTGTCGTCGGTGCTCATCGTGGCCGCCGCCCGGCAGACGCCGGGCCTTGTCTCCACCCTCTACGGGAGCATGCTCGCGGAAGACCAGCGGCCGAGCGGATCCTGGCATGCGGAATGGCAGTCGCTGCGGGCGCTCGAGGGGCTCACCATCTCGGCCGTGACGGGTGCTGCGTCGCTGGCCGCGCGCCTGGACATCGATGCCGACCGCATGCGCGCCAATCTGGACCTCACCGACGGCCTGGTCTTCAGCGAACGGGTCACCACGATTCTGGCCGAGGCCCTCGGCAAAACGGTCGCCTTCGATCTGGTGCAACGAGCCGCGCAGGAGGCATTCGAGACGAACCGCCCCGTGCAGGTCGTGCTGTCCGGCGTTCTTGCCTCCGAGGGGTGCGACGACGAGCTGCGTTCGCAGATTTGGGCAGCCTTCGCGTATGGCTGCGACCTGGGCCAGTCCACCGCGGGCATCGATCGGGTGCTCGAGCGCTACCGCGCCCAGTGCGTAGACGTGATCGGTGCGTCGAACCGATGATTACCCCTGAACCCGTGAGGACTCACCCCTGATGTCTCTGCCCCTGTCGACCGTGCCCACCCTGATCGGAACCGTCACACCCGTACGCCGGCCGGCGCCCGCCGCGCCCCTCGTGGTGCTCGGCTCCTCACTCGGCACCACGACCTCACTCTGGGACGGCGTCGTGGGTCCGCTCGCCGAGAACCACCGGGTGCTGCGCTTCGACCTGCCCGGTCACGGGGCCAGCCCGGCCGCTTCGCAGCCGTTCACGGTTGCCGACCTGGCCGACGCCGTGATCACCCTCGTGGACTCGGTCGGCGGAGGTTCCTTCCATTACGCCGGCATTTCTCTGGGCGGCGCGGTCGGGCTCGAACTCGCCGTGCGCCACCCGGACCGGCTGCTGACCCTCGGCGTGATCTGCTCCGGCCCGAAGATCGGCACCGCGGACGGATGGCTGGAACGCGCCGCCCAGATACGCGGCAGCGGCACCCCGAGTGTCGTCGTCAGCAGTGCCCAGCGGTGGTTCGCGCCCGGCTTCCTCGACCGCGATCCTGCCGCCGGTTCCGCCGCGCTGAACGAGCTGAGCGCCGTCGACGACGAGTCGTACGCGCTGTGTTGCGAGGCGCTCGCCGGGTACGACGTGACGGATGCTGTGGGAGGCATCCGAACAGCCACTCTGTGCGTGTCCGGCGAGTTCGACGTGGCCACACCCACGGAGATGCTCGTCACCCTGGCCGCGTCGATTCCGGGCGCCCGCCACGAACTCGTGCCGGGTGCCGCCCACCTGCCGGCCCTGGAACGCCCGGCCGAGGTCGCCGCCGTACTGGTGGGGCTGTTCGGGTCCGGCGTCGCCTCTCGCACGGCGGCCGAGGCCTACGATGACGGCATGGTCGTGCGCCGGGCGGTGCTCGGTGACACGCACGTCGATCGAGCGACCGCCGCCATCACGCCCGAAACGGCCGATTTTCAGGACTTCATCACCCGCTACGCCTGGGGAGAGATCTGGACGAGGCCCGGCCTCGATCGGCGCACCCGGAGTTTTCTCACGATCGCCGCCCTCGTAACCGGGGGCCATGAGGGCGAACTCGCCATGCACGTTCGGGCCGCACTGACCAACGGGCTCACTCGCGCCGAGATCAGCGAAGCCATCCTGCACACGGCGATCTACGCCGGTGTTCCGGCTGCGAACGCCGCCTTCGCCGCCGCCCGCGACACCTTCGCAATCCTCGACGCCGACGCCGCCACCACGAACCCCACCAGCTAGAGGACCCGTCACATGGACAAGACCTACTCTTCCGCAGCAGCCGCCGTTGCGGACATCCCCGACGGGGCCTCGATCGCCGTCGGCGGATTCGGACTGGTGGGCGTGCCGATCGTCCTGATCCGTGCACTGCTCACGCTCGGCAGCACCGACCTGCACGTCGCCTCGAATAACTGCGGCGTCGACGGCTGGGGACTCGGCGAGCTGCTGCGCGAGGGGCGCATCAGCCGGGTGATCGCGTCGTACATCGGTGAGAACAAGGACTTCGCCCGCCGCTACCTCGGCGGCGAGCTGGAGGTGGAGTTGACGCCGCAGGGCACCCTCGCCGAGCGTCTCCGCGCCGGCGGCACCGGAATTCCGGCGTTCTTCACGGCGAGCGGCGTGGGCACGATGGTCGCCGACGGTGGGCTGCCCTGGCGCTACGGGCCCGACGGAGAGGTGCTGGTGTCGTCCCCGCCGAAAGAGACCCGCCGCATCAGCTCACTCGGGTCGGAGAAGGAATACGTGCTCGAGGAGGCGATCGTCACCGACTACGCCCTCGTGCGTGCCGCCAAGGGTGACCGCCACGGCAACCTCGTGTTCGAGAAGTCCGCCCGAAACTTCAACCCGGTCGCCGGCATGGCGGGCCGCATCACGATCGCCGAGGTCGACGAGCTCGTGGAACCGGGGGAGATCGACCCGGATCAGGTTCACCTGCCCGGCATCTACGTGAACCGCATCGTGCAGCTCGGTGCCGCGGATGCTGCGGACCTGCCGATCGAGAAGACGACGACACGCGCTCGCCCGGACGCATCCGCTCACCGGCCGTTTGCGAACCCGAAAGGAACGATCTGATGGCCCTCACTCGCGACGAGATGGCGGCCCGCGCCGCGCAGGAACTTGCTCCCGACTCGTACGTCAATCTCGGTATCGGCCTGCCCACGCTCATTCCCAACTTCCTGCCGGAGGGCGTGCATGTGGTGCTGCACTCCGAGAACGGTGTGCTCGGAGTGGGACCGTACCCGTGGGAGGGTGAGGAAGATCCCAAGCTTATTAATGCCGGCAAGGAGACCGTCACCGTCAACGCGGGGGCCGCGTACTTCGACTCGGCACAGAGCTTCGGCATGATCCGCGGCGGCCTGATCGACGTGGCCGTGCTCGGCGCCATGCAGGTGTCGGTGTCCGGCGACATCGCCAACTGGGCGGTGCCCGGCAAGATGATCAAGGGCATGGGCGGGGCGATGGACCTCGTGCACGGCGCTGACACCGTGATCGTGGTGATGGAGCACGTGACCAAGACCGGAGAGTTCAAGATCAAGAACGTCTGCGACCTACCGCTGACCGGCAAGGCCGTGGTGACGCGCATCATCACGGACCTCGCCGTGATCGACGTGACCCCGGGGGGTCTCGTGCTGCGCGAGATCGCACCGGGGACCACCGTGCAGGAGGTGCAGTTGGCCACCGAGGCCACCCTGCTCGTGCCGGAGCCACCGACCACGATCAGAACGCTGCTGACCGAAGCGGTGGTCGCATGACCGCCCTGCGCGAGGTGGTCATCTGCGAGCCGTTGCGCACCCCGATCGGCCGTTTCGGCGGTGCGTTCACGACGGTGGCACCGGCCGACCTCGCCGCGGCCGTGATCGCCGCGCTGATGGAGCGCACCGGTCTCGACGGTGCGCTCGTGGACGACGTGATCTTCGGCCAGGCGTATCCCACGGCCGAGGCGGCCCCCGTCGCCCGGGTCGCGGCCCTGAACGCCGGGCTGCCCGTGACGGTCGGCGGCGTGCAGGTCGACCGCCGGTGCGGCTCCGGCCTGCAGGCGGTACTCGATGCCGCCATGCAGGTGCAGACCGGCGTCAGCGACCTCGCCATCGCGGGCGGCGTCGACGTGATGAGTCAGGCCCCTTTCTACACGGTCGATTCCCGCTGGGGTGTGGGCGGCACCGCCGGCATGCTGCTGCGCGATGCTCTCGGCCGCGGCCGCGAGACCGCCGGCGGTCGCCGGTTTCCCGTGCCCGGCGGCATGCTGGAAACGGCCGAGAATCTACGCCGCGACTACTCGATTGACAGGGTCGAGCAGGACGAACTCGCCGTGCGCTCCCAGCAGCGCGCCCTCGCCGCCGTTGCCGACGGACGCTTCATCGACGAAATCGTGCCGATCACGGTCCCCGGCCGTAAAGGACCGGTCGTGGTGTCGGCCGACGAAACCCCGCGGGAGACGAGCCTCGAGGCGCTGGCCGGGCTCAAGCCCATCCTGGGTAAAACGGATGCGGCATCCACCGTCACGGCCGGAAACGCCAGCGGGCAGAACGACGCGGCCGCGGCGTGCATCGTGACAACGCCGGAGCGGGCAGCTGAGCTCGGGCTCACCCCCCTGGTGCGGCTGCGATCATGGGCCCGCGCCGGCGTCGATCCGTCCCGGATGGGCCTCGGGCCGGTGCCCGCAACAGCGAAGGCCCTCGAGCGCGCCGGGCTCACCCTGGCGGACATGGACGTGATCGAGCTCAATGAGGCCTTCGCCGCGCAGGTGCTCGCCGTGTCCCGCGAGTGGAACTTCACCGCCGCCGACTGGGACCGCACCAATGTGAACGGCTCGGGCATTTCCCTCGGGCACCCGGTGGGAGCCACCGGCGCCCGCATCCTCGCCACGGCCGTCCGGCACCTGCAGCGCACCGAGGGCCGATTTCTGCTGGAAACCATGTGCATCGGCGGTGGTCAGGGCCTCGCCGCCGTCTTTGAACGCCTGTGAAGGCCACGATCGCGGCCGCTTGATCCCGAACGGTGGCTGTCCGTTTTCTGCCGCGAAAGGGGAGGGGCAACGACAGCGGATACCGGCTTAGGCTGTATCAGTGAATAACGTCGGATTCCGCTCACAGCGCGGCCCCATCCTCATCTCCCTCATGGTCTCCACCGGGCTCGTGGCGATCGACGCCACCATCCTCGCCACCGCTGTGCCCACGATCGTGGGCGACCTCGGGGGCTTTGCGCAGTTCCCGTGGCTGTTCTCTGTTTACCTGCTCGCCCAGGCCGTATCGGTTCCGCTCTACGCCAAACTCTCCGACACGGTGGGCCGCAAACCCATCATCCTCGTGGGGATCGCCCTGTTCCTGCTCGGGTCGATCCTCTGCGGACTGGCCTGGAGCATGCCGGCCCTGATCGCGTTCCGGGCTGTGCAGGGGCTCGGTGCCGGCGCCGTCCAGCCGATGGCCGTCACCATCGCCGGCGACATCTACACCGTGGCTGAACGCGCCAAGGTGCAGGGCTACCTCGCGAGCGTCTGGGCGGTGTCCTCCGTCGTGGGCCCGACCCTCGGCGGAGTCTTCTCGCAGTTCCTGTCCTGGCGCCTGATCTTCTTCGTAAACATTCCCCTCTGCATCCTCGCCGCCGCGCTGCTGATGCGCACGTTCCACGAGTCGATCGAACCGAGGCGGCACCGGGTCGATTACCTCGGTTCCATCCTGCTCACCGGGGCGCTCACCCTGCTCATCCTCGCCGTGCTGGAGGGCGGGCAGTCCTGGGCCTGGAACTCACCCCAATCGATCGGCGCTTTCGCCATCGGCAGCCTGCTGCTGGCCGGGTTTATCTGGGCCGAGACGAAGGCCGCCGAGCCGGTGCTCCCGCTCTGGGTAATCTCCCGCCGGCTGCTGCTGTCCACCTCGCTGATCGGCCTGGGCGTGGGAGCCATCCTGATCGGCCTGACCTCCTTCGTGCCCACCTACCTGCAGGGCGCGCTGAGCGTGTCGCCGCTGGTCGCCGGACTCACCCTCGCCGCGCTCACCATCGGCTGGCCCATCTCGGCCACCCTGTCCGGGCGGATCTACCTGCGCTTCGGATTCCGCACCACCGTGCTGCTCGGTATGATCCTCGTGCTGAGCGGCTCGATCCTGCTTGCCGCCTTCGGCGGCCAACCCACTATCGTGATCGTGGGCCTGAGCTGCTTCGTGATCGGGTTGGGCCTCGGCCTCGTCGCCACACCGAGCCTGGTGGCGGCGCAGTCCAGCGTGCCCTGGAACGAACGCGGTGTCGTCACCGGCACCAACCTGTTCTCCCGCTCGATCGGCAGTGCCGTGGGGGTAGCCATCTTCGGCGCCGTCGCGAACGCCATCTTTGCCGCCTACGGAACCGGGATGCCCAGCCCGGCCGCGGTTGAGGCGGCATCCACGAGCGTCTTCATCGCCATCGTGATCGCCGCGCTGGGCGTGCTCGCCGCCGCCCTCTGGATGCCCGACGTGCGCGCCACTACCCTGCCGGTGGCCGCGCGCAGCGCCCCTCGGCCCGCCGAGGACTAAATCCCGGCTTCACCGACGGTGGTGACCATCGTGAGCACGCTCGTGCCGTCCACATCGCTCGTGAAGAGGGCCACCCGCACCGTACCCAGCTGAGCGAGGGCCGTCACGTGCGTGCCGCCGCACGGGATGCGGGCCGGCCGCCCGGGAAGCGCGCAGGCCCAGTACCGACGGTCCGTGAGACGATCGCCGTCGCAGTCGATGTGCACGGCAGCATCCGTGGCCACCCAGTCGGCGAGAGTGGCATTGATGGCGGCGGTGAGCGCCGGCCGGGCGTCGTCAATGCCCTCGGTCAGGAAACCCTTCTTGCGCAGGGACTTGCCGAGCCGGTACGTATCCGTGGAGGTGTTCTCGCCGATGAGAGACACGTCGATGGCGGTGCCGTCGAAGTCGGGGTTGCCGAGCGCGTCGGCGCGCGGCTCCTTCTTCCAGCGGTCCGCGACGGCCAGATTGAGAGCCAGCGACGCGAGGTGGCAGGCCGTATGGCCCGCGGACGTGCGTGCGCGGATGCCGGCGTCGACCGAGGCCGACACGTGGTCGCCCTCGGCGAGTGCGGCATCGCCGGCGACAATGTGCACCGCCACAAACGCCCAGCCGTCGGTGCCCTTCGGCACGGGGATCTCGCGGCCGAGGTGCAGCGCCGTGCCGTCGGTCGCGCCCACAATGCAGTCCAGCACCGGGATGTCGGAGCTGCCGGCGCGCAGGATGGCCTCGTCGGCGCCCTGGTCGGGCCAGCCGGCGTCGATCGGGTGCACGCACGTGGTGTCGAGGAGCACGGCCCGGCGACCATCCGGCAACTGTTCCACATGCAGAACGGTGGCGTCGGTCTGCAGGGCGCCCGAGGGGTAGGTGACGACGGTGTCGGTGACGGGGTAGGTCATGTGATGCGGGCCTTTCACGGGTGATGCGGGCTGGGCAGGGGAGAACGACAAAAAGGTGCCGCCACAATCGTGGCGACACCTTCGATGCTATGTCAGGGAGAGGAACCTAGCTCTTGCGAGCCCTGGAGGCGCTTTCTTCAGACTTGGCCTTCTTGTCGGCCCTCTTCTCCTTGAGCGACTTGTCGGCAACCTTCTTGGTTGCGTCCTTCTTGGGTGATTTGTCAGCCATGTGCACTCCTTCGCAGTGAGCCTTACCGTGCGGCCCCATCTCTTGAAGAATACGCGGTAACGTCCGTCAGGGCACCACCCCCGGCACAAGAAAGCACTGATGAAAGGCACTGAATGTGCTCCGAAGTTGCGGATGTGCCCCCTGAGCTCTGT
>NZ_JPRS01000017.1 GCF_000738085.1 Cryobacterium sp. MLB-32
CGCGATCGACGGAATGGTCAGTGCGGAACTGCGCAAGCCACGGTTTGAAGCGAAGGAAGACCCCGACGGGTGCGGCGACAACCACGAGATCATCGGGGACGGTCGCACGATGCCGCAGCTCAACTTCGACGCCTTCGTCGACATCGTGCGCCACGCCCTCTCCTGCACGGAAGGCCTCGGTGCCCTGGATCACACGACGATCATCGTGCGGATGTCCCTCGAATCCCTACAGACCGGGCTCGGTGAGGCCCAGCTCGACGGGATCGAGCAGCCAATCTCCGCGTTCACGGCCCGAAAGATGGCCGCGGAGGCGTGTCTCATTCCGATGGTCCTCGGCGGCAAGAGCGAAGTGCTGGACTTTGGGCTGGGGAAGCGCCTGTTTACGAGGGCGCAGAAGCTCGCGGCGATCGAACGAGACGGCGGGTGCGCCACCGCAGGGTGTAACAGGCCGCCGAGTTATGCCGAAGGCCATCACATCATTTGGTACAAATCGCAGGACGGGCCGACGAATCAATCGAACATTTTGATGCTGTGCAGTGCTTGCCATCACAGGATTCATCGCGAAGGCTGGGACATCGTCGTCACAGACAACGTGGTCTACTTCATTCCACCGGCCACCGTCGATCCCAAGAGAACTCCGCGACGAGGCGGACGCCCACCGGTACCGACACCGAAGGGCCACGACGGCCCGCACTACAAGAGCTAGATGCCACCCGGCGACGACCGAATAGGCCGGTCGCCGCCGGGCCTCGATGACCCAAGCTGCTCATGCGTCGGTTGCGCGGGGCCCGATTCACCGCTCCTGACCGCGCTCAAGCTAGTCGATTCTGAAGATCTGACCGGTCTGGGCACTCTCGACGGACTTCACATAGGACTGCGCCACGATCGCCCCTGGAACGGGCACGAAACCAGGGAACGAGGAATGGTAACCGGTCGCCTCCAGCAACACCGTGGGGCTGACGACGTTCATACGGATGCCTCGTGGCAGCTCGGTGGCGGCCGAAATAACGAACGATTCCACCGCTCCGTTGGCCATCGCAGCGGCGGCACCGGTCACGATCGGCTCCCGGGCCAGAATGCCCGATGTCAGGGTGAACGAGCCACCGTCGCGCAGGTACGGCGTACCGATGCGAACCAGGTCCAGCTGACTCAGCACCTTTCCGGTGAACGCCGCGACGTAGTCGTCACGCCCCAGCTCACCGAGCGGCTTGAACGGGACGGAACCGACGCAGGAGACGATCGCATCCACCTGTCCGACGCTGCCCAGAAAACGTGCGATCGAGTCCGGATCGGTCACGTCGAGCGGAGGCTCGGTCGACCGGGATGCCGTGATCACCTCGTGTCGTCCCTGGAAGGCATCCACGACCGCGGATCCCACGTGGCCGCTGGCCCCAATAACGATGATCTTCATAACGTTCTCCTGTTCCTGATAACTGGCCTGATCATGTGGGCATGGTGCCGGTCAGAAGGGCAGCCGTTTGCCGCGCAGGTCCATCGCCGCACGAACACGGGTCTGCGCCAACGTGGTGGCTGCCTCGTGCGTGGTGAGGTCCTGGCGGCTCGCCTCGTCCAGCACAGTCAGCGTGTTGGCCCGCAGCTTCGCCGACACCGTTGTGAAGATTTGCTCGGTCTGCGGGCGGAACGCGGAATAGCGGGCATCCATGGCGAACGCCGCACTCACCACCCCGCCGGCATTCGCAATGAAGTCCGGAACCACCGTGACACCGGCTCGCCGCAACATCTGCTGCGCGCCCGCGCTCGTCGGAAGGTTCGCGCCCTCCACGAGCAGCGTGCCCCGCACCCGTGACACGTTGGACTCCGTCAGCACGTCCTGCAACGCCGCCGGCACCACAATGTCGGCATCGACGAAGAGTTCGGTGCCGGTCTCAATGGCCAGCTGCGGCAGCTGGGCGACCAGTGAATCCCCCACCTCCGTGCGGAGGCGCAGCAGGGCCGGAATGTCCAGCCCTGCTGGGTCGTGAATGGCGCCTTGGGCCGTACTGATGGCCACGACCGTGTACCCGAGGGTGTGCAGTCGTTCGGCCGTGGCGTGGCCCACCGCCCCGAAGCCTTGAATCGCAACTCGCTTACCGACGAGTCCGATGGCGGCCGCAGCCTCGTCAACCACCTCGGCCACTCCGAACCCCGTCACCCCGAGCTGGTCATACGGGATGCCGCCGAGATCGAAGGGCGTGCCCACCGCGGCTCCCCGATCCCCCAGCTCGTCGTTGATGATGGCCGCATCGTTCTCGGTCAGCCCCATGTCCAGCCCGCAGACGTACTCCTGCGGCACCTCATTGCGGAGCGCCCGCACGAACGCCCGCAGGATCTCCTCCTTATAGGGGGAATGCGGGTCCGCGCGGATGCCGGCCTTTGCACCGCCGAAAAAGAGGTCGACCGCCGCCCATTTCCACGTCATCACCCGGGCCAGCCGGGAGATCTCCCCCACACTCACCGTGGGCTGCATGCGCGTGCCGCCCTTTCCGATACCGCGCGACGTGTTGTCGATCACGAGCACGCCCTTCATGCCCGTCTTGGTGTCGCTGACCACCACGACCTTCTCGGGGCCCCATTCATCCATCGCGTCAAAGATTGTGGACACGGCAACTTCTCCTTCGTATCGGCGACGCCGACATACTGCTGAGCAATGAACTGAGGGGCCCCGCCTTGGAGGCGGATGACGCAGGTGACGCTTAGAGGAACTTCACGCCCTGGGCGAGCGGAAGCAGGCCAGAATAGTTGACCGTGTTCGTGGCCTGGCGCATGTACGCCTTCCACGAATCAGAACCGGACTCGCGACCTCCGCCGGTCTCTTTCTCCCCGCCGAATGCACCACCGATCTCCGCACCCGAGGTGCCGATGTTCACGTTGGCGATCCCGCAGTCCGATCCGCCCACGGACAGGAAGTGCTCGGCCTCAATCAGGTCGTTGGTGAAGATGGCCGAGGACAGCCCCTGCGGCACGCCGTTCTGCAAGGCCAGCGCCTGGTCCAGGGTTGTGTAGGTCATCACGTAGAGAATCGGAGCGAAGGTCTCGTGCTGCACAATGCCGGTCTGACCGGGCATGCTCACGATCGCGGGTTCCACATAATAGGCGCCCGGAAACTCGTCTTCCAGCACGCGGGTGCCGCCGCAGAGAACCGTTCCACCCTGCTCGACAGCCGCAGCGAGAGCAGCCTGCATGGCATCGAAGCTCGCCTTGTTGATGATCGGTCCCACCAGAGTGTCCGCCGCCACCGGGCTGCCGATACGCAGCGTGCCATAGGCGGCAACGAGCTTCTCGGTGAGGGCGCCGACCACGGATTCGTGCACGATCAGGCGCCGCATCGACGTGCATCGCTGGCCGGCCGTGCCCACGGCCGCGAACACGATGCCACGGAGGGCGAGGTCAAGGTCGGCCGACGCTGTCACGATGGCGGCGTTGTTTCCGCCGAGCTCCAGCAGCGCACGCCCGAAGCGCTGCGCCACCCGGGGGCCCACCTCACGGCCCATTCGTACCGACCCGGTGGCCGAGATGAGGGCCACGCGGGGATCGTCGACGAGCTGCTCGCCGCCCGCCCGGTCGGCGATCAGGAGCTTGTGCACGTTCGTGGGCGCACCGACGTCGGCGACCGCGCGGGCCAGCAGGGTGTGCGCGGCCAGGGCGCTGAGGGTCGTCATCTCGGAGGGCTTCCACACCACGGTGTCACCGCAGATCAGGGCCAGAGCCGTGTTCCAGGAGTAGACGGCGACCGGAAAATTGAACGCGGAGATGACACCCACCACGCCGAGCGGATGCCAGGTCTCCATCAGACGGTGCCCCGGACGCTCCGACGGCATCGTCTTGCCGTAGAGCTGGCGGGACTGGCCGACCGCGAAATCGCAGATGTCGATCATTTCCTGCACCTCGCCGAGCGCCTCAGAGGTGACCTTGCCCGCTTCGGCCGTGACGATGGTGGCGAGATCGGCCTTGTGGAGCTGCAGCAGTTCTGCCCACCGCTTCACCAGGTTTCCGCGCACGGGTGCGGGCACATCGCGCCAGGCGAGGTAGGCCTCGTGCGCTTCGCCGATCGCCGCGCTGATGTCGGCTTCCGTGGCGAGAGGCAGGGTCACCAGCACCTCGCCGTTCAGGCAGGAGCGCGCTTCGTGCGATCCGCCGAGGGTGGCCAGATCGACGCCGCAGGCCTCCAGAGCCGTTTCGACGGCGGTGGTGACGGCTGAACCGGGGAGTGTTGACTGTGGCATGTGCGTGTGTCCTTTACGTGTCGGTGCGGTGGAATGAAAGTGTGTGGTCCGTCAGCTCGTGACAGGGTCAGCGCGTGACAGTGTCAGCGTGTGACAGTGTCAGCGTGGATGACCACGTGGAGCTCGGCCGCCAAGCGATCGATCGAGGCCTGTTGCTGGCGTTCATAGAGCGTGTTCGGGTCGAGCACGGTCGTGCCGACGATCTCCGACATCCGCTCGATATCGAAGTCGGTACCGGTCTGTGCCTCGTCCTTCGTGCCCTGGTCGGTGAGATTGGATTGGAAGATGCCGGCCGCCGAGCGGGGCAGGAAGTCTTCGTAGACGATCGGCAGCGGAACAGCGATGCCCGATTCGATCAGCTCCCCCATGGTCACCGTGGAGGTGAGCGGATGCGCGAGCAGCGCTGCACCATCCAGCTGGAAGGTGAAGAAAGCGAGACCCTGCAGGGCGAGCTCCAGCTCCGTGGCCGGCAAGCCACGCCGCCATACCTCGCGGGCGACCTCGACCCGGGTGGCGGCGCCCGGCGCGGCAGCAAGCAGCTCGTCGACCTCGGCGACGAGACGATCGTAGAGGTCGCGACCGGCCGGCGTGAGAGCCAACCCCCGAGCCTCCACCTCACCGAAACGCACGCGCAGGTGCCCCTCGCGCACGATGCCGTCCGGGTGCCGAAAACTGCGTGTTTCCGCCAACGCCCGAAAAGACGTCTGCCGCAGCAGCACGTCGGGGCCCTCCCACGCGGGCGGACCCTGAATCTCGCTGATCATCTCGATCCCGAGCGCCTGCATGCGCTGGTACAGGTCGTCGATGTCGAGCACCCGCGGGGTGAGGTGGTTGATATGCGTGCTTGTGACGCCACCGATGTCCGCGGCCACGGCCGAAACGGCCTCAAGAGTCTGGTACCACTCGTAGTCCACCGGTTCCGTCGACAACGAGAACGCCTGGGTGGCAAGGTCGAGCAGTAGCTCAGCCTCCGCTGTCGGCAACCCGGCCTGCGCCGTGGCGGAGTCAGCGAGCTCGAGCAGCTGCTGGCGGAACAGTTCCCGTGCATCCAGGAATTCGGCCAGCCGACGCTGAAGCTCGTCGGTGAAGAAGCGCGGATCCTGGGCGGCGAGCATCGAGGTGAACACCCGAAATGGGTTGCGCGCCAGTTCCTCGGAATCCAGCGGACGGAAGGCGGTCGAGACCACGGGAACGGCGCTGGAGGACGCATCCCGAAGGTCATAGAACCCGACGGGATACATGCCGAACGCCGCGAAGATGCGCGTGACCTGACGCATCTCCCGGGGCGAGCCGAGACGGATCGCGCCATGACGTTCGGCGGTGACGCGGGAGATGCTGCCGAGCCGCTCGGCGTCGGCGCCGTGCTTCTGCAGAAAATCACGGTTGACGTCGGCAGAGACGTCCACGAGCGTGTTGTAGGCCGGCACTTCGTTGCCGTAGAGCTCCGACAGTCGACGAGCGAACTCCGCTCGGAGTTGCCACGGTTCCAGGAAGGTCATGACACGGGTCCTTTCGGTGTAGATACGGTTCGGGTCGATCGGTACGCGGCGTTCATTAGATGATGTGCACCTCATGAAGTTGCTGAGCCAGGCTGAACCGGTCCGCGCTGAAGGCGGTCGGGTCCATGAACGATTCCTGGCCCAGGTAGATGTCCCGCATGAGTTCCCCCACAGCCGGTCCCTGCAGAAAGCCATGGCCGGAGAAGCCCGTGGCGTAGAAGAATCCGGGAACCTCGTCGGAGGCACCGATGAGGGCATTGTGGTCGGGAGTGTTCTCGTAGAGACCGGCCCAGCCGAACTCCAGGTCGGGATTCACCAGCTCGGGGGCGCACAGGCGGGCCGCGGCGTTGAACTCCGGCAACCACTCGTACGAGAAATCGCGGTCAAAGCCCGGTTCCTGCTCGGTGTTGGAGATGCCCAGAAGCAGCCCGTTGCGGTAGTTGTGGAAGTACAGGGTGGTCGACAGGTCGAGGGTGAAGGGCACCGTCGGTAGGGGCTCTGCGAGCTGGCGGGTCATGCCGATCTGGCGGCGAACGGGAGTCACCGGCAGGGAGACGCCCGCCATGTCGCCGATCGCGCGTGACCAGGCTCCGGCGCAGCAGATGACCGCGCCGGTCACGATGATGCCGCGGTTCGTTTCCACGGCGTCGATGCGATCGCCCGTGCGCTCCACGTTGAGCACCTCGGTGTGGCTAAGGATGGTCACGCCGAGTCGGATCGCTGCCTCGGCGTATGCCTCGACCACCCTGGACGGGTCAGCGAAACCATCCCGGGGCGAGAACGACGCACCGAGCAGTGCCTCCTCGGAGATGAACGGATTGTGCGCCCGAGCTTCGGCCGGGGAAATCATGCGACTGTTACTGCCGTGATCATTCTGAATCACCGTGCTGCGTTCACAGTCAGCCACTTCTCCCGCGCTACGGCAGAGGAACAGATAACCCACCTGCTGGAGTCCGATGTCCGTGCCGAATCGCTCGGCGAATCCTTCATAGGCCGTGAGGCTGCGCTTGCCGAGGATCACGTTGCCTGCGTCGGAAAACGTGGCCCGCACCCCGCCGAGGGGCTTCGCCGAGGATCCGGTACCCAGATCACTGCGCTCGATCAGAACGATGTTCTTCACCCCCGCCTCGGCGAGATGGAAGGCGATGCTCGTGCCCATGATGCCGCCACCGATGATCACCACGTCAGCACGATCGGGCTGGGTGGTACCGGCCGGGAGCCCGAGCGAAACAACCTGATTTGCCATGTGCGCCCCTTGGTCTGTGAGGTTCCCGACGCGGTCTGCGTGGAGACTGATTCCTGCTGCTGTCGATAATATATAACACGCAACCGGAATGCACCAGAGGTCTGCCGAGAATTAGCTCATCGCCCGAGGCCCCCGGCATCGGTAACGCGGAGCGCTCCGTTTCGCGGTGAAGGAGAGAGCTCCGGCCTCAGCCCAGGACGTCGGCCCAGATTGCACGCGCCGCGGCGACACCGTTCTCGCTCAGGACCGTCTCCCCCGCACCGTGCACGGCGCACGCCTGTTGGATCAGCAAGAGAGAGGTGTGCGTGAGGTGCGCGCGCATCGCCTCCTGCGCCGGCAGCGTCTGACCGGCCTCGATCGCGGCCACAATGGGCTCGTGCTCCCGCTCAATGTCGGCTAGAGAGCGCGTCTGACCCGCGGTGTAGGGGCCGAGAATGCGGATCGTTTCCCGGAGTTCCGCCACGATGCGGCGTGCGCGCTCATTCCCCGCAGCCGCGAGGATTCCGTCGTGCATCAGAAAATCGTGCCGGAAGAACTCTTCCTCGTCGCCACGCGTGGCGGCGACATGCGACTCTGAAATGGCCAACCGCAGGTGGGCGCCGAGCACCGGGTTAGCCGTTCGGGAGACTCGCTCGACCGCGGCAACTTCGAGCGCCAGCCGCACGGCGAAGATCTCTGCGATCTCCCGGGGGTGGGGCCGCATCACGACGAAGCCACGATTGCGCACGATCTGCACGATTCCGGTCTCCGCCATGCGCAGGAGCGCCTCCCGCACCGGACTGCGCGACACCTCCAGCTGCTCGGCGACCTGGGCGATCGAGTAGAGCGTGTCGGGATCGAGGGCCCCGGTGTGGATCGCCGACCGCAGCAGCTGAAAGACCTGGCTGGCTAGGGATTCCGGCAGCTTCCGGGGCGTGAACGCCGGTGGCACGGTGTTGCCGGTCACGGCTTCGAGTAGTCGAGGTGTTCGGTCATCAGCCTCTCGGCCAGGGGGCGATTACCGGCAAGAATGGCGTCCAGGATCAGCCCGTGTTCGACCGCACTGTGCTGGAGCCTGCCGTGCTCCAGCAGCCGGTACGTGTCATTGATTCGGCTCTGGTCTCGAAGATTCTCGATGATGGCCAGCAACCGTCTGTTGTTCAGCATCTCGATCAGACTGAGGTGAAAGTGCTGGTCCGATTCGAGGAACTCCAGCATGTTGTGTGGATCGGCCTTGGTGACGGTCGCCTGCGCCAAATCGCGCAGCCGTGCGGCATCCGGTTGCGCAATCGACATCTCCGCAAGGCGCCCGATCGACGGCACCTCCACGAGCAGGCGAAGGTCGTAGACCTCGAGCTGGTCCTGCACCGTCATCTCGACGACGCGAAAACCCCGATTGCGCACGACTTCCAGCAGGCCCTTGGCACTGAGGGCCATCATCGCCTCGCGCACCGGACTATTCGAGACGCCAAGCTGGACGGCGAGTGAGTTGGCGGAGTAGATCTTGCCCGGCTCCATTTCGCCTGCCATGAGCGCTCGGCGCACGACCGAGATCGCCTCGTCTTTCAACGTGCCTCGAACGAGCTTGACTCCGGACAGGCCCCCCACGAGGGGCGATGATTCGCGCATGAGTCTCCTTGGGACTGGTCAATCAGAATAAGTCACGTCGACGGCATCGGGCGCGAGCTCTGACCACCTGTCGTGTTTCGGGCCCGAAAATTCTTGCGGCCGTTCTTGACAAAACCATTCTTATCAGTGCAGATTAGTGATCTACAACCAGTTGTATATAACACATCATATCCCGGCACCGTCCTCAACCCGTGTTTTCTAGGAGACCTCTCGTGAAGCTGAACAAAGTATTCGCATCCGCCGCCTCGGTCGCATTCCTCGCCGCAGCCTTGGCGGGGTGCTCCTCAGATGCCGGGCAGGGAGCAGTCGCCGAGGGATGCACTCCAGAGTCCGTCTTCTCCACAGTGACGGCCGGCACCCTCACCGTTTCGGTCCCCGAGTTCCCGCCGTTCTCCTCAACGACCGACGGCACGATGAGCGGCGTGGACGCCGAAATCCTCAACAGCTTCGCAAAACGCAACTGCCTGACCGTCACCACGCAGAGCACCTCCTATGCCGGCACCATTCCCGCCGTGCAGAGCGACCGTGTCGACGTGGCCATCGGCTGTTACTACCGCACCGCCGCCCGCGCCGAGATCGTCGGCCTGTCCGATCCCATTTACACCGACCAGATGGCGTCCATCAGCGCCGATGGCATTGTGGACGTCAGTGCTATGGAAGCCCTCAAGGTTGGCACCGTCGACGGGTATCTCTGGGTGCCTGACATGAAGACGGTCATGGGTGACAACCTCACGATCTACCCCAGCGCGGTCGAGATGAAGGCCGACTATGAGGCCGGTCGAATTCAGGTGGGTCTCGATGGATACGGCTCCGCCGCCCTCATGTACGACGGTTCGGCCGACGCAACCGTCAAGGCGGTCGCCGCTGACAGCCGCGTCGTTGCGTCGCAGGAACCCGCGCAGATCGGCTTTCCGCACACCAAGAGCAACACCGCGCTGACGGAGGCCCTGAACACGTCCATCGCCGCCATGAAGACCGACGGTTCCATCGAAAGCATCCTCGTGGCCAACGGGCTCCCGGCAACGTCCGGCGAAACCGGCGAACCGCGCCTCGTGCAGTAGCAGCACCGGCTCCCGACAACCCGAGCATTCTCCCCCAGCGAAAGGCCGGCCACTCCATGAGTGCCACCAGTACCCTCCCCACGATCAGTGCAGGCCCTCTGTTCGTCGATGGCCCCACCATCGACGCATCGATGTCCACCACCCAGGCCGTCAACGCGCTGGAAGCGGTACTGCTTTCCGGCTTCAACCCCGAAGAGGATTCACCGCGATCACGCGTGGACACCACCTCGGGGCTGCTGATGCAGATGCCGTCCACCCTGGGTGACTATGTGGGGAGCAAGCTCCTCACGATCACCCCGGGCAACACCCACGTGGGGAGCCCCGTCATCCAGGGACTGTATGTTCTCTTCGGGGGCGGCGACCAGCGACCGCTGGCCGTCATGGATGGTACGACCCTCACCGGAATGCGCACCTCAGCGGTATCCGCTTTCGGAGCCCTGCAGCTCGCCACCCCCGGGCCGAAGCGACTCGTCGTCTTCGGCACGGGGGTGCAGGCCTGGGAACACATCCGCGCCTTCACCGACGTTTTCGAGGTCACCTCCGTGGAGATCATCGGCCGGTCGGGGGAACGCGCGGAGGCACTCGCCGAGCGGGCCCGATCGCGGGGAATCGACGCCCGCACGGCCGGCGTCGATGCCGTTCGACACGCTGACCTGATCGTGTGCTGCACCAGCGCCGCCGAACCGCTCTTCGACGGCCGCCTGGTCGCCGACTCGGCCGTGGTCGTCGCCATGGGGTCGCACGTTCCGGGAGAACGAGAACTCGACGATGCCCTCATGGAGCGCGCCACGGTCTGCGTCGAATCCCTCGACAGTGCGCTTCGCGAGGCCGGCGACGTCGTGATGGCCCTGACCTCCGGAGCCATCGCAGCACCGACGGAACTGGTCACCGTCGCGGACCTCGTGCAGGGACGCGCCCGCATCGACCACAGCCGACCAGCCGTGTTCAAGACCACGGGGATGCCCTGGGAAGACCTCGCCGTCGCCACGGCCGTCTACACCGCCCTCACGACGGATGCCCCCGCCAACGCAATTTCACCGGTGTCCGCATGAACCAGACGCCCGTCACCGTGACCAAGCCGGTCGTCGAGGTTCGGCACCTGGCCAAGGCCTACGGTGACACCGTGGTTCTTCGCGATGTCTCCCTGGCCATCCCGGCCGGAACCGTGACGGCAATGATCGGCCCCAGCGGCGCCGGCAAGAGCACCTTGCTGCGCTGCCTCAACCTTCTCGAACAGCCCGACAGCGGCGAAATCGAGATCGACGGACACCACCTCACGGCCGGCGAACGGGTGAACCCCAAGGATCTCGCCGCGCTGCGACGCAGCGCCGGCATGGTGTTCCAGCATTTCAACCTGTTTCCCCATCTCACCGTGCTGCGCAACGTGAGCCTGCCGCAAGAGCGCGTATTGAAGAAGAGCCGGGACGAGGCCAACGCCAAATCCATGGAGCTTCTCACCCGCATGGGCCTAGCTGACAAGGCCGACCAGTACCCCTCGCGGTGTTCCGGCGGACAGCAGCAACGCATCGCCATCGCCCGAGCGCTCGCGCTCGACCCGCGGGTGATGCTCTTCGATGAGCCCACCTCGTCACTCGACCCCGAGGTCGGCGTGGAGGTTCTCGAGGTCATGAAGGAACTCGCCGGAGAAGGCATGACCATGATCGTCGTCACGCACGAAATGGCCTTTGCGGCCAACGTGGCCGACGAACTCGTGGTGATGGCCGACGGCGGCATCATCGAGAGCGGCCCACCCCGACAGATTCTGCAGGACCCGCAGCACGAACGTACCCGTCGGTTCCTGCGGGCCGTTCTGGACCGGTGAGTCATGGACATGTTGCTGGCCATTCTGATCGGCCTGCCGATGACCATCCTCGTGACGGTGCTCGCCCTCCTGATCGGTTCGGTCCTCGCTCTCCCGCTCGTCGCCGGGCTCCGGAGCCACAACCGATTCGTGTGGCTGCTCTGCCGTGGTCTCGTCGATCTCCTGCGTGGAATACCGCCGGTGGTCTGGCTTTTCATCCTGTATTACGGAATCTCCGTGGGCGCGATTCGATTGACGTCCCTGCAGGCGGGAGTGCTGGGCCTCGGCCTCGTGGCGGCCGCCTACCTTGCGGAGATCTATCGCGGCGCGCTCACCGCCGTGCATGCCGGCCAGTGGGAGGCCAGCTCGGCGCTGGGTCTTGACCGCACCACCATCTGGGCACGCATCATCGCTCCGCAGGCCTGGCGGGCAGCCATTCCCGCCTACACAACCTTCGCCATCGGCCTCCTCAAAGACTCCTCGATCGCATCCACCATCGGCGTGGCCGAAATCGTGTTCATGTCCAATCACTACGCCCGGCAATCCGGCGGCAGCATCACGGTGTACTTCGTCGCCGCCGCCGTATACATCGTGCTCAGTGTTCCGTTGGGAATGCTGTCACGCAGTATCGACATCCGCATGAGAAAAACGGTGACGCGATGAATACATTCTTCGAGGATTTCACCACCTTCGCCCCCGCCCTGTTGGGCGGTCTCCGCATCAGCCTGCTCCTCACCGGAGCCAGCCTCCTTTTCGGGCTGCCGATCGGCCTGATATTCGCCTTCGGGGTCACGGCGAAGAACAAGATCTTCCGTTTCGTATCGATCTTCTTCGTCGAAGTGGGCCGCGGCGCCCCCGCCCTGGTTCTTCTCCAGCTGATGTATTACGGACTGCCCAATGCGAACATCACCCTGAGCTCCCTCGCCTCGGCGTGCCTCGCGCTCACGTGGACCACCGCGGCCTACTCCGGGGAGCTCATCCGCGGCGGCCTGCAAGCCGTGCCCGAAGGCGAAATCGAAGGATCACAGGCGCTCGGCATGAGCCGCGCGGATACGATGCGTTTCGTCATCATCCCGCAGGGAATGCGCATCGCACTCCCCTCCCTGATGGGCTTCGCCGTGCTGCTGTTCCAGACGACATCGCTGGCCTACTCCGTGGCGGTACCCGAGTTGATGAGCCAGGCCTATTCGACCGGTTCCTCCACCTTCAAGTACCTCACGGTCTTCGTCGCCGCCGGCCTGCTCTACGCGGCCATCTCGATCCCGGCCACCTGGTTGTCCGTCTGGCTCGAAAAATCCATGAGCAAGCACCTCTAGTCAGGACGCACCCATGACCACCACTGCACCAGAGTCAACCGTCGTCGTCGGCGCCGGAATCATTGGCTTGTCACTCGCCTGGCACCTGCAGGAGCAGGGCGCCCGGGTGACCGTGCTCGACCGGGGAATGATCGGACAGGGGGCGAGCTGGGGAAACGCGGGCTGGGTCTCCCCTGGCCTCGTCACCCCGCTCGCCGAACCGGGTGCCTGGCGCCACGCACTCAAGGGCCTGGTCGACCGCGACGCGCCCCTGTCCATCCCGGCACGACTGGACCCGGAGCTTCTCAGGTTTCTGCTCAGATTCAGCCGCAATATGACGGCCGCGCGGTGGCTGAAGACCCTCACCTCACTGCAACCCATCACCCACCTCGCGGAAGCGGGTTTTGCGGAGCTGATCGCCGCGGGCGTGCACGCAACGCTCACGCCGGCCCCGATCACCCTCGGGTTCACCACCGCGTCGGCGGCGCAGGCCTACACAACCGAGCTGGCACACCTCCGGCACGTCGGCCAGGACCTGTCCTTCGAGGCGACCACCGACCCGAACGACACGGCGCTCTTCGCTCCCGCCATCACGCACGCCGTGCGCGTTGACGGCCAGAGCTACATCGACCCGGGCGCATTCGTGCTGGCCCTCGCCGAGTCGGTTCGGGCCCGCGGCGGCAAAATTATGGAGAACTGCGCCGTGACCGACGTTCAGGACGATGCGGTTTCCGCGTCCGTGCTGACCAGTGCCGGGGACACCATTCGGGCGGACGCCGTCGCGATCGCCACGGGCGCCTGGCTGCCCCGCCTATCCCGCCGCCTCGGGGTGAAGGTGGGCGTGCAGTCGGGCCGGGGGTACTCCTTCACCGTCGACACCGCCCACACACCGACCGGGGCACTCTATTTTCCGACCCAGCGAGTTGTGGGCACTCCCTACCGCGGCGCACTGCGCATCGCCGGCACGATGGAATTTCGGCACCCCGACACCCGTCTCAACTCCCGGCGGGCGAACTCGGTGCGCAACGCGGTGCGTCCGCTCATGACCGGCGTCGACTGGTCCAGCATGCGTGACGTGTGGGTGGGCGCGCGACCGGTGACACCCGATGGGCTTCCCGTGATCGGTCGCACCCGCTCCAGTCGCGTCTTCGCCTCCGGCGGGCACGGCATGTGGGGCATCGTGCTCGGACCGGTGAGCGGTCGCCTGCTCGCCCGGCAGATCATGACGGGAACAGCCCCCGACGAGCTCACGCACTTTGACCCCACGAGGCGATAATGTCCTTCCCGATTCTTCACGAAAGATCCCGCATTCATGCCCGTTGACATCGCCCTTCCCCTGTCCCTGACGTCGGCCCTGCACGCCGAAGGCGTGCAGGACGTGCGCGCGGATGCCACCACGCGCGCCGCCTACTCAAGCGACGCGTCCCTCTATCGCGTGGTGCCGTCACTGGTGGTCTTTCCGCACGACGCGGACGAGGTGCTCGCGACGCTCGCGGTGTGCCGCAGCCGCGGGATCGCCCTGACCAGCCGTGGTGCCGGCACCTCCGTGGCCGGAAATGCGATCGGCACCGGCGTCATCCTGGACTTCAGCCGCCACATGAACCAGGTGCTCAGCCTCGATGCGGAAGGCAAGACCGCCGTCGTGCAGCCGGGAACCGTGCATGCCACCCTGCAGAAGGCTGCCATGTCGCACGGTCTGCGCTTCGGCCCTGACCCGTCCACTCATACCCGCTGCACCATCGGCGGAATGATCGGCAACAACGCCTGCGGCTCTCGCACCCTGGCCTACGGGCGCACCGCCGACAATGTGACCCACCTCGACGTCATCACGGGCGGCGGCCAGCGCCTGTTCCTCGGCGCCGGCGCTCCCCCGGAGACCCCGCTGACCGAGGCGCTCCGAGCCCTGGTGCGCTCGGAGCTGGCGACGATTCGCACGGAGCTCGGGAGTTTCGGCCGCCAGATGTCGGGGTACGCCCTCGAACACCTGCTGCCGGAGCGCGATTTCGACCTCCGGCGCGCCCTCGTGGGCAGCGAAGGCACCCTCGCGGTGGTGTTGGAGGCCGGGGTGAGCCTCGTCGTCGATGCCCCGCACAAGCTTCTGGTTGTGCTCGGGTTCGCCGACATCGGCTCGGCCGGTGATGCCGTCATGCAGGTTCTCCCGCTCACCCCCACGGCCTGCGAGGGCCTCGATTCCCGGATCGTCGACGTGGTTCGTACCCGCCGGGGGCCCGCGGCTGTGCCGGAACTACCCGCCGGCAACGCGTGGCTGTTCGTGGAGGTGTCCGGAAGCGACGCCGCCGAGGTGGCGAGCCGTGCCGAGAAACTCAGCCGTCTGGCATCCGCCGGTCGCGCCAGGATCGTGACGGATGCCCACGAGGCGAGCGCGCTCTGGAAGATTCGAGAAGACGGCGCGGGCCTTGCCGGGCGATCGCCCGCCGGCGCACCGGCGCACTCCGGGTGGGAAGACGCCGCCGTGCCGCCCGACCGCCTCGGGGATTACCTGCGAGCCTTCGACCTGCTGCTGATCGAGCACGGACTGACCGGTTTTCCCTACGGCCACTTCGGCGACGGATGCGTGCACGTGCGTCTCGACATTCCCTTCGGCCGGTCCGACGGCACCGCCGTGTTCCGCGCCTTCGTGACCGAGGCCGCCCGACTGGTGGCATCGTTCGGGGGATCGCTCTCGGGCGAGCACGGCGACGGCCGGGCGCGCAGCGAACTGCTGCCGGCCATGTACACCTCCGACGCGATCGCCCTGTTCGGCAAGGTCAAGGGGCTCATGGACCCGGACAACATCCTCAACCCCGGCATTGTGGTCGAACCCCGACCGCTGGACGCCGATATCCGCGTGGCCCAGGCCTCCCCCCTGAAATCCGGACTGGCGCTGAGTTACGCCCACGATGGCGGCGACTTCAGCCAGGCGGTGCACCGCTGCACCGGCGTGGGACTCTGCCGCGCCGAGAACACGGGCGACAGCGTGATGTGCCCGTCATACCTCGCCACCCGCGACGAAAAGGACTCGACCCGTGGCCGCGCCCGCGTGCTGCAGGAGATGATCAACCAGGGCGGCACGAATTGGCGTTCACCCGAGGTGCACGACGCGCTCGACCTCTGCCTGTCGTGCAAGGGCTGCGCCTCGGATTGCCCCACCGGCGTGGACATGGCTGCATACAAGGCCGAAGTGCTGCACCAAAGCTTCAAGGGACGCCTGCGTCCGCTCACCCATTATTCGCTTGGCTGGCTGCCGCGATGGGCCCGGCTCGCCGCCGTGGCGCCCCGGCTGCTGAACCGCCTCGTGACGTTGCCGGGCATCAACCGTCTCGCGCTGCGGCTGGCCGGCGTAGACCACCGCCGCACCATCCCCCGCTTCACCGAGCAGACCTTCCATGACTGGTTCGCCGCGCGATCGGCCATACCGTCGCGCCCGGGCACAACGCCGGTGCTGCTGTGGGTCGACTCCTTCACCAACTCGTTCAGCCCCGAGGTGGGAAAATCTGCCGTGAGGGTGCTCGAATCGGCCGGCTTCGACGTGCGCGTTCCCGCACAGCCGCTCTGCTGCGGCTTGACGTGGATTTCCACCGGGCAGCTGGATGGAGCCCGCCGAATTCTGGGCAAAACCGTCGACACCCTGACCGAGACAGCCGCGGCAGGCATCCCGATCGTCGGCCTGGAGCCTCGTGTACCGGGGTGCTTCGCTCGGACGCGCTGGAGCTCCTCGGCGAGGAACGCGCCCGTCCGGTCGCCCGCGCCGTGCACACGCTGGCCGAGCTGTTGGCCACCCGACCGGACTACATTCCGCCGTCGTTGGCCGGAACGACCGTCGTCGCCCAGCCGCACTGCCATCACCACGCGGTAATGGGCTGGAGCCCCGACGCGGCCCTGCTGAAGGAGGCCGGTGCCGACGTGCAACAGCTGGGCGGATGCTGCGGCCTCGCCGGCAACTTCGGTGTCGAGCGCGGTCATTACGATATCTCCGTCGCCGTGGCTGAGCAGCAGTTGCTGCCGGCCGTGCGCGCCGCGGCCGCGGATGCGATCGTGCTGGCCGACGGCTTCTCCTGCCGAACCCAACTCGAAGACCTCAGCGACCGCCGCGGTGTTCACCTCGCTCAATTGCTCGACGCCGCCGCCGCGCGAGCCGCCGTGGGGTCAGTCACGGAGCGGGACCAGGCTGCCCACCCCAGTAGCTCCGGCGGCCTCACCACGCCCAATGCTGCCGGCACGACACATTCGTGATTCACCAGCACATCCACGCGCGGAGACTGAGCCGCGCCGGCTGATGTTTCTCCTCCACAGGTAAATTCTTTGCGAGTTGTGCACAGAAATGCCCGATCAGGGCCGTTTAGGTCGCTCCAGTGTCGGTGGTGGCTGGGAAAATTATGCCATGACCACTTCAACGGACCTCCTCATCGAGAGCACGGCGGCACTCGCCGACACGTACTCTCGAGCCCTGGGCGGTGGGGTGTGTTCGGAGGAACGACCGAGTGCCGGGTTGGAACTGCAGCGGATGACCGACGCGGGGCTGTTGGCCGTGGTGGAGGCCAGTTTCGCGGCGGTACGGCAGGGCCAGGCGCTACTCGTGCAGGCGGCGGGTGAACTGCAGGACCGGTTCGAGCACGATTCGGGGCCGCACAGCATCTCCGCCCGAACCGGCAACAGAAATGCGGCCGCCGCACTGACTGACATCGGGCATATCTCGATGGCGGAGGCGGGTCGGCTCTGTCGAGTCGGGGCGGCGACCAGGCCACGGATGAGCCTGATCGGCGAGGCTCTACCGCCGGAATTCCCGGAGGTCGCCGAGGCCCTCGCTGCCGGGGCCTTGCCGGTGGATTCGGCGCTGTTCATCACGGCGAACCTGGGCCAGGCGGCACCGCGAGCGACGACCGACGACATGATCGCGGCGGAGAAGGAACTGGTGGAGTTCGCGGCGACCAACCCGGTGGACTCGGTGCGGAAACTCTCCGTACGCTACCGCGACGCTCTCGACGTCGACGGCGTCGAACCCCGCGAGGAGGTGCTCGTCTCCCGGCGGGCCCTGACCCGGCTGGTGCAGCCCAACGGGATGAAACGGTACATTCTCGACGCCGACCCGGTGTCGGCCGCGTTCCTGGACACCGCGATCGACGGAATGGTCGGTGCCGAGCTGCGCAAACCACGGTTTGAGGCGAAGGAAGACCCCGACGGGTGCGGTGACAATCACGAGATCATCGGGGACGGTCGCACAATGCCGCAGCTGAACTTCGACGCCTTCGTCGATATCGTGCGCCACGCGCTCTC
The DNA here is from genome assembly GCF_000738085.1 of Cryobacterium sp. MLB-32. Lineage (GTDB taxonomy): Bacteria > Actinomycetota > Actinomycetes > Actinomycetales > Microbacteriaceae > Cryobacterium. The sequence continues at coordinate 18,008 of NZ_JPRS01000017.1, forward strand.
CTGCACGGAAGGGCTCGGTGCCCTGGATCACACGACGATCATCGTGCGCATGTCCCTTGAATCCCTGCAGACCGGGCTTGGGGAGGCCCAGCTCGACGGGATCGAGCAGCCAATCTCCGCCTTCACGGCCAGGAAAATGGCCGCGGAAGCGTGCCTCATTCCGATGGTCCTCGGCGGGAAGAGTGAAGTGCTCGATTTCGGGCTCGGGAAGCGGCTCTTCACCCGGGCGCAGAAACTCGCGGCGATCGAACGAGACGGCGAGTGCGCTACCGCGGGCTGTAACAGGCCACCGAGCTATGCCGAAGGGCACCACATCATTTGGTACAAATCGCAGGATGGGCCGACGAACCAATCGAACATTTTGATGCTGTGCAGTGCTTGCCATCATCGGATCCACCGCGAAGGCTGGGACATCGTCGTGAGAGACAACGTGGTCTACTTCATCCCGCCGGCCACCGTCGATCCCAAGAGAACTCCGCGTCGCGGCGGGCGGCCACCGGTACCGACACCGAAGGGCCACGACGGCCCGCACTACAAGAGTTAGATGCCACCCGGCGCCGACCGAATAGGCCGGTCGTCGCCGGGCCCCTTCACCTCGGCGCCCGCATCACTTCTGCGACGAGATGCGGCGGATGACGTTCCCACTGCCACGGGTGAGTCCGCCCCGGATGCGCTGGCGCGGCCAGGCAGCTTCGCCGCGACCGCCGTCACCGCCGTCGCCGCCGCGACCGCCGTGACACAACCGTGACCATTCCGTGAGAGCGCTCTCTTGACGAACGCCGCGACCGGCCGCTACTCTCGAATCACTGCTCATGAGAGCGCTCTCACGCCCTGTTAGAGACGATCACAGACCTTCGCAGCACACACAAAGGAGTGACCGTGAAGCGTTTCCCGCGCACCATTTTTACCGCCGTCGCCGGCGCAGCATCCATTGCCCTGCTGGCAACGGGATGCTCCGCAACGACTGGTTCCACCGACTCCGCCGACGGAAAGGTCGAGCTGACCGTCGCCACGTTCAACGAGTTCGGCTACGAAGACCTGTTCGGCGCCTACGAGGCCGCCAACCCCAACGTGACCATCGTGCACAAGAAGGCTGCGACCACCAACGAGGCCCGCGACAACCTCACCACACGGCTCGCCGCCGGCAGCGGACTGAGCGATATCGAAGCCATCGAGGTGGACTGGCTTCCCGAACTGCTGCAGTACCCCGACCAGTTCGTCGACCTCGCGGCCGCCGACGTGGACGGCCGCTGGCTCTCCTGGAAGACCGACGCCGCCACCACCGCCGACGGCCAGCTGATCGGTTACGGCACCGACATCGGCCCCGAGGGCGTCTGCTACCGCTCCGACCTCTTCGCCGCCGCCGGCCTGCCCACCGACCGCGCGGCCGTGGCCGACATGCTCGGCGATAGCTGGGACAGCTACTATGCCGCCGGCGCACAGTTCGAAGCGGCCGGCACGAACGTGCCCTGGTTCGACTCCGCCGGAGCCACCTGGCAGGGCGTCGTGAACCAGATCCAGAACCCCTACGAAGACTCCGACGGCACCGTGATCGCCACGGAGAACCCCGAAATCAAGGCTGCCTACGCGAGCGTTCTCGGCGCCAGCACCGATCTGTCCGCGCACCTCGCCCAGTGGAGCAGCGACTGGACGTCCAGCTTCCAGGACGATGGCTTCGCCACCATGCTCTGCCCGGGCTGGATGCTCGGTGTGATCGAGGGCAACGCCGACGGCGTCACCGGCTGGGACATCGCCGATACCTTCCCCGGCGGCGGCGGCAACTGGGGCGGCTCCTACCTCACCGTACCCACGCAGTCCGCACACCCGAAGGAAGCCCAGAAGCTCGCCGCCTGGCTCACCGCCCCCGAGCAGCAGCTCTCCGCCTTCGCCTCCAAGGGCACCTTCCCGAGCCAGGTCGACGCCCTCGCCAGCCCTGACCTGCTCGAGAGCACCGATGCCTTCTTCAACAACGCCCCCACGGGACAGATTCTCGCCAACCGCGCTGCCGCCGTTGAGGTGACGCCGTTCAAGGGCGAGAAGTACTTCGCCATCAACGATGCCATGCAGCAGGCCCTCACCCGCGTTGAAGACGGCCTGATGACGGCCGACGAGAGCTGGGACAAGTGGGTCTCCGACGTGAACGCGCTCGGCTGATCTACCTCGGCTGATCCACCCGGTCTGATCGACCTCGGCTGATCGACCCGGGCTGATTACCTGGCTGATCGACCCGACCCGCGCGCCGGCCGCCAGTCTGTCCGCACCGCCACCCCTCCGCCGGGTGCAGCCCCGCTGCACCCGGCACTCCCCTCTCCATGCACCACCGGCCGCGAGGAACCCGAAATGTCCATTGCGATCAGAACGGATGCCCGCAGCATCCGTCGTATTGCCTTCAGCCACACCCTCAGCCGGTGGGACGTGCGCTTTTCGCCCTACCTCTATATCTCCCCCTTCTTCATCGTGTTCGGCCTGGTGGGACTGTTTCCCCTCGCCTACACCGCGTGGGTCTCCCTGCACGACTGGAACCTGATCGGCGGCCAGGGCGACTTCATCGGCCTGGAGAACTACGGCACCGTCCTCTCCCAGCCATACTTCTGGACCTCGCTGCGCAACACATTCAGTATTTTTCTGCTCTCCTCCATCCCGCAGATGGTGCTCGCCCTGGCCATCGCCGCCTTTCTTGACAGCAACCTGCGCGCTAAGACGTTCTGGCGCATGGGTGTGCTGCTGCCCTACGTGGTGGCCCCGGTGGCCGTCGCCCTCATCTTCAGCGATCTGTTCGGCGACCGGTACGGCCTGATCAACGACGTGATCATCGCCCTCGGCGGCGAACCCGTGCGCTGGCACGTCGACGTGATCCCCAGCCACATCGCGATCGCGACCATGGTGAACTTCCGCTGGACCGGCTACACGGCCCTGATCTTCCTGGCCGCCATGCAGGCGGTACCGCGCGACTACTACGAAGCCGCCACCCTCGACGGAGCCGGCCGGCTGCGCACCTTCTGGTCGATCACCATTCCGTTGCTGCGCCCCGTGATCATCTTCGTGGTGATCACCTCCACCATCGGCGGGCTGCAGATCTTCGACGAGCCGCGCATGTTCGACCAGGCCGGTCAGGGCGGCGCCAACCGACAATGGCAGACCCTCACCCTCTACATCTACGAGCTGGGCTGGGGCCAACGCGACTTCGGCCGCGCATCCGCTGTCGCCTGGCTGCTGTTCCTCATCATCGTGCTGATCGCCCTCATCAACTTTCTGGTGAGCCGGCGCATCGCCGCTACCACCGAACGCGTCGCCACGATCACACGTGTCACACCCACGAAGGGCACCCGATGAGCCGCAACGTCGGCGGCTACGACCGCCCACCCCGCCTGTGGGTCTACGGCGTGCTCCTCGCCGTGCTCGGCGCCTCCTTCTTTCCCATCTGGTGGTCGTTCCTGATCGGCAGCCAGGACGCCTCCGCCCTGAACCAGCCCGGCTGGCTCTGGATCCCCGGCGGCAACTTCGTGGCCAATGCCCTGCGCGTGATCGACACGATCCCGTTCTGGACCGCCCTGATGAACAGCATCATCGTCTCCTCGGCCGTGTCCATCAGCGTGGTGATGTTCTCCACCCTCGCCGGGTACGCCTTCGCGAAACTCAAGTTTCGCGGCCGGGAAGGGCTGCTCATCTTCGTGATCGCGACGATGGCCATCCCCACCCAGCTGGGCGTCGTACCGCTGTTCATCGTGATGAGCCGGCTCGGCTGGACCGGAAGCCTGTGGGCCGTGATCGCCCCCGCCATGGTGACCGCCTTCGGGGTGTTCTGGATGACCCAATACCTGCGCGACGCCCTGCCCGACGAACTCATCGAAGCCGTGCGCATGGATGGCGCCAGCATGCTCGGCAGCTTCTGGCATGTCGGACTGCCCGCCGCCCGACCGGCCGCCGCCATGCTCGCCCTCTTCACGTTCGTGGGCACCTGGACGAACTTCTTCTGGCCGTTCATCGTGCTCGACCCGGGCAACCCCACCCTGCCGGTGGCCCTGCAACAGCTGCAGGCCGCGTTCTTTGTGGACTACTCGCTCGTGCTCTCCGGGGTCGTGCTATCGATTATTCCGCTGATCCTCGTCTTCATCTTCCTGGGCAAGCAGCTCGTCACCGGCATCATGCAGGGCGCCGTCAAAGGCTAACCCGCCATCTCTTTCCCGCCGCATTCGCTTCACATTGAGGACCCCATGACTTCCGCACGCCCCTTCCCCCGCGACTTCCTCTTCGGAGCCGCCACCGCCGCCTACCAAATCGAAGGCGCCGCCCACGAAGACGGTCGAACCGATTCCATCTGGGACACGTTCAGCCGCGTGCCCGGTGCCGTCATCAACGCCGACAACGGCGATGTGGCCTGCGACCACTATCACCGCTACCGCGACGACGTTGCCCTCATGAGCGAACTCGGCCTGCAGACCTATCGCTTCTCCACGTCTTGGGCGCGCGTACAGCCCGACGGCGGCGCGTTCAACCCGCTCGGTCTCGACTTCTACTCCCGGCTCGTCGACGAGCTCGCCGCGGCGAACATCAAGCCGTGGCTCACGCTCTACCACTGGGACCTGCCGCAGACCCTCGAAGACCGGGGCGGCTGGGCCAATCGCGACACCGCCGAACGTTTTCGCGACTACGCCCTCGGCGTGCACGATGCCCTCGGCGACCGCGTCGACATCTGGACCACCCTCAACGAACCGTGGTGCTCCTCCTTTCTCAGCTACACGGCCGGGGCACACGCTCCCGGACGCCAGAGCAAGGAGGCCGGTCTCGCCGCTGGCCACCACCTGCTCCTCGCGCACGGCCTCACCGTCGACGCACTGCGGCAGCGCGACCCGAACCTCAATCTGGGCATCACCCTCAATCTCACCGTCGCCAAGCCCGTCGACCCGACCCACCCCGGCGATGTCGACGCCGCCCGCCGCATCGACGGGCAATTCAACCGCTTCTTCCTCGACCCGATCTTTCGCGGCGAGTACCGGGCCGACATGCTCCACGACGTGGCCGGGCTGGGACTCGATGCGGTGATTCGCGACGGCGACCTGGCGCAGATCAGCCAGCCGATCGACGCCCTGGGCGTGAACTACTACCACGGTGAGCTGGTGAGCGATCGGGCGGCGGAACATCCGCTACCCGGCGAAGCGCCCACCACTCGGGTCATTCGCTCCCCGTTCCCCGCCGCCGATGGCGTCTTTCACCACCCCCAGGGGCTCCCTCTCACCGCGATGGACTGGGAGGTGCAGCCCGCCGGGCTCACCGAGCTGCTGCGGCGAGTCGACCGGGAGTACACCGGCGCATTGGCCACGAGCCTGTATGTCACCGAAAACGGTGCAGCGTACGACGACGTGGTCAGTGATGACGGCCGGGTAGCGGATGCCGACCGGACCGACTTTCTCACCGCTCACCTCGGTGCCGTGCTCGACGCCATCCACTCCGGAGTCGACGTGAAGGGCTACTTCTACTGGTCGTTGCTCGACAACTATGAGTGGGCGTGGGGCTACGCCAAGCGATTCGGGATCGTGCGCGTGGACTACGGCACCCAGCAGCGCACGGTGAAAGACAGCGGGAACGCCTACGCGGCGATCATTCGGAATCGATCGCTTGTGCCTATGCTGACAGAATGACGACCGACCTCGCCCCCGCCGCACGCCTGCCCACCCTGGAAATGGTGGCCGCAGCGGCGGGGGTGTCGCGGGCGACCGTGAGCCGGGTGGTCAACGGCTCGCCCAAGGTACGTCCCGACGTTCAGGCCGTGGTGCAATCCGCCATCGACCAGTTGCACTACGTGCCCAACCGGGCAGCCCGGTCCCTCGTGAACCGCCGAACGCAGGTCATCGCGCTGGTGGTGCCCGAAAACCTGGCCATGTTTTTCGGAGATCCCTACTTTGCCGCCATCGTGCAGGGCATCACGAGGCGCCTGGACGCGAGCGACTACACGCTGAACCTGCTCGTGGCCGCGAGCGACCCCGGCAACAAGACCATGCGGTATCTGCGCTCGGGCAACGTCGACGGTGCCCTGATCGTGTCGCACCACACCGGCGACGCCTTCGTTGCCGGCATCGTGGGCGCCCTGCCGCTGGTCTTCGGCGGGCGACCGTCGATTGAAGCCGCCGCCGATGTGTACTTCGTTGACGTGGACAACTCGGCAGGAGCCGCGGATGCGACCCGGTATCTCGTCGACGCCGGCCGCCGCCGAATCGGCACCATCACCGGCCCGCTGGACATGCCCGCCGGTCTTGATCGATTCGCCGGCTTCACGGCCGTGATGGCCGAGGCCGGTCGTGAAACGGATGCCGTGGAGCACGCGGACTTCACGGCCGCGGGAGCCGCTCTGGCCACGAAACGGCTGCTCGATCGCGTTCCCGACATCGACGCGCTGTTCGTGGCGAGCGACCTGATGGCCACGGGCGTGCTCGAGGTGCTGCGCGCTCGGGGACGCGCCGTTCCCGAGGATGTGGCCGTCGTCGGCTTCGACGACAGCCCCTCCGCCGTCTCCGCGAGCGTCCCCCTCACGACCATTCGCCAGCCATCCGAGGAAGCGGGCTACCTGATGGCCGACGGTTTGCTGCGCCTCCTCGCGGGCGACACCGAGGTCACGCGCCACACCATCCTGCCCACGACGTTCGTGCGACGCGCCTCCGCCTGACCGCCTGCTCGACGGAACCATTGCATGCATTTGCATAGATATTCTGCCCGACGTAGGATCGGTAAGACAGCACAGTTCTTGATGAGCCTGAGGAGCCCGCATGCAACCCACGATCGGAATCCTCGGCGCCGGCCGTGTCGGCACCGCACTGGCCCGGCAGGCCCTGAAGGCCGGCTACCGAGTGCGCATCGCCACCGCGAAGCCCGCCGCGGACAACGCTCTCCTGGTGGATATCGTCACCCCGGGTGCCGAGGCCGTCGAATCGAGCGAGGCCGCCGCATCCGATCTGGTGATCCTGGCCATCCCGCTGCACAAGTATCGCTCGTTGAACCCGGCCGACCTGGCCGGAAAGATCGTTGTCGACGCCATGAACTACTGGGCCCCCGTCGACGGCGTTTTCGATGACTTCGAAGACGGCGCACGCACCTCGAGCGAGGTCGTCGAGCAGTTCCTGGCGAGCGCCCGCGTCGTGAAATCCCTCAACCACATCGGCTATCACGAGCTCGAAGAAGACGACAAGCCCGTCGCCGACCCCCGCCGCCGGGCCCTGGCCGTGGCCGGGGATGACGAAGCCGCCAAACAGTTCGTGATGGGCTTCATCGACCGCCTCGGCTACGACGCCGTCGACGCCGGACCGCTCGCCGCCGGCCGCGCATTCCAGCCGGCCACCGCGATCTTCACCGGCAGCCACACCGCTCCCCAGCTGCGCGCTCTCGTGCAGCCACCCCTCGCAGCGTAGTCATACCAACCCCCAGCATCGGAGAACACAGTGGAAATCGGCGCGTACAGCTTCGGCGACACCCAGCTCAACCCGGACGGAAGCCAGCGCTCCACTGCGGAGGCCATCAAGAACCTCTTCGATGCCATCGTGCATGCAGACACCGTGGGCCTCGACTACTTCGGCGTCGGCGAGCACCACACCCTGTCCATGCCGGCCTCCTCGCCGGGCGCCATCATCGCCGCCGCCGCTGCGGCCACCACACGCATCACGCTGGGCAGCGCCGCCAGCATCATCGGAACGGATGACCCGGTGCGGGTCTTCCAGCAGTTCGCCACCGCCGACGCCATCTCCGGCGGCGGCCGTATCGAGATCACCGCCGGCCGTGGATCATCCGTGGAGACCTTCCCGCTCTTCGGCTTCGACCTCAACGACTACGACGAGCTGTACGCGCAGAAGCTCGACCTGCTCCTCACCCTGAACAACAGCACCGGCGAGACCGTGAACTGGTCGGGCACCGCTCGCCCATCGATCCCCCAGCTGGACGTCGTGCCCCGCCCCACACAGGGCTCCCTTCCCATCTGGATTGCGACCGGCGGCAGCGCCCCGTCGTCCGCCCGTGCCGGCCGCCTCGGACTCCCCCTCGCCTACGCCATCATCGGCGGGCAGCCGCACCGGTTCGCTCCGCTGGCGAATCTCTACCGCCAGTCGGCCGCGCAGGCCGGTCACACCGGGGACAACATCAAGGTCTCTGTCGCGACCTTCGGCCTGGTGGCACCCACCAAGAAGGAAGCCGTGGAGCGCCTCTACCCGGGTTGGGTCAACCTCAACATCGAGATGGGCAAGTTGCGCGGCTGGCCGGCGCCGGAGCGCAGCTCCTACCTGGCGCAGGTCGACGCCCCCAACGCCTACTTCGTGGGTGACCCGGACGACGTGGCCGAACGCATCGTGGCGCTGCACGGCCACCTCGGCCACATGCGCCACTTCCTGCAGGGCGACCACGGCGGACTACCGCACGAGTACCTGATGGAATCGATCACCCTGCTGGCCACCGAGGTGAAGCCCCGCGTCGAGCGCCTGCTCGCCGCGAAGTAGGCGCACAAGCCTCCCCGCTGGTCGAACCCCCTCCGCTGGTCGAACCCCCTCCGCCGGTCGAGGCGCGACGACGGAGCGCTTGGATCGAGCCTGTCGAGATCGAGACCGCGCAACCCGACTCTCAGACTCGACTCACCCGGTCTCGTGTCTCGACAAGCTCGACAACCGGCGCCGCAGACGGCGTTCCTCGACCAGCGGAAGGGGGAAACCGCGGCGCAATTCTCCCTCCCACGGTGGCGCGAAGCGCCCGACCAGCGCGATCGCTCGTACCTCTCGCCTCGACCGGCGCTTCCTCCCCGCCCACCCAGTCCCGATCGCTCGTACCTCGCACCCCAGCGTTACTTCTCCGAAAGCGCCACCGGCCGACAGCATCCGCCTCGAACCCGAGGCAGCCCCACCCCGCCCCGCCTCAGAACAGCAGGAACGCGATCGGCGTCACGATCACGAGGGTCAGCACCACGCGTTGGAACCAGATCACCACGAGTTTCCACACCGGAATCGGGATATCCGTAGCCATGATGCAGGGCACGAGCGCCGAGAAGAAGATGATCCCGGAGACCGACACCACTCCAATGACGAATTTGACGACCGGCACGGACCCCGCCACGAGCAGCGCCGGCAGGAACATCTCGGCCACGCCCACGGCGCTGGCCTTGGCCACGAGCATCGGCTCCGGCAGCTGCAACGCCCAGGTGAAGGGATAGAACAGGTAGCCCAGCCAGTCGAAGACGGGCGTGTAGGTGGCCAGAACGAGCCCGAGCAGCCCGATGGAGAGGATGGAGGGGAGGATCGCCATCGCCATCAGCAACCCATCGCGCACGTTTCGCCACACGTTGACTCCGAGCGAGGGGGCCGCGGCGACGGATTCCCGAGCCTGCGCCCAGGCCACCGAGAACCGTTTGCCGGTAATAGTGTCTTCGGGTTGCGGAGTCGCCTCGGGATGGTACGTGTCGGGGATGCTGTTCAGCGGCCAGATGCGCACCGTGATGGCCGTCACGAGAAAGGTCACGAGGAACGTCACCCAGAAGTAGGCCGTCCACTGGCCCATCAGATCGAGAGTTTTGGCGACGATCACCATGAAGGTGGCCGAGACGGTGGAAAACCCGGTGGCAATGATCGCCGACTCTCGGGCGGTGTACTTGCCGTCCTTGTAGGCCCGGTTCGTGATGAGCAGCCCCAGTGAGTAGCTGCCCACAAAAGAGGCGACCGCGTCGATGGCCGATCGCCCCGGGGTCTTCCAGATGGGGCGCATCACCCGCTGCACGAGCACGCCGATGAATTCCAGCAGTCCATAGCTGACCATCAGCGCGAGAAACACGGCTCCGATCGGCACGAGCAACCCGACGGGAATCACCAGCTTGTCGAAGAGGAACGGGCCCATGTCCGGATCGAACAGCCAGGCCGGGCCGACCCGGAAGACCATCATGACTCCGACGACCAGACCCACGACCTTGAATAGCGAGAACACCGTATTGACGACGGATGTCTTCCAGCTTCCCGTCACGAAGGGATACACCGCGCCGGCCAGGATGATGGCGAGTGCGTAATACGGCAGCACCGGGCCAATGCTCGACTGCAGGAACGTCACGATGTGGTCGAGCATGATCGTGCTCGTGCCGCCGATCGTGAGAGGAACGAAGAACATGAACGCCCCTATGCCGCTGTAGACAAAGAGCCTCCACATGCCCGGGGTGCGGGTTCTCGGGACCTCGGTGGTCATGGTCATCGTTGTCTCCTGACACCTGCGTCGGCAGGGTGACGGATGCCCCCCGGCCTTTCTACGTACGTCCATCGAACCGTGAACCCACATCAGGGGACAATGTAAGAGCGGCGGATGCAGTCTCAGATATGAGATTCTGCCCGGAAAGCAGAACCTTCATGAGCCCCAGCACCGACCGATCGCTCCGTCCCCTGCGGGTTCTGAGCTACCTGGCCACCCAGGCGAACCCCGTGCCTGCCGCGCAGATCGCCCGCGCCATCGGTTCGCCGCGTTCCTCCACATTTCGCCTCCTGCGGGGGATGCAGACCCTCGGTTACGTCACCCACCTGCCCGAATTGAAGACCTACGCCCTCGGCATCGCGGCACTCGAAATCGGCCAGGCATTCGGCATCCACGTGCCGTTGGCCCGGTTCGGACGCCCCGTTCTGGAACGACTCGTCATGGCCGTCGGAGAATCAGCGCACCTCGCTGTTCTGCACGGCCACGAGACGCTCTACATTCACGAAGAGACGGCGCGGTCCCGCGCCCCCCTCGTCACGGCCAAAGACGTTCGTCTCCCCACCCATCTCACCGCTTCGGGAAGAATGATCCTTGCCGGCCTCGGGCACGATCAGTTGCAGGCGCTATTTCCCGCCAATTACGCCTTTGTGCAGCGCACCGGCAGGGGACCACGCTCACACGCCGAGTTTCTGAACCGGCTCGACGACGTGCGTCGACGTGGCTTCGCACGCGAGTTCGGTGAGGTGACGGAAGGCCTCGCGTCTGTCGCCATGCCGGTGCGAGACCGGAGCGGACGAATCGTGGCCGCCATCGCGATCACCCACGCGTACACGGTGCAGGCGGACCCCACTCTGCCGGGCCCGGCACAGGCGCTCGTGCAGGATTCAATCCTCGACGCACTCCAGCTCGCCGCCCGCGAGTTGAGCCACCGCCTCGGCTGGAACCCCTAGTCCAGATCCCGCACGCTACCCACAAGCCGGGCCCGGCACCGCAGCACGTCCCACGTGGCCTCGGTCGCTCGTGCCTCGCGCCTCGACCGGCGGATGGTGTCCCACTGCGGCTCGCGCCGGAGACGGTGCGGCGAGGGTCCGTCAGCTCACGATGGGCGGAACGCGGATAGGTTGGCTCTATGGGGAACACGGAAACGGAACAGCCACGCCGCGCCGCCGCAGCCGCCTGGTGGGGCTTCGCGGTCGTTGCCGCGTACTCGATCGCCGGTGTGCTGCAGATACTGGTGTGGAACCCGCTGGCCGCTGTGCCGGGGTCCACTCTGGAACAGATCCGGGCTGATATGGTCCACGCCAATGAATCGCTCACCGCCGATTGGGTTCTCAGTTGGGGTGCGATCGGGGTGGTTCTGGCAGCGGTCGTTCTCGTGACGGCGCTCGCGCGGCGCAGCAGCCGAACCGACCTGGTGGTGGCGGCCTACCTCGTGCTCCTGGTTTTCGCCGCTCCCGGCCACATGTTCGTGGCCTTCGCGCCCGGCATGTCCCTCGCAGACACGTTCATGATCTCGGGCGGCGATCATGCTCCGTGGGGTGTCGTCCTGTATCTGGTCAGCACGGCCGCTCTGGTGGCCCTGATCGTGCAGATCATTCGTTCGGCTCGGGCCGCCTCATCCCGCTTGGCTGACGCGTACGCCCGCACGGAGGGGCAATTCGGGTCGTCTGCCTGAGGGGTCTCGACAGGCTCGACCAGCGGGCGGCGGCGGGGTCAGGGAGCGACGGGTACCAGCAGGTCGCGGGCCGCCATGGCGATCTGGTCGCGGCCGGCGTGCTTGGCGTCGTAGAGAGCGGCATCCGCCCGGGCAAGCCACGCCGACACGGTCTCGTGGGGTTCGAGCTCGGCCAGCCCCACACTCACCGTGCAGACCAGACCCGGAGCCACATCGTGCCAGTTGTAGCTGCGCACGGAGGCGAGCAGACGCTCGCAGGCCTGGGCGGCCGCGTCGATCGAGGTGTCGGAGAAGACGAGCAGAAATTCCTCCCCTCCCACGCGCACGGCCAGGTCGGTGCCGCGGGTGATGGTGCGCAGCATCGCCGCGAGGATGGTGAGCACCTGGTCACCCGTGCCGTGCCCGAAGCTGTCGTTGACCTGCTTGAAGTGGTCCAAATCGATCATGGCGGCGCAGAGTGATTGCACGCCGCGCTCGGCGAGACCCATCATCCAGGGAAGTTCACGGTCGAGCGCCCGGCGATTCGACAGGTGGGTGAGGGGGTCGGTGTGCGCCTGGTCGTCGAGCTCCTCGGCCCGGATGCGAGCCATCTTGGCTTCCAGCTGCGAGCGTTCGAGTTCGTGTCGGGCATGTTCCATCTCGATCGTGTTGATGAGCATCTGGGACTGGAGCCCGGCGGTCTGCACCGTCGTGGCGAGCATGACCGCGTGCAGCTTCTCGTGGTGGTGGAGTGCCTGCTGAAACCGCCCGCCGGCCTTGTGCATCTCGAACAGGGATCGATGAAGCTTGGCGAGGAGCTTCGGCTCTTCATCAATGTCGGGGTCCGCGAGCTGGGCTTCCATCATCGCGGTGGCTTCATCGAACCGGCCGGCGGCCCGCACAAGGTCTGCCAGCTGGGCATCGATGTCGATCTCGAGGCTGCGGTACCCGTGCGCTCGACTGAGTGTCTTGCCCTGACGTCCGTGCTCGCGAGCCTCGTCGTGGCGTCCCAGCTTGATCAGGATGCTGACGAGATTGGAGCACGCGAGAGCCTCGTTGAAAGGGTTCCCCTGCACCTGTGCCAGTGCAGCGGCCTCCGTCATGAGCGTCAGAGCCTCTGTGAGCGGTTCGCCGGCATCCTCGTCGTTTGCGATCAGCCCCTGTGCCATCACAAGGTAGGTGTCGCCCAGGTTGTTGAGGGCGACAAAATTTGTTTCCTGATCGTTCAGGGTTTGGGCCACGGAGAGCGCCTGCGTGCCCAGATCCACCGACCGAGCAGGATCGCCCATCGCCCCGTGCACCAGAGACGAGCGACTGAGCGCCCAGAACTCGGCGACGGGGTTGCCGCAGGCTCTGGCCGCACCGAGCGCGCCCAACACGTGGCGCAGCGCAGTTTCGTTGAGGGACGTGTCCGTGAACGCCAACGCCAGGGTGCAATGCAACTTCGACTGGGCCAGGAGGTCGCCGTGCTCCGTGAAGTATTCCAACGCCAGCAGCCCCTGCTGCACGCACGCCTGGTAATCCCCGAGGCGCAGACGGTGAAGAGTGAGCAGCTCGCGGGCCTGGGCGCGCTGCAATGCCGTCGCGCTCGGTGCGGCCAAGGCGTCTTCGGCCTGTCCGGCCCCCAGCCGGTGCTGCCCGTCGTCGCTGGACTGTCTGCTGCTCTGAAGCAACGCGTCGACGTTCGTCACAGCGCACTCCTCGACATCATTGTCCGGTCTCATCATGTACAGCCCCCCAGCTGATTGCGGCCCAGAGTGAGCCGAGTGATGTTCGCATGACGGCATCCCCCCACCGGCGGCCTGAAGAATTCGAGCCACAGGGAAAGCATAAGCACCTAAAGGAGGCTAGACCGGTCGTTCTGTCGGTATTTTTCTGGCAATTCGCCATATTGATTTTCACGCACGGATGCCGATGGCGTTCGGGGGAACTCCGCGCGTAGGCTGCGGGCATGCATGCAATCATCGTGACCTCACCCGGCGGACCGGAAAACCTCACCCTGACCGAGGTTGACGACCTGGTGATCGGGCCCCGGGACATCCGGATCCAGGTCGCGGCGGCCGGCGTGAACCGAGCGGATATCGCTCAGCGTCAGGGTACATACCCGTCCCCCGCCGATGCTCCCCAGTGGCCGGGACTCGAGGTGTCGGGAGTGGTCACCGAGGTGGGTGACGACGTGACCCGGTTCGACGTGCACGACCGGGTGTGCGCCCTGCTCGCCGGCGGCGGGTACGCCACGGAGGCCGTGGTTCACGAAGACCTCGCGCTGCTGGTTCCCCTCACCATGGACCTCGTCGAGGCCGCCGCTCTCCCCGAGGCACTCGCCACCGTGTGGTCGAACGTGTTCATGAGCGCCGAGATCATGCCCGGGCAGACGCTTCTGGTGCACGGCGGAACGAGCGGCATCGGCACGACCGCGATTCAGCTGGCCCGGATGGTGGGCGCTCGGGTGGCCGTGACCGCCGGGTCGGCCGACAAGCTCGCCGTGTGCGAGGCCCTGGGCGCGGACATCCTCATCAACTACCGCGAACAGGACTTCGTGGCCGAGGTGATGGCCGCCACGCAGGGGCACGGTGCCGACGTGATCCTCGACATCATCGGCGGCTCCTACGCCGAACGCAATATCGCGGCCCTCGCCACCAACGGACGCATCATGGTGATCGCCAACCAGAGCGGCGAACCGGCCACCTTCAATCCGTTCCACCTCATGCAGAAGCGCGGTCGCTACTGGGGTACCACCCTCCGCTCGCGACCGCTCGAGGAGAAGGCCGAGATCATTCGGGCCGTGCACGCGGCGGTCTCCCCCTGGATCGAATCGGGCCAGTTCCGCCCGGTCATCGACAGCATCTACTCGTTCGACACCGTGGCGGATGCGCACCGTCGCCTCGACGAGTCCGCACACGTGGGCAAGATCCTGCTCGTTCCCTAGCGCGGACCTTGACCGGCGCGGGAGCCGGGCCTACGATCCCAGCACCAGCATCGGCCCGCTGCGATCGCGGTTGAGTGAGGTTTCGTGGACGCCCCCAGAACTCTCGAACAACTCATCGTGGCGGCCGGTCACAAACCCTCAGCCGAAATCGCCCGTTTCGAACGGTTTGCGGCGGCCGCACAACGGCAACGGATGGCGGCGGGGTCGAGTGATCGCCTTGAGATCACTCGCTCGACGGCTTTATGGGCGCTCGCGACGCTCGACCCGCGCATCGCCCACGAACTCGCCGCCGCCGGATTCCGCCACGACGAATTCACCGGGATACTCGGGCTGGAGACTCCACCGGCACTAGCCAGGCAGACGGCCGCCCTCGATGAGCTGTTCGGCGACGCATGGCAGCCCACCTCGCGGCGGGCGCGCCTGCCGTCGTGGGCCTGGCCGATATCGCGCTGGCCATTCTTCGGTCGGTGGAGAAGACGCCGCGCGGCCAACTTCCCGGTCGCCTGCGCAAGCTGGGGTTGGGGCTCGCAACCGCCATTTCGGCACTTGAAGACCTCAGCGCCGACGGCGGGAACACCGCGGCCGAGCCTGAGTCCGAGTTCGCGTCCGAGTTCGCGTCCGAGTTCGCCTCGGAGCCGTCGCCGGCATCTTCCGACGAGGCGCCACCCAGCGAGTCGAGCGGGGCGTCGAACACGCGAGCGTCCTCGCGCAAGCGGCCATCCGCATCGAAGAAGGCTTCCCCGAGCACCCGGTCGACTGGCACCCGATCCGCCGGTACCGAGGCACCCCACGACCCGGACGCAACGCCCGATGCAGGGACCTCCGAAACCGAGGGCCCCAGGCGCCGCGCCTCTTTCTCGCCCGACGTGAAACGCGCTCGCGATGCACTGGGCCCCACGAAAACCGTGACCGCAGCCGTGCTCGCTGCGGAGGTGCTCCGCCACTACTCGGGGATGCTCGGCGCACTGTTCGGGCAGGTGCGGCTCAGGATGAAGGCCGGGCCCACGGAATCCGTGGAGAGCTGGCTCGAGCGGGTGGCCGCGCTGTACGGCGACCTCGACGTCGATGAAGAGGTCGGCGAAGAGGTCGGCGAAGAGGTCGGCGTCGAGATGATCGTGCTCGGCCTCGCGGAACTCGACGAAGCCCTTGAAGACGACCTGATGTCGGGCGGATTCCTGATGGACCTGCGCACGCGTGCCGCCGCTTTACCCCGCAACACAAAGGCCGACCGCACGAAGTGGACATCCGACACCCCCGCGTCAGATGACCTGCTGGGCCGCCGGTTTCTGGCAAAGGCCCTCGCCACCCGGCTGCGGAATATGGCCAAGGAAGACACCAACTCGTTCCTCGTGCACATCGACGGGGCCTGGGGCTCGGGCAAGAGCTCGCTTTTTCAGTTTCTCGCCACCGAGCTGCAGAGTGATTTTCTGATTGTGAAGGTGAATGCCTGGCGCGAGCAGCAGGTGGGAGTGCAGTGGTGGACGCTCCATAACGCCCTGCGGCAGGCGATCGAAGCGGATGCCGCGCACGGCATGCTCGCTCGGGCACGGAGTCGCCTGGACGTCATCCAAACCCGACCCGTGGCGTTCGTCACTGCTGTGGCCGCGCTCGTCGCCGTGTTGGTATTCCTGTTGGTCTTCAATTTCGACGTCGCGGCAGGTGGGGAAATCGCCAACTCCATCGGCAAGATCATTGGCCTCGTCACCCTGGGCTGGGCAGGTGTGGCTGCCGCCTATGGCTTCATCGTGCCGGAATCGCGTCGTTCGGCCGAGGCCTTCGTGGCGAAGAGCGCGAACCCGATGGGGGAGGTACAGCAGCTGTTCACGCGTACTCTGCTGCGCACCACGAAGTCGGTCGTGTTTCTCATCGACGACCTCGACCGTTGCGAGGAGCAATACATCATCGATTTCCTGGAGGTCGTGCAGACCCTCGTGCGCGAGCCTCCGGAGCACCCGCGCGGTCGCGCATCCACGACCACGACGAAGAAGCGCCCTCCCGGCCCCTACGCGTTTGTGGCGGCCGACGGACAATGGATCCGCTCGAGCTACGAGAGCCACTTCGGCACGGTGAAGATCACCGATGTGCCCGGCCGACCACTCGGCTACCTCTTTCTCGAGAAGATCTTCCAGCTGCAGGTGCGCCTTCCGTCGATCACCGAGGAGTCCAAGCGCGCGTTCTTCGACTCGCTGCTGTCCGGCCGCGGGGCGCCGCAGACATCCGCTCAGCAGCAGAGCTTGGAGAAGGAGATCACGGAGGAAGTCAACAACGCCACGACGGCGCCCGAGATCTCGCGGGCCGCGGAAAAGGCGAGCACCCTGACCGATTCCGACACCCGCATGAAGGTGCGCGGCGCCGCGGCGGTGAAGTTCTCCGACACCGCGCTGCAAACCGGCGCCCGGCACGAACTCGGGCGGTACTGGAAGCTGCTCGAACCCAACCCGAGAAGCATCAAGCTGTTCGTGCACACCTACGGCACCCTGCAGTCGCTGCGCACTCTCGAGGGCATCCCGTTGCAGACGACGCCGCTCGCGCTCTGGACCATCGTGGAGATTCGTTGGCCGATGCTCGCCGACCATCTGCGTGCCCACCCCGACGACATCGATCCGAACCATCGAGGAACCCCGGAGCCGATCGCGGCGTTGCTCGCCTCGCCCGAGGTCAGTTCCGTGGTCGCCAGCAGCGACTGGGGGCCGCTCACCCCGGCGCAGGTGCGCGAATGCACGGGTATTCGAGTGGGAGCGAGCTCCGACAGCGACTGATGCCGGGCGGCGGGCAGAATAGGGGAATGAGCGACGCCGGCGATTTCGTGGACCTCACGCTGCAGAACGAGGGCAGCTGGGAACGAGCGGATGAGGCCCGGGAGCGGCTCGGCGGTTCCCTCACGTTCTACGGGGCGTCCGTCGGAGCCGTGCGGGGCACCGTGCGCGACGTGGCCCGGCGCTACCCGGGAATGACGCACGACGAGGTGACCGCGCTCAGCTCCGAGCTGTGGCGCGGGCCGGTGTTCGAGCGCCGCCTCGCCGCCATCGTGCTGTTGCAGTCGAACCGGGCCCTGCTCGACAACACCGACCTCACGCGCATCGAGGGCTTTCTGCGCGGCGCCGGCCTGGTCGCCCTGGTCGATCCGCTCGCGCTCGACGTGGTGCTCCCGGTCGTGCGGGGGTTGACCGGCCAGGGTCGCGCCCGCGCCGATGCTGCTCTCGACCGTTGGGCCCACGACGGCGACCCGTCGCTGCGACGCGCGGCGCAGCTCGCGAGCGGCGAGCGCGACTGAACAGCTGAACGCCTGAACAACTGAACAACTGAACACCTGAACGACTGAACACCTGAGCAACAGCACCAGTCGGCACCTGTGCCTGCGGTCGACCGAGGGCTAGGCTGCATCGTGTGAAATCTGCCGCCTCTGCCACCGCCACCGAACGCCTTCCCGAGCGAGCGGCGGTGATCGACCTCGACGCGATCCGGCACAACGTGCGCCACCTCGCGGCGCTCGCCGCCCCCGCCGCGCTGATGGCCGTGGTGAAAGCGGATGCCTACGGCCACGGCGCCGTG
>NZ_JPRS01000018.1 GCF_000738085.1 Cryobacterium sp. MLB-32
CGAGCAACATGACGAATGGGAAGCCGGCGAACGCCGCTACTTCTCCGAAGCTTCGATGCTCGAGCTGACCACAATGAACAACCCCGTCGAGGTCATCGACGAGGCGGTGATCCTCCCCGAACTCGCTGCCGCCTAAACTAAAACAACTGACCTGCACGGTGTCGAGAAACTCCACCACTCAGCGGGACGTGACCCGTTACGATGAACCATGGCTCGAACCGGGTTCCAGGGCGGTACCAGAACGGCTTCCGACACGAGGCATCTGGGCACGCTTGTCGGCGATGGACCTCTGGCGGGCGGGGCACCCGGTGCCCGCATCATTGCACTGTCGACGTGCGCCGTATTCAGCGACACGTCGCTCCTGCGCACATACTGGCGCACGGATCCCGGCGGGATCGACAGCGGTATCCAGGGGCATCTGTATACGAGTCCGGACGACACCTTCATCGTCCGGATGCCGCGGGACACCCGCCGAGCGGTCGATCACCTGTCGCGGTGCCTGGCCGCGAACGCGGAGATCTGGGCCTCGCTCACGGGCATTCGACTTGCCACGTGCGACAGCCGGGTTGTTCTCGCGGCCGATCACGCCTCCGTGGCCACGACACGACTGCCGCCCACCATGAGCTGGCAGGTAGGCACACTCGCGGAGGCCGCTGCGGCCGAGTACCGATCCGGAAACGGCTCACTTCTCGCGTTCGTTCTCGACGAACAGACCGCTGACGCTCTCGGTGTCCGGGACGCCCGGCTGCTCCGACAGGCGCGCCTCACGTCGCTTCTGATGGACAAGAACCACGCCATGACGCTGTTAGAGCGCAGCGGGGTGCCAGCCGCTCACACATATGCACTGACCGAGGCGGAGTGGCTGGCTGGGCGCCTGCGCGACGTTCCCGAGCACAACCGCTATGTGTTCAAGCCCGCCGGCGGTGCCGCCGGAATCGGGGTGTTTTTCGACGCACAGCACGGATCCAGCATGAGCGAGATCGAGGATCATCTGAGGGTACTGGCCAACTCTGGTCGATTGCCGCACCGATTTCAGGTGCAGGAGTTTCTCGCGGGCACACCGCACGGGGTTTCTGCGTACCTCCCCGGCGACGGCACGGCGCATATTCTGGAAGCACACCGGCAGGTGATGGATGCCGCTGGCCGGTGCGTCGGGGCACGATGGACGCCTGACATTGAGTCCGACCAAGTGGATGCAGCGCGTGCCGTCTACCAACGACTCGCGCACGGCGGCCAGCATCCCCTCTCTGGGCTGGTCTGCCTTGACCTCATCGGGGGCCGGGTGATCGAGGTCAATCCGCGGCTCACGGCCTGCGCGCCGATCGCGCATCTCCGTCACGTCGAGGCCCACATCGCGAGCCACCGCGGCGGCGGTTTTCGAATAACTCAGATCGACGTGCACACATCTGTTCCCGTGCCGACGCAGTGCCTCCACGATGGTCGACTGCGAGCGCTCATCGACCGCCTTCAGACCGACTATGGCGTACTCGCACTTCCCCAGGGTCTGAATCCCTTCGGCCCGTGCCGATTCGTCTTCGTGAATGACACTACGTCCGGCACAGCGCAGCAGGTCTTCCTCCGTCAGATCGAACGGCTGGGGCATTCGTGACCGAGCTGATGTCGGCCCGGCGGTTCAGGTCGCCGTTGTCCAGGCGGAGCGGGCCACGTGATCGATGAACATACGGAACCCGATGCGCGCGCCCAGAATTACCTCGTCGCAATCGCCGTCGTCCTCTTCTAATCGACGCAGAGCCAGCAGGGTCGCTTCCCAGGGCCGCGGATGCCCGCGTGTCTCTCCGTCGAGGAACGATGTGGGGACCCGGCCGAGAACCGTCTGGATAGCCGGAGCCAACGCCCGACTGTCCACGGCGCACGCCTCGACGACATAGAGGCACCCCAGCGCCTCCTCGAAGGTGGTCAACTCCGGGGCGGGCACGGCACGGGGTCCCGGAATCATGCCGAGATTGCGAGTGTCCTCACGCAGGAGGTAGGCCCGCTCATGGTCGATGAGTTCAAGCCCGACGCTCCGCCACCGTCCTCGCCACGCCGGCGCATCGAGCCGCGTCTCGATGGCTGAATGCACGGCGAGCAGGCGGGTCAGCAGTCCGGCATAGTCCCCGCGATTATGAACGCTGCTCGGCAGCCCCATCCTCAGCTCCAGGGTGCGGTGGAGGTCCATCGTCTCCTCTCGCAGCCTGCCGGGAAGGTCCGTTCCGCGCTCGGGCGACCGTCCCAAGGCGTAACTGGGCAGCATGGCGGTCACCTCGTTCAGGCGTTGAAGGATGAACTCGATCCAGCGGTCTTCGCTGTGCCGACTCCACACAGCCCCAACTCTGAGCGCCGATCCTGAAAATTGGCTGGCAATTCAGGAGGGCGTTCGCGTTGGTTCGCCCAGCGATCGCCGAGCTGGCACGGATACAGTGACATTATGACGATCAAGGATCTCGACGCCCCCGCCCGGTCGTTCCGATGGTGGCTCAGCGAGGAAGAAGTGGGTCACACTCTTGCGCATCACCGTGGCTGGCGCGTCGCCGATAACGGCAACGTCATGGCGGGCAAGATTGTGAAGAAGCGCATCGCTTCCTCGCTCGTCGAGCTGGGGACGGTGGCGCTTTCCTGCGGCTGGGCGATGCGCGCGCCCGCTCCGCGCAGCGATGGAAGCGGACCGACGCACGTCATGTGGGGCGTCTTCGATGCCCGTTCCGATGCCGAGGTCGCCGCTCAGGTCAAGCTGAGCAGCGCGCAGAACACCGCACACTAACCACGTACGGTGGGGAGGTGGTGACAGAACCGACACGCGCACGGTCCGGTGCGACCGACCCATTTCTCCAATGGAATGGACACGAGCATGGAAGTGCCGACTACCGGCGCTTGCTCGCCGGTCTCTTTTTTGCGGGCATCGCCACGTTCGCGCAGTTGTACTCGCCTCAGGCTGTGCTCTCCCATGTGGCCGGCGACCTCGATGTCTCGGCGGCGGATGCGTCTTTGCTTGTTTCCGCGTCGACCATCGGTCTTGCCGTGGGTGTCATTCCCTGGTCGGTCGTCGCCGACCGGGTGGGACGAGTGCGCGCGATGTCTTTCGCCGTGCTCGCCGCCACCGTGTTCGGCCTTCTCGTTCCGTTCGCCCCGACTTTCTCGCTGCTGCTGACCGGACGATTCTGCGAGGGGCTCATGCTCGGCGGCGTGCCGGCAATCGCCATCGCCTACCTCAGCGAGGAGATCGAACCTCGTCATGCGGCACGCGCCGCGGGCACCTACGTGGCGGGAACCTCCATCGGCGGCCTGCTCGGTCGGTTGGTCGCCGGCCCGGTCGCCGAGCTGTCGAACTGGCGCGTGGGCGTGTTCACCGTCGCCGTGCTCTGCGCCATCGCGGCTGCACTGTTCATCGCCCTCATCCCCCGGCCCCAGGGCTTCGTGCCACGCGGTTCACGGCGGTCGGGGATCGATCCCGGACTCATCACCCTGCTGAAGGCCAACCTGCGCTCCTCACGCATGCTGGCCCTGTACGCTCAGGGTTTTCTGCTGATGGGCGCGTTCGTGGCCCTGTACAACTATCTCGGATTCCGGCTTGCCGCCGATCCGTTCAACCTTCCGCAGGCTCTGATCAGCCTCGTCTTCCTCGCCTACCTCGCCGGCACCTGGTCCTCGGCGCAGGCCGGAGTGCTCGCCGCGAAGCTCGGGCGCTTTCCCGTGCTGCTCACCTCCGTGTCGCTGATGGTCGGCGGCGTGCTTCTCACACTCACCGACGTGCTGGCGTTCGTCCTGGTGGGGGTGTTGTTGTCGACGGCCGGTTTCTTTGCCGCCCACGCGGTGGCGTCCGGCTGGACCGGGACAGAGGCGACGGTGGGCAAGGCCCAGGCCGGATCGCTCTACAATCTGTCGTATTACGCGGGCTCGAGCCTGTTCGGCTGGCTCGGGGGCGTGTTCTTCGGCGCCAGGGGATGGGCGGGAACAGCATGATGGTGGCGGGACTCGTGGCGCTCGCCGGGCTCCTGACGATCCTTCTCCTACGGCCCACGCACAGCTCCGCCGCACCCACACTGACGGTGGATGCGGCGGACTAGCGACGACGAGCGGGGCTATGGGATGTAGTTGAACTCGTCGGGGTTGGGACCGGTCCGCTCATCGCGGTTCAGGCCCGCAATGGCGAGGAGGTCGGCATCCGTCAGTTCGAAGTCGAACAGCGCGAAGTTCTCATCAACTCGGCTGCGGGTGACCGACTTCGGGAAGACAATGTCCCCGCGCTGGATGTGCCAGCGGAGCGTGACCTGCGCCGCGGATTTGCCGACGCGCTCGGCGATGGCTGCGATGACCGGTTCGCTGAGCACGTTGCCCTTAGCCAGCGGCGACCACGCCTCGGTCGCAATGCCGTGGTCGGTGTTGAAGGCGCGCAGGCCGTCTTGGGTGAGGTACGGGTGCACCTCGATCTGGTTGACGGCCGGAACGGTGTCGGTCTCGTCGAAGAGTCGCTGCAGGTGCGACTGCTGAAAGTTGGAGACGCCGATGGTCGATACCCGACCGGTGCGATGCATCTCCTCCATTGCCTTCCAGGTCTCCACGTAGTCGCCGACGGCGGGCATGGGCCAGTGGATCAGGAAGAGGTCCAGGTACTCGAAGCCGAGGGCGTCGAGCGTGCGGTCGAAGGCGGCGAGGGCATCCGCGCGGGCATGGAAGCCGTTGTTCAGCTTGCTCGTGACGTAGACGTCCGAGCGCGCGAGGCCGGATTCGGCGATGGCCTCGCCCACCTCTTTCTCGTTGCCGTACATCTCGGCCGTGTCGATGTGTCGATAGCCGGCCGCCAACGCCGCGAGGGTGGCGGCCTTGGTGTCTTCGGGCGCGATCTGGAAGGTGCCGAAACCGAGCTGCGGAATAACCGAGCCGTCGTTCAGGCTCCGGGTCGGGACATCGAGAGTGGGTGCGTCAGTCATATCGTGAAACTCCTTGATCGGGGTGGAAACGGTGCGGTGGTTGGGGTGTGCGGGTTAGGGCGTGACGACGATCTTTCCCCGGGTATGGCCGAGCATGTTCAGCCGATACGCGTCTGCTGCCTGATCGAGCGGGAAGCTGCGCGCTACCTCGACGGTGAAGGCATGCTCCTCGACCAGGTCGGCCAGCTTCTGCAGGTCCGCCCCGGCGGGGTCGACCCACATCCAGGTGCCACCGTGGGCCTCGACCTCGCCGTCCGCAACGGAGGCATGTCGGCCGCCATCGGCCAGCACGGCGAGGGTCGTGTCGAGGACACCCCCGACGAAGTCCGCCACCACCTGAACGCCCTCGGGGGCCAGAGCCCGCACGCGCTCGGTGAGGCCGTCACCGTACGTGACCGGCTCGGCGCCGAGCTCGCGAAGGTAATCGTGGTTGGCTGCGGAGGCGGTCGCGATCACGCGGGCGCCGCGCGCGGCGGCGATCTGGATCGCGAGGGACCCGACGCCCCCGGCACCACCGTGGATGAGGACCGTGTCGCCGGCCGCTACCTGCAGGCGGGTGAGCACCTGAAAAGCCGTGAGCCCGGCTAGGGGAAGCCCGGCAGACTGCTCCCACGTCAGCGACGCCGGCTTTCTGGCCACGAGTCGTTCCGGCAGGGCGATAAATTCAGCAAAGCTTCCACCGTGAACGTAGTCCTTGCGGCCGTTGGAGATGACCTCATCGCCCACCCGGAACTGCGGGGAATCGACACCGACGGCCTCCACGACACCGGCAACGTCCCATCCGGGAATCACCGGAAAATCACTGTCCAGCATCGTGTCCAGATAGCCCGCCATCACCTTCCAGTCCACCGGGTTGACCGCAGCGGCCTTCACTCGCACCAGCACCATTCCCGGACCCACCTTCGGAACGGGTTGCTCGGTTAGCTCAAGAACATCGGGGCTGCCATATTTGCTGTACGTAATTGCTCGCATGGGGGTAGAAACCACGTCGGACCACCGAGTATTCCGGTCTGCGCATGCTCGGAGGGCACTACCAGCCTCACACCACGGGCTCGGGCTGCTCCATCCGGAGGTGACGCAGCACCGGAATGAGGCGTGGCGCGAACTGGTCCGCGACGGCCAGGCTCGCCTCGGAATAGGCACCCTCGGCATCGAGAAAGTTGATGCAGCCGAGGAATTCGCCCTCGTCGGCGACCACGGCGTTCACGGCCGCCGCCAGTTCCAGAGAATCGAGACCGTCGGAGTGCTCGAAGGCATCCGCGTGGATTCCCCCGCCACCGTCGGCGAGGTAAGAACGCTGGTCGAGCACACACTGTTGCAGCCAGTCGCCACCGAGATCCGTCGAAATGCCGCCGACCTGATACACGTGGGGGCGGCTGGAATACACCCGCACGAGGTCGGCGCTATCCGGGCGCCACAGGGAGACAGTGACCAGTTGGGATCCGACGGCCTGCGCCGCCTCGGTGGCGATCTCGTGCAGATCGTCGATGTCATCGGCGGTCACGGTCAGGTCGGCACGATCTTCACGCACGAGCGGCAGACCGATGAGCGGAATCGCGCCCGTCAGGACCCCGATCACCGGGATCGCTCCGGTGAGCAGGCCAGGCCCGGCCTGCTCGCGTCGCGAGGTGGCTCGGGACAGCATGACGACACCCACGAGGGCCGCACTGCCGCCGATGATTGCCGCCACCGTCGGAACCTCGCCCAGAACCAGCCAGCCGAGGAGGACCGAAATAATGGGCACGACGAGCAGCAGCGAACCGCCCTCGGCGACACTCGTCCGAGCCAACGTCACGTTCCAGAAGGAGTAACCAAGAACGGTACTCAGCACGACGAGAACCACAATGGCCACCCAGAAGGAGGCGGAGATATTCGCCGACGTGGTCTGGAACGTTGCCAGGGGAAGCGTCGCGAGACCACCGACGGCACAGCCCCAGAACACAATCTCCACGGGAGGCACCCGCGCGAAGAGCGGCTGCTGCACGATCAGGAAGATGGAGAGCAGCAGCGCGGCCCCGACGATGAGCAGTGCATTGCCATTGAAGCCGGTCGCGTTCGTGTCACCCAGGGTGATCGTCACGACACCGAGAACGGCGACGAGCATCCCCAGATAGCCGAGTGCCGTGGTTCGCTCGACCAGCACGAAATACCCGAGAATGAAAGCGAAAACCGGTGAGATATTCAGCAACAGACTCGTCGTTCCGGCCGGTACCGTCGTCTGGCCGAGGCCGATCAGCAAACCGTATCCGGCGTACCCGCAGGCGCCGACCGCCAGCATCCGCGGCATATCGCGGCGCTTGAGACTCAGCCCCTGCTTGGTTGCCAGGAGATAGAGGCCGAGAATGAGTGCGCCCCCGAGGTATCTGAGGGTCGTGAGGTCCTGGGGAGCCAAGACCGTGAGTGCTTCCCGGGTGGCCACTTAGGCCGGGGCGCTGGCCAGCACCATGAGAACGTCCGGCCTACGCCACCAATTCTTCACGTCGCGGCCCACTCTCTACAGAGCGCCGGTCGCACCGAACCAACGTTGACGCACCTCGCTGATGCCTATCTGTGTGGCTTTAAACGTAGCGCAGGACGACTGCGAGAATGAACCGGCGGACGGGCGGAAACAGCACGCTCGGTTCGGACTGTTACTCCGAACGCTGAACCGTGGCGCGAGTCAAGTCGAGTCTGCGGAAGCGGATCCACCCATCTCCGGGAGTCGAATAGAGCTGTTCCCGATGACCCGTTTCGTTCTCGTGCGCTTCAAGCGAGGCGACAGCTCGCGACCGCGTCGGATGCACGGTTCGAAATCCGCAATCGTTACACAGCGCGGCGACGACAACGCTCATCATCAGGCACCACCTATTGCTCTTGGTACTTCAATGCTACGTCGCCGCGCAGCGGTAAGGATAGAGCGCGTTGCGGATTGGGCAGCTGCGGGTGGTTGACAGATCGTGAGGTGCGGAGTGATATGACGGGGTGACAACGACAGGCGATCATGGGAACAGCGCGGAGGCGAAGGCGTCCTGCTGCTCGCCGAGTCTCCTGCGCGACGGCGGGCTCCGCACGGAGAGTGCCGTCGTCACCCCGCCATCGAGAGGTGCCGAGCGGCACGCCATCGAGCAGGCCGCCGTCCCTGCCCAGTATTTTCTCATGGGCGATTCGACCGACGCCGGAAACCCCGGCGACGGGGAGGGGCCCGCGCACGAGGTCTGGGTTGACGCCTTCCAGATCGACGCGACCACCGTGACCAACTCAGCCTTCGCACGCTTCGTCGCCGAAAGCGGCTATCGGACCGAGGCAGAGACCTTCGGATACTCGGCAGTGTTTCATCTGGCGCTGGCGGCCGATCCGGAAGACGTCCTCGGCCAGCCACCTCAGATTCCCTGGTGGCTCGGCGTACGCGGTGCTGATTGGCAGCACCCCGGCGGACCGCTCTCAACTCTCGACGGCCGCGGCGAGCATCCGGCGGTCCATGTGAGCTGGAGCGACGCGGCGGCCTACTGCGTCTGGGCAGGACGTCGTCTGCCCACCGAGGCCGAGTGGGAATGTGCGTCTCGCGGTGGTCTGCGGGGCAAGGTCTTCCCCTGGGGCAATGACTGGGGCGACCGCTTTCGCTGTAATACCTGGCAGGGTGTCTTCCCCACGCTCAATACCGTCGACGACGGATGGCTGACCACGGCGCCCGTGCGGGAGTACTCACCGAATCCCTACGGCCTCTGGCAGAGCGTCGGCAACGTCTGGGAGTGGTGCTCCGACTGGTGGGACGAGGACTACTACGCACAGTCTCCCGTGCGAAACCCCACGGGGCCGCGTGACGGCGCGCAGCGCGCAATGCGGGGCGGTTCGTTTCTCTGCCATGACTCCTACTGCAACCGTTATCGGAACTCGGCCCGAGCCTCGAATACTCCCGACTCCTCCGCAGCAAACATCGGGTTCAGAACCGTCGGAATGATGTAAATGAACGCACCCAACGACAGGAGAATCGACATGCCCGTACCGTTCAAAGGCACGATCAATGTGGACATCCGGGATTCCCAGCCGGACTGGTCCCCGTTCGAACCGCCCAAGGCGCCCGACGGGTCACCGAATGTCGTCTACATCGTCTTGGACGACGTGGGTTACTCCGCGATGTCGAGTTACGGGGGGCCGATCCAGACGCCCAATATCGACCGGATATCCCAGGACGGGGTGCGCTACACCCAGTGGCACACGACAGCCCTGTGCTCCCCCACCCGGTCGTGCCTGCTGACCGGACGCAACCACACGCGCAACAGCATGGCGTGCATCACCGAGGCCGCCATCGGTTTTCCCAATGCCAGCGGAACCATCCCGCCCGAAAACGGCATGCTCTCCGAGATCCTCGGGGAACTCGGCTGGAACACGTACATGGTGGGCAAGTGGCATCTGTGTCCGGAAGACGAGATGAACGTTGCCTCAACGCGGCGGAACTGGCCGACCGGCCGAGGCTTCGAGCGCTGGTACGGCTTCCTCGGCGCCGAAACGAACCAGTGGTATCCCGATCTCGTGCATGACAATCACCCGGTCGACCAGCCCGCGCTCCCCGAGGACGGTTATCACTTCTCGGTTGACATCACAGATAAGGCCATTGAATTCATCAAGGATTCCAAGGTCATCGCCCCGCAGAAGCCGTTCTTCCTTTACTACGCACCCGGCGCCGCGCACGCCCCGCACCATGCGCCTCGGGAGTGGTCAGACCGGTACAAGGGCCAATTCGATGACGGCTACGAGGCCATGCGGGAGAAGACCCTGGCACGTCAGAAAGAACTCGGCATCGTTCCCGCCAACACGCAACTACCATCGATCAACCCGATCGGCACCTACGAAACCCGGACGGGGCCGGACGGACTCCCGTTCCCGCTGCTGGACGAGACCCGCCCGTGGGCCTCCCTCTCACCGGACGAGCAGCGACTCTTCAGCCGGATGGCCGAGGTGTACGCGGGATTCCTCTCGCACGCAGACGACCAGATCGGCCGGCTCCTGGACTACCTCGACGACATCGGCGAACGCGAGAACACCATGGTGATCGTCGTGTCCGACAACGGTGCCAGTGGCGAGGGCGGACCGAACGGCTCGGTCAACGAGATGAAGTTCGCCAACGGAATCCCCGATGAGATCGCCGACAACCTCGAGCGGCTCGATGAGCTCGGGGGTGTGCGCACCTACAACCACTACCCGAATGGGTGGGCGATGGCGTTCAATACGCCCTTCAAGATGTGGAAGCGGTACGAATTCAACGGCGGGACCTGCGATCCCTGCATTATCTCGTGGCCCGCCGGTTCCGAGGCACGAGGTGAGCTGCGCACGCAGTACCACCACGCGGTCGACATTGTGCCGACCGTGCTCGATGTGCTCGGTGTCGTTCCGCCCTCACGGATCAAAGGTCACGTGCAGAGCAGATTCGACGGCGTTAGCATGCGGTACAGCTTCGATGACAAAGCCGCGCCGACCACGCGGCGCACCCAGTTCTTCTCCATGCTCGGTTCTCGCGCCATTTGGCACGATGGGTGGAAGGCGATCACCAACCACCCGACGATCAGTGGCTGGAGCCACTTCAACGACGACGAGTGGGAGCTGTACCACACTGATGTCGACCCGGCCGAGGTCACAAACCGTGCTGCCGAGTATCCCGACAAGGTGCGCGAACTGGTCAA
The DNA here is from genome assembly GCF_000738085.1 of Cryobacterium sp. MLB-32. Classification (GTDB taxonomy): domain Bacteria; phylum Actinomycetota; class Actinomycetes; order Actinomycetales; family Microbacteriaceae; genus Cryobacterium. The sequence goes on from NZ_JPRS01000018.1 coordinate 10,586, forward strand.
CCTCTGGTTCGCCGAGGCAGGCGCGAACGAGGCTTTCCCCCTCGACGACCGCTCGGCGCTCGAAATCATGCTCACACCCCGACCGGTGCTGTCCCCCGCGCGCAACCGCTACGTCTACTACCCGAACTCGTCTGAGGTACCGGAGTCTCAAGCAGTCAACATCCGAAACCGGTCCTACGTGATCGGAGCCCTGGTGGACGTTCCCGGAGCGGATTCCGAGGGTGTGCTCTTCGCTCAGGGCTCGCGGTTCGGCGGACATTCCCTGTTTGTCCGGGACAACCGCCTGCACTACGTCTACAACTTCGTCGGCCTGTTCCAACAGACCATCGATGCCTCGGAAGACCTGCCGACGGGAGACAAGATCATCCTGTCCGCGTCGTTCACCAAGGACGGGGAAGATCCGCCTCACGTGTCCACCGGCATCCTCTCGCTCTATTACGGCGACCGGAAGGTGGGCGAGGGGCGAATCAAGACGCAACCCGGCAAGTTCTCCATCGCCGGCGAGGGACTCTGCGTCGGCCGCGACGGCGGTGAGCCCGTGACCGGTCAGTACGCGGGGGGCTCGCCGTGGGCCTTCACCGGAGGCACGATCCACCGCGTCGCGGTGGACGTTAGCGGCGAGCCGTACGTCGACCTCGAACGCGAGGCGCAGGCAATGCTCATGCGTGAGTGATTTCACACCACACCAACGAGGAACGGGGACTGACATGGCCGCTCATCAGAAGGACGAGCCGGAGAACATCGGCGCGGTCGATCAGGCCCGGCGACGGGCATCCGCGATGGCCGCCCTGGAATTCGGGCGGTCATATGAGTTCGATGATCCCCGGCACGAATGGCGGCGACTCTTCTCGGAGTTGCTGGGCACATTCTTCCTCGTTCTCGTGGGCGCGGGCGGCGCCGTGGTGAACGCGCAGTCCAACGGCGCGATCGAGCGCGCGGCGGCGGTCACCGCCCCGGGGCTGATGGTCATGGCGATCATCCTGTTCATGGGGGCGGTGTCCGGCGCTCACCTCAACCCGGCTGTGAGCATCGCGTTCGCCGCACGGGGTGATTTCCCGTGGCGACGGGTGCCCGGCTACATCATCGCCCAGCTGCTCGGGTCGACACTGGCCTGCCTGACTCTGTGGGCGTTGCTCGGCAAGATCGGCGATCTCGGTGCCACGACTCCGGGCACCGGTATCAGCGACACGCAAGCAATGCTCATGGAACTGCTCCTCACGGTGGGGCTCGTCAGCACCATTCTGGGCACGGCTTCCGGGGCCCAGAACGTGGGAGTGTTCGGGGCCCTCGGCGTGGGCAGCTACATCATCCTCGCGGGGCTCTGGTCGAGCCCGATCAGCGGGGCGTCGATGAACCCCGCCCGCTCTTTCGGCCCTGCTCTGGTGCTGCAGGACTTCAGCGGTTACTGGGCGTACGTCGTGGGTCCCCTTGCGGGCGCACTGATAGCCGTTGGCATCGCCTGGATCCTTCGCGGTCCAGGCGGCGATCGAGGGGGAATCCTCGCCGCCCAGGGGCGACTGGACGATGTACGAACGGACTCCGTGCCGGCCGAAAAGGGAGCATCCGACAGCATGCCGTCCGTCAAGCCGGCACCCAGCCGGTCAGACTCGGATACGGACTAGGCGAAGCCCGCCGGCAACGGCCCGTCTGACACGAGGTACAGGCGCTGGGTGGCCCGTGTCATGGCGACATACAGTGCGCCGGCTCCCCGCTCGGAAGCCGCGAGAATGGCCGCGGGGTCGACGACGATCACGGCGTCGAACTCCAGGCCCTTCGCATCGTGCGGCGTGAGCAGGGTGATTTCCCGAGTGAGGCCTACTTCCCCGCGCCCGACAAGGCTGCCGAACTCCGAGTTCAGCTTTTCCTCCACGGCCGTGATCTGGGCCGCGACCACGATGACCGCCAGTGTTCCCTCATGAGGGAGCGAACGGTCTCGGCGGACGGCGTCGCTCACGTCCCGCACGGTTTCCACCGGCCACTCACTCTCTCGCACCGTTCGCGATGCAGTGATCGGGAGGTCGTGTGCCACCGCGACCCGTTCGGCGACCGCCGCAATCTGGCTCGGTGTGCGATAGTTCACGGTGAGTTCTTCGAGGCGCCAGCGGCCCGCCTCGAGGGACGAGCCCAGCACCGGCTGGAGGGCGTCCTTCCAGCTTGCGGCCGCCGCCGCGGAGGCGGCCTGCGCGATGTCACCGACAATGGTGAAGGATCGGCGGGGTCCGCGCCGCAGCAGCAATCGCCACTGCATGGGCGACAGCTCCTGGGCCTCGTCGACGACGACATGCCCGTAGGTCCAGGTGCGATCACGACCGGCGCGTTCCGCCGTCGTGGCCCGTTCCCCCAATTCCGCGAAGCTCTCCGCCAGCGCCTTCGCGTTGACCAGCCCCTTGACCTCCATATTCGAGATGGCGGCTTCGGCATTCTCGATGTCCCGCTTACGCTGCTCCTTGACGGCGCGCCTTTTCGCCTCATCGACGACGTTGTACTCGCCGAGAAGTTCCGCTGCTTCGTCGAGAAGGGGAATATCGGCGATCGTGAAATCCGCACCGCGAGACCGATGCAGGAGGGCGCGTTGCTGCGGGGTCCATTCCGGGGTGATCTGGGCGAGCCACTCCGGGCGAGCGTACAGATCCTTGACGAGTTTCTCGGGCGTCAAAGGAAGCCATGCGGTGTTGAGCGCCACGCGCACATCATCGGCCAAACGCAGGTCCTCCCGCAGCATCGGCAGGTCGGTGTCATCCATCGACCGCCCCTGGGCCTTCAGCTGGGTCAGCCAGTCGCGGGCGAGCGCGCCAAGAGCCGCCTTAGCGAAGGCGACGCGCGCCTCGTTGTGCGGCTTTCCGTTGCCTTGCGCGCGCGAAATGGCATCGGCGACGAGCTGCGGACGCAGGGTGATTGCGTCGCCGTTCACCACCAGCCGCTGGGGGTGGGCGGGAGCCTTCTGGCGCGAGCGCACCGCCCGGGCGATCAGGTCGGCCATGATCGTCTGGCCTTTGAGCGCTGCCACTGCAGGAGCATCCTCGATCGTCGCTTCCACCCCCGGAAAGAGCTGGCCGACGGAGGTCAGAACGACACCGGTCTCGCCGAGCGACGGCAGCACGTTCTCGATGTACTGCAGAAACGACCGCGACGGTCCCACGATCAACACGCCGGAATCGCGCAATCTGTCGCGGTGCGTGTACAGAAGATATGCCGCGCGATGGAGCGCGACCGCGGTTTTCCCGGTACCCGGGCCACCCTGCACGACGAGAACTCCCGGCAGGTCGGAGCGGATGATGCGGTCCTGCTCGGCCTGGATCGTCGACACGATGTCGTTCATGTGACCGGTTCGTTGGGCGGTGAGCGCCGTCAACAGCGCCCCCTCGCCCTGATGCAGGGTGGCATCGGCATTCTCAAGCAGGGAAGCGTCGAGAATCTCGTCTTCAATGCGCACGACGCTGCGCCCCTGCGACAGAAGGTGGCGTCGGGACCGGGCCCCGAGAGGGGTCGCGGCGGTAGCCTGATAGAAGGGACTAGCCTGCGGTACACGCCAGTCGAGCAGGAGCGGGTGAAGATCGGCATCCCGCAAGCCGACCCTGCCGATGTACCGATAAACGGGTTCGCCGGTCGTTTCGTCCGGTGCCGTCTCGAGACGTCCGAACGCCAGGCGGTCGTCGACCTCCCGGAGCTGAACGATGCGGTCCTCATAGAGCCGCGCGAAGTTGTCTCGCTCGGAGCGCGCCTGATGGTTGCCGCCCACGTCGAGTCGCCGAATGGCCGTCAGTTGTTCCTCGGCTTCACGCTGCAGGGCATCAAGTCGTGCATAGAGAATCGCGACGTAGTCCTGTTCACGCACAAGTTCCTGGTCGACCACTCAAACTCCCCTAAACCGAAAGTACTAGTTTAGACGCGGTGCCGAGAGTCTCTCCCGCAGTCGAATCGTGATGAACAGCATCGTGGCCGCGAGAACCTGCAACACGGCAACCACGGCCATGAGCAGACCCACCCGGTTGTAGAGCGCTCCGGCGAGGATGCCGCCGCAGAGCGCCGCTCCCCCCTCGAAGGCCGCGAAGATCCCGTAGGCGGTGCCCCGTCGCACCGAGGGAATCAGGTCGGCCACCAGGGCCTTGACGGTGGATTCCTGGATACCGGACGCCATGCCCGCGATCACGGTTCCGACAACAACCGCACTCAACTGCACCGAGAGCGCCAGGCCCGGCACGCAGCAGATGAGGGCGGGAAGGGCGAAAAGCACGCGCGCTCCCCACTTGTCGTAGGCGTATCCGCTGATCAGGGCGGCGAGGGCCGCCGCGCCCATGGCCGCCGCGTAGACCAGAGGCACGGCGGCGACGTTCAGGAGTCCTGCGTCTATCAGGTGGAAGGAGATCACGCCGAAGCTCACGAGGCCCGCCGTGGACAGGCTCACGGACGTCGCGAGCAGGTAGAACGTGGTCGGCAACCTCCGAACGGTACCGGGCACCGGCTCTGGTTCCGCGGCGCGGTCGTCGGCTCTCTCGTAGATACTCATGTCGGGGACCCGCGCCCGGATCCACAGCAAGAGCCCCATAGCCAGCGCCCCCGGGACGACCATGAGCGCAAATGCAGGCGAGAGCAACCCGGTGGCGGCGATGACGCCCGCCACGATCAGCGGCCCCAGCAGGGAGCCCACCTGATCGAGTGACTTGTGCACGGCAAATCCCCGGCCTCGTCCTACCGCGCCGGCCGCGTTGGCGAGCAAGACCGTCTTCGCCGGGCTTCGCACGGCCTTGCCCGTGCGTTCCAGCAGAATGAGCGCACTGGCTAGTACGAGTCCCGCCGAGCCGACGAGTGGCGTCACGGCCAGCAGGGGCACGCACACCGCCGTAAGCAGGTAGCCCGCCAGAGTGAAACCCCAGTACCGTCCCGTTCGATCGGAAATCGGTCCGGAGACGAGCCTGAACGCCAGTGCAATCCCCTCGCCGAGGCCGACAATCACACCGACGACGAAGGCAGATGCACCCAGCTGGCCGAGCAGAGGGCCGAAGATGGACTGTGCGCCGTTCGAGGACAGGTCCACAACGAGGCTGACGACCCCGAACCCCATCACGACTCGCCAGGCCGACCACGGCGGGGTCTCCGGGCGTGGTCCCCCGGCGTCCGGTGCGGTCATGGAGCCTCCCGTCAGGTCAGATCCAGTCGTTGCGTTTGAACAGAGCGAACAGCAGTGCGGACAGGCCGATGATCACGGCGGTGGAGGCATAGAAGCCGTCGATCTGGGCAAACCCCGGGTAGGGCACGTTCTGACCGTAGAAGCCGGTGATCGCCGTGGGTACGGCGATGATGGCCGCATAGCCGGTGACCTTTTTCGTGATGACGTTCAGCCGATTACCCTGGATTGCCAGGTTTGCCTCAAGGATGCTTGTCGCCAGGTCACGCAGGCTGTCCGTCCACTCCATGACGCGGAGCACGTGGTCATAGACGTCCTGAAAGTACGGGCCCATTTCGTCCATCTGCATGTGCAGGTCGCGGCGGAGCAGCGTGTTCACGACCTCGCGCATCGGGAGTATGACGCGCCGCAACACGACCAAACTCTTGCGCAGTGTGAAAGAGCGTTGCTGAACCTCGGTCTGGTTGGATCTGGGGAGGAACAGAAGGTCTTCGAGTTCTTCAATTTCTTGGTCGAGTGCCTCGACAGCCTCGAAGTAACCGTCGACCAGCACATCGAGAAGGCCGTGCAGGAGGAAGGCCACGCCGTTTTTGGCCAGATCCGGGGAAGAATCCCATCGTGCCACGATCGCAGCCAGATCGAAGTTCTCGTCCTTGTGCACCGTGACCAACGCCCGGTCGGTGATGAACGCCGCAATCTCCTTCGTGGTGACAAGCGCGGTTCCGGGGTCGAAGCCGACCGAATAGGCCGACAGAAAGAGGTGGTCGGGATATCGGTCCAGTTTGGGCCGTTGGCGCAGGGTGAGTGCGTCTTCGACCGCCAGCTCATGGAGTCCCAGTTCCTCGGCCAGACGGGCGAGGTCCGCACGATCCGGCTGGCACAGGTCGACCCAGATGACCGTGTCCGGGGCTGCCAGATGCTCAGACACCTCCGCTAGGTCGAATCCTTCGTCGATCAGGGTACCGTCGCGATAGCAACGCGTTGTGAAGTTGAGCACGATTGAGTAAATCAGCTTTCTCGATTCGGCACACGTCAGGAGATGTCCTGATTGCGTCGCTGAGCCTTCTCCTTTTTCTCCATCACCTCAAGGGGAAGGTTTTTGGAGAACAGGAGCGCGATAACGGAGAGCAGGGCCAGGGCGAAGAAAGAGACACGAAGCGAGGACACCTGGGAATCGGCATAGATGGTTTCCAGCTCCTGGGACTGATCGGCCGTCAGCCCCGCTGATTCGCCGATACCGGCGACGCTCGTCACCGGGACGATGGCGATACCCGCCTGGCTGGCGGTGTTGACCTGCGATTTCGCGCTCGCCGGAAGGTCGCTCGCGTCGACCGCGCCGACAAATGACGTGGCCAGTGCGGCGATGAGCACTGAACCGATCAGGGCCGTTCCGAGGGAGGAACCCAGGTTTTGGAAGACCCCCTGCACTCCACCGACCTCGCTTGTTTCGTCTTCTCCCACGCTCGACATGTTCACGTTTCCGAGTTGGGACGCGAGCAGCCCCAGACCGGAACCGGCCAGGAACATGCCCGTGCCGAAGAGAGCACTCTTCACCTCGAGGGAGACCGAGCCGAGGAGGGCAATCGACCCAGCGACCAGAATGAGCTGTCCGATGCGCACTATGCGCCGCGGCGAGAACCGGGTAGACAGCCTCGTCCCCACGATCGAGAAGAGGATCAGTGCGATCGACAGCGGGAAGATCTTCAATCCGGTATCGAGAGCGTTGAGCCCCAACGTCATCTGCAGGTAGACCGGGATGATGAAAAACAGCCCGGCGGTAATCGCATATTGTGATGCCAACACCGTGAGCCCCGCGCGCAGGCGAGTGATGGAGAAAATCTCCACGTTGACCAGTGGCGCGCGGTTGGTCTCGACCAGATGACGTTGGCGCTCGAAGAACATCCACAGCAACAGGCATCCGCCGACGATCAGGTAGGGCACAAGGGACAGACCCAGTGGTTCGATCGGAACCCCGTTGATTTCCGGCGCGTTCTTGGGCAAGATCCAGCCCCAGGTCTTGCTCTGGAGCATTCCGAACACGATGAGCACAAGACCTGTGGCCTGCAGCAGCACGCTCGGAACATCGATCGTGATCTGCTGGGGCTTGCTCGTGTCGCTGATGCGCCGGGCGAGCAGCAGCACCACCGCCATGATGACAACTTCTCCGGCAAACACGTATCGCCAGCTGAGATAGGTGGTCACATAGCCACCGATAAGGGGGCCGGCGGCGACGGCGGCGCCCGACACAGCACCGATGGCCGCGTAGGCGGTCGCACGCTCGCGGCCGGTGTAGTTGTTTGCGATCAGGGCCGCGATGGCCGGTATGACGAGCACAGCGCCGAGTCCCTCAATGATGGACCAGCCGATGAAAAGCACCGCAATATTGGGGCTCAGCGCTGTGGTCAGCGATCCGCACGCGTAGACGATCCCGCCGATGACGAACGCGCGCCTTCGGCCCCAGATATCGCCGAGCTTCGCACCGAGCAGCATCAGTGCCGCCATGGTGAGTGTGTAGAACGTGATCGCGGTCTGCATCGCTCCAACGGTCGTGTTCAGGTCCGCGACGACCGTTGAAATGGAGACATTCATCACCGTGCTGTCGAGGACCATGACGAACTGGGCACTGCCCAAAATGCTGACCGCGGTCCAACTTTTCATGACTTCACACTCAATCTGGCCCGATCGCCGGTTTGTGCGGATGGCAGCGAAAGTAACCTGCCTCATTTGCGCCGAGTATGCACCCATCCGGGTTCAGATGTGTGAATTCACCCCATCGCGCGCGCGCCCGAGTCCGTCTATTGTGTGCGCGTGGGACGAATCATCTGGAAACGAAGCGCACTGCTCTGGTTGCTCGCGCTCGCCATCATGGCCGGCTTCCAATGGTGGAGGGGCGCCCGGGTCGACGGTCTTCTGTTCACGCTCGCGGTCGCCCTCGTCCTCGTTGATCTTGTCAAAGGAAGCCCCGTGGAACCCTTCATCCGGCGAAGGATCCTTCCCCGCGGCGTGATCGTCGCGTGTGCCGCGATCGTCGGTGTCATCCTCACCGTCACCCCGCGCAACGGATGGCTCGACCTCGTGGGTGTTCTCATTGCCGGCGCGGGGGTCATGTTCCTGGCGTGGTCACCGCAGCCGACTCGGGACGTACGACCGGACGCCGCGGTGCATCGGTCATCCACTATTTGGGCCCTGCTGGCAATATCCCTGTGCGTGTGGGAGGCCCTGGCCCTGGTGATCAGCGCTACCTCGCCCTTGGCCGCGACCTATGCACTCCAAGCGTTTCCCACGGTCTCGGTGTTGTTGGACCCTCTCTTACGCTCGGGGGTTGGGCAGGTGTTCTTCGTGGGGTGCTGGCTCCTGACCGGTCTCGGCCTTCTCCGCCTCTGGAGTCGGCCATGACGCGGATCATCATGATCGGCGGCTACCTCGTGATCGTGACCGCGATGCTGGTGCTGGAACTCTACGCGCGGCGCAAACCAGACGACGTGGCCCCGCTGTCGGACATGCTCGCCGATGCGATGGCCTCGCGCACCATTCGCATCGGTCTCATCTCCGCGTGGTGGTGGTTCGGCTGGCACTTCTTCTTCTCACAGACCATGTGACATCGTGACATCAGGTCAGCGTTGCGGGGCGCCTACCCTGACGCTCCAAGGGGCGTGATGTACGAATAACCCGTGCGGGTGTTCTTCGTCACGGACAACACGAGCTCCATGTGCGGTTCGAGGGCGGTCACCTTGTCGAGCGGGGAGCCGATGATGAGCTGGAAGCCGAGGCCCTTCCAGGCGGCGACGGCCCGGCCCGCGAACTCCGAGTCCGACTTCACAAATCCCTCGTCGAGGAAGACCGGCGCGAATCGGGGCCGGGTGCGACTCTCGTCCCCGAGCTGGAAACGCAGTGCGGCGCCCACGACGAAGGCCACGAGTTCCTGAGATTCACCACCGCTCTTGCCGCCGAGGGACGAGTACGTACTCACTTCCTCGCCCTCCGGCGTCATGCGGACCGCGGTGATTTCCACATGCTTGCGCACGTCCAGAAGCAGATCCCGCTGCGATGGCGTTTTCGAGTCGGTTTCCGGCCTGCGAATGAGGTTCATGAACGCCTGCAAGCGGATGAAACGATCTTCGGTCTGCTCGTCGGTGAAATCTTCCGTCGCACCGGACGACAGGAGCCGAAGCTCCGTGCGAAAGGCGCTCGAATCGTCGCGGTGGAGTCGGCGCAGCGAGATCTTCAGTCGATCGCGTCCCGCGCCGAACGGCAGGGTCGTGAGGATCTCGTTGATGGGCCGCAGCCGGTCCTCGATCTCCTCGATCGAGCTCGTGAAGGCCCCGGTGAGGGGTACCAGGTCCTGACCGCTCCAGGCGGCGAGGCGGCGTTTCCATTCCTGGCGGCGCTCGTGCAGCCCCAGTGTGTACACGGCATCGAGAATGTCCCGATAGCCCGTGAACGAGTCCATCGAGACACCGATGTTGGGGTCGGGCCACCGGCTCTGGAAGGTCTCGAAGATTCGGAGGAGAGAATCGCGCGCGCCCGTCGCCCGGTCTCGGTCACGTGCGCCTTGTTCGGTCAGGCGGTCCTGCAGCCGCCTCACCCCGCCGTCGAAGGCCGCGAGGTCGTGCAGATCGCTGACCATGGCGAACTGCTCGTCCAGATGCGCGGCATTCTCGATCGACAGGGTCACCGCTTCTCCCCGCTCGATCCTGTCGAGCGCGTCGCTCACAGCGTCCTGGGAATCCACGATGCGAGCTTGCTCGGCGGCCAGCACCTCCGCGGTGCGTTCTGTGGAGTGCTTCAGTTTCTGTGCCGACTCCAGTTCGACGACGAGCCGCTCTTCCTGTTCCTTCAAGCCGCGCAGGATGTCGCTGCTCGCCAGCATCCGCTGCAATTCGGCGGACTTCTCGACGATTCGAGACTCGGCGCCGGCTTCATCGATGGTGGTCCACAGCGCATCGATGATGAACCGGTGCGCGAGCGTGCTGCTGTGCAGGGCGGCGATCTCGTCGCCCAGCGCGGCGGCCTGGCGGGCGAGAGCGTCCGCCGCGCGGGTCAGGTCGAGGAGTTCGGCGTCGATGTCGTCGAGGCGGGCACGGCTGGAGAACCCGATAATGGACTTCTGGTCCTTGTTCCACCCGTGTGCGCCGCGGGCTCCGTTGCGGGTTTGGCCACTCGGAGTGACCCGCGGGCCGTCCCCGGCCAGGTCCGCCGGCGCGTCGACGCACAGCGCGTCCAGGCTCGATGAGTGCACGCGATCCTGCACCCAGCCGCTGAAGGGCGAGTCCTTGTGCACGAGTTTGCCCGAGACGAAGCGCGTGTCGCGGGCGACCGGCGCGAACGGTTCGAGGGCGACTCCTTCAAAGTGGATGCGCACGGGAATGCGCAGCGGATCGATCGCCTCGCTGAGCGCGCGCAGCCGCGTCTCATCGACGAGCAGCACGCGCACGACGGACCCGAGGGTGACTTCGGCGGCGTGCCGCCAGGCGTTTTCCTCGGGGGCCAGGTCGATGAGTTCAGCAACGAACGGCAATTCCTCGGCGGGAATGCCGGCCGCCTCGGCGATCATCAGGCGTGCGTTGTGCAGGTGTTGCGGAACGAGGCTTGCCCGCCCGCTGAGGAAAGCGTGCTCCTGCTTGAGCGCACGAATCTGCTCTTCAATCGGGTACGACCGCGCGTGCACTGCTGAGCGCTGCTCATCAAGGGTCTGCTCGGCCGCGACCGAGCCCGCCAGAAAGGTTTCGGAGACCCGCTGGCCCTGACGGAATTCCGGTTCGGTGTCGAATGAGACGGCCAGGTCACGGATGCGGTCCTCAAACTTGACACGGTCCGCACGCACGTCGTCGCGCCTGTCGCCCAGCCGGCCCAGTTCGGTCTGCAGGCTGACCAGCGCGTCGCCGCCGTTGTCCCGCTGCTGGCGCTGGACGTCGGCGACTCGCGTCTTCAACTCGGCCTCAGTGTCCCGGCTGCGGGTGAGTTCGAGGTGGCCGTCCTGGCGCTCCACCCGGTTGGCGTCAGAGGCCTGCTCGAGAAGACGGCGTTCGGTCTGAAGCTTCCAGAGGATGAACGGGGTATCGCCCGCGCGGTGCACCCCGAAGGTATCGATCAAATCCGCCTGGGCGGCCGCCGATTCGAAGTCACGGTGGAGATCGGGCAGGCGCTCCAGAACCGTGGCCTTCTGCGCCTCGGTGACCATCGCACCATAGGAACGTTCAAGGTCTTCGAAATGGTCGACAGCCTTGTCGGCTGCGGCGTACGTCGTTGGTTCCTCGAGGACCATCGATTTGTAGAGTCCATCGACGGTCTTGACCTGCTGGCCTGCCTGGATGCGGGCGAGGAGCCGGAGGGCTTTTCCTCCCTCGCCGTTGGCGCCGATGCCGAGCCGCGTGTACAGAGTCTGGGCAAACGCCGCGTAGGTGTCGAACACGTCCAGGTCGGGAAAGCGCGTCTTCATCGCGCGCTTATCGAACCGGGACTCGGTGAGCTCTGCGAGGTCTCGCAGGTCAAGCCATCCGTCCGTTGTCGCCATCTTCATGGCGATGTCCGCAAACTTGTGGGCGCCTCGCGGCACGAAATATGCCCGCAGCACGGTGAACCGGCGCTGGTTGTCATCGCGGAAGGTCATCGCGACCGCGCCCCAGGTGGCTGAATCCGCTCCACGCAGCACCTGATCCCGCAACCGGCCGGTGTCGGCCTCTCGAGTGGAGTCGGTCTTACCCAGTAGGTATGTCATCAGGTTGCGCTGGTCGACGCTGCGCGCCCGGCCGGCGCCGGCATCGTTTGACGCGCCGTTGAAAGGGGTATCCGATGACATCATCAGCGCCAGGTAGGCATCGAGCAGGCTGCTCTTACCGGTACCCGACGCGCCGGAGACGAGCGTCGCGCCGGAAGCAAAGGCGACCTCGTGGTGCCCGTGGAATCCGCCCCAATTGACCATCTGGAACGATTCGGCGCGCCACTGCGTGGTGCCTTCGGTGGACCCGTCGATATAGAAGAGGGGGGAATCGCTCATGACAGGCTCTCCAGTTCCAGCGCGTCAGGCGCGTCTATGTGTGGCGCATCTATATCGGACCGAGCACTGCCGGACGGTGCCGGATCGGCGTTCTGAGCCACCAGCCATTCGAGCAGCTCCGCCAGGCGTTCCACGGGCAGCAGCACCTCGATCACCGCGGAGATTCGAAAGCGATCGGCGTCGCTCGTCTTGAGCAGCACCCGTGCCTTGGCCAGACTGTCGACGGCGGCGGCGGCGCGGCGCGCGTCCCCCGAACGGTCCGTGGCGTTCTCAGGGCGAAAGTGCGCGACGTTCTCGACGAGGTTATCGCGATCGACGATGACGATGTCCTGACCGTTCGCGCGCTCGCTGCGGAAGCGCTGGCGCAGGAGAACGAGCAGAATCGTCTCCTCTCGGGAATAGGACACATCATGAAGCAGTGTCGGGAAGCGGTCTCCACCTTCGGCCACCGCCTGGCGCTTGTACGCGATCTCGTAGTGCAGGTCGATATGCAGATCGAGGAATACATCGTTGAGCCGGGACTTGAGCAGGCTGCGCGAACGCAGCAGGATGCGCCATTCGGCCGGCTGCAAGGCGGCAGAGATGTAACGGTGCTTCATCAGCAACACGAGCGTCTTGCGCTGGTCGATGGTGAGTCCGCCTTCGTCACCCTCGAACAGCGAGAAATTTTCGGAAGGAGTGTCGGAGTCGGTCTCGCCGACAGGAGCGTCAGTCATCGTCAGATCCAGAGTTCAGGGCGGCCAGCGCCGCGGTTTCGTGCCCATTCAAGATGATCCGAGGAACCAGGAAGCTGTGACGAGAACCGTCGGGCCGCAGGGTATCGAAGGTTTCGAGCGTGTCCGCCCGGTGGACGGCGTCAAGCTGGGTGGCCATCTGCAGCATTCCGAGGATCTCGACCGGACGCCGCAGCTCGGCCGCGAAGCCATTGAACGCCTCGCCGACAGATGCCGCCTCCCCGTTCGAGAACGCGGTCACCAGTGCCTGCCGCAGTTCCTCAAGCAGCGGGCCACCCTGCTGGCGCATGTCGTGGAGGCTTGCCGGCTGCGGGGCATCCGCCGAGACATCCTCGAGTCCGGGCGGGGCCAGGTGCGCGCCCGGATCGTAGAACCGCTCGCGCAGATGCTCAACGTCGAGGGTCCCGGGCATCAGCTCGGCCGTCACCGTGGAGCGCGGACCGGCCGTCTGCATCCAGGTCGCCAGCTCCCGGTTGATCTCGCGCAGGAGGCGCTCGAGCTCGCGGTCCTTGACCACGTCGTGGTTGACGATGTGCTCGCGCAGGGTCGTGGTCAGACCGTTGCGCTGTGTCAAAACGTCATCGATCCCCTTGCGAATGAGACTGACCGTCCCCATGAAGCTGCGCCGGTCGTGCGCGCTGAGTTCCAGGGCGAAGGGATGCAAGAGAATGGTCTCGAGGTCGTTCTTCAGCTCCTGGATCAGCGCGTCATTGCGCAGCAGGGCGAAGGCCCCCTCGAAAGCGCGGCCCTCGGGAGTCGACGACATGAGGGCATCCGTTTTCGTCAAATACTCGTCAAGCACCTCAGAGATGGGGCGTTCCTCACCTCGGAAATCATTGACGATCTGCCGGTGCATGCCCGCGACGGACTCTTCGACGCGCTTGAAGTCGCTCGGTAGCTGGTTGATCAGGTCTATCAGGTTGGCGTACCCCTCGTGCATTTGATCGTTCGAGACCGCCGCGATCTCGCCCCCCTGCGCGAGTCGCTCCCGCTCACTTGCCTTCTCGGCAATCTCGAGATCGAGGCGACGGATGCGCTCCTCGCGGTCGGGGTTAGCCTGCGTGGCGCGGTGGCGCACGGTGTCGACGATGGTGGTGAGGCGGCTTTCGCTGATGAGCGCGCGGTCCCTGGACAAACTGGCCACGAGCAGGAGGGCTTCCAGGGCGTGGGACGTGAGAGAGTACTGCTCATCGCCGCCATCCCCGGTTTCGCGATACAGCCATTGGTCGTTCATCCACTGCACGCAGAGGGCGCGGCCGTTCTTGGTCGGTACCTCGGTGCCGACCGACCTCAGATCGGCCAGATAGGCGTCGACTTGGGCGTGCAGAAGGTCGGCTTGCACACTGCGTCGGTCACGGCTGAACGACGACGCGAAGACCGCCAGCACGAACGGCGCCCACTTGCGATCGAGAAGACGCAGCGTGGGTTTGTCGAAGGCCTCGCGCACCCGCGCCAGCTCACCCGCAATATCGCTCACGTGGTTATTCCTTTCCAAGACCTCATCAACCGTAGTCGTCCGCGGACACGCCGCTGGCCTTCCGGGTCGCCCGGCCCCACCTAGACTGCGCGAATGGGGAAAATGTGGAGCGACAGCGCGGTGCGGTATCTCGGGGATCAACGCATCTGCCCCCGGTGTGACATCGCATTGGTCGATGAACAGTGGTGTGCCAACTGCGGTGCCGAGCTGTCCGGGCCTGTCGCGGCCGAGCTGGCAGACGCCTCCGCCCGGGCGGCCGTGGCACTCGAGGTCCGAGAGATGGTGATCGGTCGAATCATCACGAGGTGGCCGCATCAGGCGACGGCAGAGCGTACAGGCCGCACGCTCGGGACCGAACAGCCCGACACCCCCCGCCGGTCGCCGGGATCTCCCGAGACGGGAGCGCGCCCGGGGACGACCTCGCAGATCAGCGTGCAGTCGGTGCTCGCCGTGGCCGGCGCCGGCCTGCTGGCCGTGGCTGCCCTCGTCTTCACGTTTCTCAACTCCGACCTCACCAGCTTCGCGACACGCACCATGACCATCGCTGCTATTACGGCGGCATTCGTGGTCGGCGCCTGGTTCTTCGCCCGGAACCGCCTGCAGTTCTCGGCCGAATCGGTCGGCGCACTGGCGGTCGTGTTTGTCGGACTCGACATTTGGGCCCTCACACACGTCGCTCCCGCGGGCCGCGGATCGCTCTTCCTCGCCGGTATCGGTACCCTCTTCGGTGCGCTCCTCCTGCTCAGGCTCGGAGCGAGCGCCCGCATTCGGGTCTGGGTGTGGTCTGCGGTGGTGGGACTGGCCTTCACCCCCGTCCTGTTCGGGGCCGCCGGGAGCAGCGCGCTGTCCCCCGTCCTCGGCACCGTGGCTGTCGCTGCTGTCATGCTTCTACTCCAGGCCGTCGTACGGAGGCTGGAGCCCCGGTTTGAATCCGGCCTGTCCGCGGAATATACGACGGCCACGGGGTTCCAGATTGTGGCGGTTCTCGCCGCGCTGCTCCAGGTAGTCCTGCTCCCGCTCCCTGATGGTGCACCCCGGATCATCGTCAGTGCCGGCGTTCTGACGGCCCTTGCCCTGGTGGCGGCCCGTGCGAGCAGGAACGGTTTTCCTCGCGCCTGGAGCGCTGCCGTCGGCGCTCTCATCGTTACGACGATCGGCATCCTGCCGCTCGCCCTGGACCTCGTCGACAGTGCGTGGTACCTGGCTCTGATTCCCGCTGCTTCGGGAGCGGCCCTTGTCAGCCTGTCGATGGTGCGCCCCGCCCTCACCGCGCGGCGACCCGACCTCCTCCGCGGGGCCGCGGTGGTGGCCGCGCTTGCCGTCGTGCCGGCGACCGTCGTGGCCGTTCAGCAGTACCTGTTCCCATTCGCCTCCCTCGCGTTGGCCGTGCTCGGACGAGCGGTCTCGCCGGTGGCGTCCCTGGTGCCGCCAACGCTGGGACTGGCCTCGATTCTCGCCACCGGGGTGGCCGCCGCAACCCTGTGGGTGCTGTCGTCCCGCACCCATGGTGGGGAGGCGCCCGGTGGTGTAGGAGGCCGCGTCACCGCACTGTGGGCCACCCTGCTCACGCTGTTGACCGTGACCGGATGGGCCGGGTTCGAGCGTCCCACGCAGGCTGTGGTCGGCCTGACTCTGGCCTCGGTCCTGAGCCTGGCCCTCGTACGAATGCCCGCACTCGCGGTGGCGCCGCGGGCCCTGCGCGCTCCCCTCATTGCAGGCGCCCATCTGTCTCTCGCACTCTCGGCAGCCATCGGGTGGACTCAGGCGGGCACCGCGCTGTGGGTCGGGGCCGTAGCCGTTGCCGTTCTGGCTGCGGTGGCCCGCACGAGGCCTGTCCGCTGGCGCCCGCTCTACCTCGGGGTCGGCTACGCCTACGCGCTGATCGTCTTCTCGTCCGCGCTGAATCTGGCCCAGTTCGAGAACATCATCGTCCTGTGCCTGACAACGACCCTCGCCTCGCTCTACGCATTGGCGGCAACGCTCACCACCTGGCTGTCGCCGCGCAGCTGGTACGCGACCCTGATCGTGACGACCGTCCCGTTTCTCCTCGGCATCCTGGCCGTTCTCATGGTGCGCAGCGGCTGGACCGCCCTGTCGACGGGAGTGACCTTCGCCCTCGCGCTCACGTTGCTGCTCACCCGCCGCACAGGGATGTCGAGCGCCCTGCGCTCGGCAGCGGCCGCGCTGCTCGTGCCGTCCCTCGCCGTCGTCGTGGTGTGCCTCGGCGCGCAGCTCCCCATGAGCGGCTCCCCCATCGTGCTGCCGATCATCGCCCTGATCGTCGCCGGCATCTTCCCGTTGACGCACCGGATGGCTCTGGGCCTTCGGCACCGGGGTATTCCCGAGCGTGAAGCGGACTCCGCGCGCCGCTGGATCGAGATATCCGCTCTCATCACGTCCGGGCTCGCCGTCGTGCTGGCGCTGGTGCGCATCGCCGCCGGCCTTCCCACCGCCCTCCTGGTTCTCCTTGTCCTCGGGTTCGGTGCCGCGGCCACCGCGCTCTCCACCCATCGCCGGTTCGCCTGGTGGGCAGCGGGCATCAGCTGGACCGGTGCGCTCTGGTGCCTGTGGGCCCTGCTGGGCGTATCGATGATCGAAGCGTTCCTGCTGCCCCCGGCAGTCGCCGTGGCGATCACCGGTGCGATCCTGGTGGCGCGAGGCCGTCCGGGCGTCGGGCTGTACGCCGTCGGCCTCACGTTCGCCATCGTGCCCACCCTGCTCGTGCTCGTTCTCTCGGGGGCCCACTACTACGTCACCGCGCCATGGTCGGCGACGGCCCTGCTCGTCGGTAGCCTGGCCCTGCTCCTGCTCGGGCGCTGGGTCATGGGACATCCGCTGTCGATGCGGTACTCCGGCCTGCGAATCCTTCGCCGACCCACCCTGGTACTGGCCACGGTTGCCGCCGGCGCCGGCGCCGCGCAGGCCGTGCGGTGGGGCCTCGGGCTGGACCTGCTGGATCTCGCTATCCAGCCCCTCGTGATGCTGCCGGTCCTTGCGCTCAGTATCGTGGCCGCTCTCCTCGCAACCGCGACCGCATACCTGCTGCGCGCGGCCGATGATGCACCGGACACATCTCGCTGGCGCTACGCCGCGGCCACCGCGTTCCTCGTGGTCGGACCCATCACCGCGATCCGGCACGACGTGCTCTCCGTGACCACTCTGATGACCCTCACCGTTGGCCTGCTCGGTTTTATGCTCGTGGTGGTGACCCGGGCCCGCACCCGGCGAGTATCGCTGCCCCCGGCATGGTTTCTTTTTGCGCTCGCCTGGGGCACCGCCGTTGCGGGTTGGAGCGAGCGCGAGTTGAGGGTGGAAGCTTTCTCACTCCCACTCGGGCTGGGCCTGCTCGCCGCCGGGATCCTCGCCATGCGTCCGCCCCGCGAGTCCCCACCCACCACCGGTTTCTGGTCGGGACTGGCGGCCTGGCCGAACGGCTTCACCGGTTCGTGGCGACTGCTGGCCCCGGGAATCGTCGTGACGTTTCTGCCCTCGGTGCTCGCGACCGGGACCGACCCACAGACCTGGCGCGCCATGCTCGTGATGACTCTCGCCCTCGCGGCGATCCTCATCGGTTCCCTGCTGCGTCTCGCGGCCCCCTTCATGGTGGGCCTCAGTGTGCTCCCGATCGAGATCGCTGTCGTCTTCAGCGTGCAGATCGGGCGCACGATCAACCCGCTGCTCTGGTGGATCACGCTCGCAGCCGTCGGTGCAGTGCTTCTTGTCATCGCGATCACGTCGGAGCGGAACACTGCCGATCAGAGCAGTATCAGAGCGGGCCTGCGCGACCTCGGCTGACGAAGGGACCGTCTGTGGTGGAATAGATCCTGATGCATACTCCCGCCGCGCCCTCGCCCAAGATTGTCTATTCTGCCGATGGCATTCAACTCGCCACGTACGAGTTCGGCGCGCCTGACGGGCCCGTGGTCTTTCTCCTGCACGGTTTCGCCTCCAGTGCCGTCGCCAACTGGCACGCCACGGGGTGGGTGCGCGACCTGTCCCGCTCGGGCTTTCGACTGATCGCCATGGACCAGCGTGGCCACGGCTCGAGCGAGAAACCGCATTCCGCCGACCGTTACACGATGGAGCATCTGGTCTCCGATGTGCTTCAGGTGCTCGATGCCTACCTGCTCGATGAGGTCACCTTCGTGGGGTATTCGTTGGGCGCTCGAGTCGGCTGGCAGGCTGCCCGAGATCTTCCGGACCGAATCGAGCGAGCCGTCCTCGGTGGAATCCCCGACGGCGATCCCCTCAAGCGATTCGACATCGCGGATGCCCGGGCACACATCGAGCACGGCGCCGACGTCGACGACCGACTCACGGGCGCCTACCTGACCATGGCCCGTTCCGTTCCCGGCAACGACCTCGAGGCGCTCGTGGCGCTCGTCGAGGGAATGCGCGGCGGACCGGAGCCGAGTCGGGAGAACGCGCCCTCGCAGCGACTGCTTTTTGCCACCGGCAGCGAGGACGGCATCCTGGAGGCTTCCCGGGCGCTCGCCGAAGCCACCCCGCAGGGCACCTTCTTCGAGATCCCGGGCCGCAACCACTTCAACGCGCCCACGTCACGGGCCTTCCGAGAGGCGTCCATCGCATTTCTGACGGCCGACGCCTAGGACTTTCTGACAAGGTCGAGCTCCCGCGCTAGATTCAAGCCAGAAATGGCCCCTGAGTGGAAGCGTGGCTGGAGTGAACTCGCAACAACTATCCGTTCTGCTCGTCGTGGTTGCCGGCCTGATCGACCTGGCCGTGCGGATCGCGGCGATCATCGTGATTCCCCGAAATCGCAAGCCGAGCGCCGCGATGGCGTGGCTTCTCGCCATCTTCCTCATTCCCTACGCGGGGATTATCTTCTTCCTCCTGCTGGGCAGCTCACGGTTGCCCAAAAAGCGCCGTGACAAGCAGGTCGACATCAACCGGCTGATCGCCGAAGGCAGGGGCGACATCCAGCTCGTGTCGGATAGCGCCGGATGGCCGCCCTGGTTCGCGTCCGTTGTGGAGCTCAACACGAGCCTGGGAGCCGTACCGCTGGTGGGAGGAAACACCGCGCGGCTGCTGGGGGACTACAACGACACCATTGCCGCGATGGCCGCCGATATTGACACGGCCACGACCTTCGTGCACGTGGAGTTTTACATCATCTCGTTTGACCCGACGACGAAGGTGTTCTTTACCGCCATGGAGGCCGCCGTGAAACGCGGCGTCATCGTGCGCGTGCTGCTCGATCACATTTCCTCACTCCGGGCGGCCGGGCACAAGGCCACCTTCGCGGAACTCGACCGCATCGGCGTCACGTGGCAATTCCTCCTGCCCGTTCAACCGCTGAAGGGCAAATACCAGCGACCGGACCTTCGCAACCATCGCAAACTCGTGGTCGTCGATGGCCGGGTCGGCTACATGGGCTCACAGAACCTCATCGATCGAAGCTACAACGCGCCCAAGAACCTCAAGCGAGGACTGCAATGGCAGGAGTTGGTGACGCGGGTGACCGGCCCGGTCGTGAGCGGCATCAACGTTGTGTTCCTCAGCGATTGGTACAGCGAGACCGATGAACTCCTCTCGATGGAGCGCGTACCCGCCGATCAGCTGCCCCTCGACACGTCACCCCATGCCCTGGATATCCAGGTGATCCCGAGCGGCCCGGGCTTCGACGGAGAAAACAACCTCAGGCTCTTTCTTGCCCTGCTCTATTCGGCGCAGGAGCGCATCATCATCACCAGCCCATACTTCGTCCCCGACGAGGCGATGATGTACGCGATCACGTCATCGCGCCAGCGCGGACTGGATGTGCAACTCTTCGTTTCGGAGCTCGGCGATCAGGGTGCCGTCTTCCACGCTCAACGGTCCTACTACGGAGCGCTGCTCAGGGCCGGCGTGCGCATTTGGCTGTATCCGGCTCCGTACATCCTGCACGCGAAGCATTTCTCGATCGACGATGATGTGGCCGTGATCGGGTCGAGCAACATGGATATTCGATCGTTCAGCCTCAACTACGAAGCCTGCCTGATGGTGCGTGGCGCCTCCTTCGTCGCTGATATGCGGAGAGTCGAGGATGGCTACCGAGCCGTCAGCCGTGAACTCACTCTGGAGCAGCTCAATGCTCTGCCGCGCCGCTCCACGGTTCTGGACGGTGTCGCGCGGCTGACATCGGGACTGCAGTAGTGCGCGTTCCTGCGCGGATTGCGATTTACCGCGCCGACTCGGGTGCCCGATCGCCCCGATTGGAATTGGGCCCGTTTCGCACGAGAATCAAGCATGCAGTCACGCGAGCACGCCAATCCGTCCGCACGGTCACACCGGCCTCTGGCCGAGATCGATTTGGAAATGGTGGGCATGGTCATGTCCAACGGCGAGGGTGGGTACTACGACCTGGAGAATAATGTGGTGTAGATCGTGCAGAACGGTGACCCGATCACGGGCGACGATGAGGACATCGACCTCGACATGCTGGATTTTGCGAACGCCGTCACCGGTAACCGACTCTCGCGCCTCCTTCTCCACGCTCTGGACGGGCGGGGAGTCTTCCGACGCTCCCACGACAACGTGTTCCAGCAAGCCCCCCCTCGGCCGGGTATCGCATATGCTCCACGATGATCGCGTCGAAACCCGAGCACTCGAATGGCCCGTCGAGAACGATATCTGCGACGTGGCGGAAGCAACCCAGGCGATTCAGACACGTGCAGCAATCGAGGCCCTCGCCCTGCAGATGACGGCCCTCTGACCTCAAGTCACCTGATCACCTCGACAGGTCAATCCGAATCAGACGTCACTCGGCCCTGGCCGGACGGCCGAACAACCAGCAGGGTCACGCCGAGGACTGCGATCCAGAGCCCCCATGCCGAGCTGCCCAGCAGACCGGCCAGATCCCAGAGGGGAAATGATGGCACTGCGGTGGCGAGAACATCCCCTTGTGCCAGTAGGTACAGCGCACTCACAACCAGCCCCGCCACGCCGAGCCAGAGTGGAAGCACCCGCGTTCGCACGATGACGATGCTTACGGTGACCGACCAGACAATCGCGAGCACCTGACCGAGGTGCTCGCCGAGCAGCGCCCCGCCGTACTGGTGCTGGGCCGTCCAGGCCGCTTCCACGGCGGCCTTAGTCAGCAGGTTTCCCGTGTCATAGCTCAGGGCCAGGGGCGGCACCACGAAGACCCAGCGCAGAAACCCGATCAGCGCCAGCAGCACGGACGCTGCACCGATCGCTGTGGCGACGCGCAGCACGGGGTCGTCTCGCCGTCCGATGGCCGTGGGCAGGAATAGTAGGGGCACGGCGAGAATGGCGTAGGTCCAGGCCGTCGCAAACCACGTCCAGACCAGGCTGTCTCCTCCAGCCGTAAAGGACGGCAGCACAATGGCCGCCGGTTCTCGAAGGATGTCCGGCCAGTCGAAGGTCGCGGACAGCACCGATGCCGACGCCGCAAAGGCGACGGCACCGATCACGAACAGCACACCGGTGGTGCGGCGCAGCCCGAGGGGAATAGCAGTCGAGGTTCGTGTATGCGTCATTTCGGCTCCTGTCGGCTCGGGCACCACGCGTATCACCGGGCAATATACTCCGCCCAGCTCCGACAGAGAAGGCAACGGGCCCGACGGTCATTCTTCGATTCTCTCGCCCACACCGCCCCATGTGTCGAATATTTACATGGCTGTTCGCGAAAGACCGATAGATCCTGCATGCTGTGGTCATGTCAGACTTTCCCGTGGCTCCGCTCGAACATATTCGACGCGAGCGCAGCAGCATCAAGTGGACTCGGTTTCCCTCCGACGTACTTCCCTTGTTTGTCGCGGAAATGGACTACTCCCTCGCCCCGAACATCGTGGCAACCCTCGTGGAGCGCGTGCAGGCCTCCGACACCGGCTATCTCGACGGCCCCGGCCCTCTGGCCCCCGCTTTCGCCTCCTTCGCGTTGGCCCGCTGGGGCTGGCAGGTCGACCCCGCCCACGTTCACCTCGCGACGGATGTCAGCGTCGGGATCGTCGAAGCACTGCGGCTCGCCGTTCCACGGGGCGGTCGCGTGGCCATCGCACCACCCGTCTACCCACCCTTCTACGAACTCGTGGACGAGGTTGCCGGAGTCGTCGTGGAGACCCCGCTTATCGAGGTCGGTGGGGCCTGGGCCCTGGACCTCATCGCTCTCGCGCGGGCCTTCGCCACCGGCGTCGATGCCTTCCTGCTGTGCAACCCGCACAACCCCCACGGAATCGTGTTCGACCGCGAAACGCTTCAGCAGGTGGCCCGGCTGGCGGCCACCCATGATGTGTTCGTCATCTCCGACGAGATTCACGCACCCCTCACGCATCCCGGAGTCACATTCACGCCTTTCGCTCCCCTCGCGAAGGCAGCCGGGGCCCGGGCGGTCACCGTCACCTCGGCCAGTAAAGGCTGGAATGTCGCCGGTGTGAAGTGTGCCCTGATCGTCGCGGCGGACGAGCAGGTGAACGAGCTGCTGAACCGGCTGCCGGAGGAGGTCGCCTGTCGCACCAGCATCCTCGGACTGCACGCCAACATTGCGGCGTTCTCCTGTAGCGACTGGCTCGACAATGCCATTGATAGAATTGTTGCCAACGACCGACTGCTCGATTCCCTGCTCCGCGAGCATCTCCCCGCCGTGGTGTATCACCGGCCCCAAGCCAGCTATCTCGCATGGCTCGATCTGCGTCACCTCGGGCTCGGCGAGTCCCCGTACCGTCGCATCCTCGACGAAGGTCGGGTCGCCCTCAACGACGGCGAGTGTTTCGGACTCGGCGGCCGCGGTTTCGCCCGCCTCAACCTCGCCTGCTCCCCCGACACCCTGCGCGAGGCCGTCGCCCGCATCACGGCCCTCGTCGCCCGGGTCGGCAACGCCGAATCCCCCGCCATCGAGACGGCGGCCTGACGGCGATGCCCACCACCTCGACTCCACCGCTCACCACGGGCTCGCCCGCACACGTCACCCCGGAAGCAACAGGACACGCCATGCCCACAACCGATGTCGCCGCCCCCATCTCTGACTGGAACAACTTCAGCTTCGATACCCGGCAGGTACATGTGGGCGAGTACCCGGATCACAACCGGGGGGCGCGGATTCCACCCCTCGCACTGAGCGCGGGGTACGTCTTCGATTCCTTCGACGACGGCGCCGCTCGGTTCAACGGAGATTCCCGGGAACCCATCTACTCACGCCAGGGCAACCCGACCAACGCGGTGGCCGAACAACGCCTCGCCTCGCTCGAGGGCGGTTCCGCGGCCGTCGTCGTGTCGTCCGGCCAGGCCGCCATCACGGCCGCCCTCTTCGCCCTGGCGGAGTCGGGCGAGCACATCGTGTCGACGGCGAGCATCTACGGCGGGACCCGCATCCTGCTGGGCCGCAGCTTCCGCCGGTTCGGTGTCTCGGTCGACTATGTGTGGGACACGGACAGCGATGCCGCGTGGGACGCCGTGATCCGTCCGGAGACCAAGGCGATCTTCACGGAGACGATCCCCAATCCCCGCAACGACGTGGTGGACATCGCGCGTGTCGCCGCCGTCGCGAAACGACACGGTATCCCGCTCGTCGTCGACAACACCGTGGCCACCCCGTATCTGATTCGGCCGTTCGAACACGGCGCCGACATCGTCGTGCACTCCACCACCAAGTTTCTGAGCGGCCACGGTGCCGGGGTGTCCGGTGCCGTCATCGATGGGGGCACCTTCGACTGGGCGGCAAGCTCCCGGCGCTACCCGCTGCTCACCGACTCGCTCCGTCGCGGCCTCCCCTCGCTGCTGGAGCGCTTCGGCCCCGCCGCCTACGCCCAGTACGTTCGCGAGGCGGTCGTCAACGACATCGGACCGTCGCTCTCTCCCTTCAACGGTTTTCTGCTGCACCAGGGAATCGAAACCCTGTCGCTGCGTATGGAACGCCACGTCGACAACGCGATCGCCGTCGCGCACTGGCTGGAGGAACAGCCGGAGGTCGAGGGCGTCGACTATGCCGGACTCGAGAGCAGCCCTCTGCACGAGATTGCGCAGCGTTACTACAACGGTCGAACCGGATCGGTCTTCGCCGTCACCGTGAAGGGTGGCCGCGATGGCGCGCGCGCCTTCACGAACGGTCTGCGTGTCTTCAGCCGCATGACCGGCATCGGCGACACGCGTTCGATGGTCTTGCATCCGCTCACCACCACGCACGTCTCGTTTGCCGATGATCTCAACGCCCGCCTCGGCATCACGGCCGGAATGCTGCGACTCTCGGTGGGCATCGAGTCCGTCGACGACCTGATCACTGATCTGCGCGGAGGCCTCGACGGGGTCGCCGCCATCCTCTAAACGCTAGGTATTCTGAACACCATGAAGCTTTCACGCGCCGCCCTCGGCGCCCTCGTCCTCTCCGCCGCGCTCGCTCTGAGCGGATGCGCCGCGGGCGCTTCGTCCGACGCGGCCGGCGCCCCCGCGCCGACCTCCACCGCCGAGTCGAACGCCACCGAGTGCGCCGGCGTGGCCGTCGTGATCGACTACGGCACTCTCGACTCCCCCACGGTCACCGACTGCGTGGACGCGTCCGGAGCCGTGGCGGCGACCGAGGTCCTGACGACGGCCGGCATCGCGACCGAGGGAAGCGTGGAGTGGGGCGACCAGATTGTCTGCCGCGTCAACGACCGCCCGGGGCCGGAGGAGACCGTCGAGGTGGAGGGCGAAGCCAGCTTCACGGAATCCTGTGCCGCGATGCCGCCTGCGTACGCGTACTGGTCACTCTGGGTCAAGCCCGCCGCCACTGCCGACTGGGAATATGCCCAGGAGGGCCTCGGCACCCTGCAGTCGACGCCGGGCCAGTCCGTGGGACTCCGCTTCACCACCGGTACCGAGACTCCGACACCGGGCAGCTAGTGTTCCGACTGCGCCCGGGTCCGCTGCGCGCCGCCGCGCTGTTCGCGATGGGCTTCGTGCTCGTGCGCGTGGTCTACCGCGTACTCTTCGGCGGTGCGGGCGGCGGCACGGGGGCCGTGCTGCTCGACCTGCCTCTGCTGCGCCTCGGCGGCCCGTTCAGCCACGTGGCCTTTCTCGGACCCATCACGACGACCGGGCTGGGGAATGCGGCGCTGAGCGCCCTGCCCGTTGCCGCGATCATTCTGTTCTTCGGTGTGCTCAACGCGACCATCGACGTGCGCCGTTTCTTCGCTAGGGGCGCTGGGCGGGGCCCAGTGCGCACGGTGTCGCGTGCGCTCGTGATCGCCTGGGCCACCTTTCCCGCCCTGCTTGAGGCCGTGCGCCGCGTGCGGGTCGCGGGCGCCCTGCGCGGCGAACGTTCGATCTCGGCCCTCCTGGTGCCCGTCTTCGAGCAGACCATCGAGCGGGCCCTCGCGCTCGCCGCGTCGATGGAGAGCCGAGGGTTCGCGGCAACGGAGCGCGCCGAGGGCGCCTGCGACCGGCCCGTTGTCATGACGGATGCCTCGCTCGGCTTCACCGGACAGTGGCGGCTCGACAACCTTTCGTTTGCGCTCGTTCCGGGCACGCTGACCGTCATCACCGGAGCCACGGGCTCGGGCAAGACGAGCCTGCTGCACAGTATGAGCGGACTCTTCCAGCACTTCCACGAGGGCACCCAGAACGGCCGGATCGAGGTCGCCGGAGTCGACCGAGCGACGACACCACCCCGGGACACGGCTGGTTTCGTGGGCCTCGTGTCACAGAACGTGCGCCTGGGGTTTGCGGCCGAAACCGTGCACGATGAGATCGGGTTCGCCCTCGCCGTGCGCGGCGTCGCCCCGGTGATCGTGCAGGAACGCGTGCGCGAGGTGGCCGCTCGGCTTGACATAGAACATCTGCTTCCCCGGCCCATCGACGCCCTCTCGGCGGGCGAGGCCAGCCTCGTGGCCATCGGCGCCGCCCTCATCTCGCGCCCCATCCTGCTGCTGGTCGACGAGCCCCTCGCCGACCTCGACGCCAACGCTCGCGTCCGCGTATGCGGAGTGCTCGACGCCCTGGCGCACGAGGCACAGGTCTGTGTGGTCGTGGCCGAACACAACACGCGGGAATTCGAGGCGATCACGGATGCCTGGCTCGCCATTCGCGGCAATTCCGTGCACGTTCTGGGCCGCGACACCATCCCGCGGGAACTGGCCCCGCCCGAGCTGCCTGCCCCGCCCGTGCTCGCAGCCCCGCGCTCCGAGTCCCGAAGCGGTTCCGATACCCCGAGCCCAGGCGGCGCCACGTCAGCGAACCCGCTCGCGAGCATCCGTCACCTGTCGGTTACGCACGGTGCCACCCGCGCTGTCGACGATGTGTCGCTGAGCATTGAGCGCGGCGACCTGGTAGCCCTCTGCGGCAGCAACGGGGCAGGCAAGAGCACCCTGCTTCAGGCGATTGCGCTCCCCACGGCGACCTGTACCGTGTGGGTGGGCGGACGTGACGTGCACGCTCTCACGCGACACAGGCGCCGGAGTGCGGTCGCCCTTGTCCCCGAGAACTTCGACGACCTGCTCTTCGCGCTCACGGTGGCCGAGGAGTGCCGGCGGGCCGACCGAACGTCGCGCGCGACGGGAGCCGTCACCGCGCAGACGTTCGCGCGTCTCCTCGGCCTCGATTCGGGCACTGCCGTTTCGGGTCTCCTGCATCGGCATCCGCGCGATCTGTCGGCCGGTGAGCGACTGTGCCTTGTGATGGCGATCCAACTCTCGGCCAACCCGGCGCTGCTGCTCGTGGACGAGCCGACTCGCGGCCTTGACGCCCGGGCCCGCACTCTCGTGGGTGACGCCCTGCGTCGTGCCGCAGAGCGAACAACGGGCTCCACCGGCTCGGCGGTGATGTTCGCGACCCACGACCACGAATTCGCGCAGAAGCTCGCCACTCGAAGGATCCACATGCGCGAGGCTCGCCTCGTGGCAGAGCCTGCGGCGGTGACCCGGTGACGGGCCGCTGGACCGGGTGGGTGCTCGGGATCGGGAGCATTCTCGCCGCTGCGGCGTTCGCCTGGCCGCTGTTCGTGTCCGCGGTTCCGGCCGATGCCCGGGCCGCCGTGCCGATCGTGGCATTCGCCCTCGTTCCGGCGCTGATCGTGGCATTGGCGATCACCCTCGACGGGGAAATGTACACGGCAAAGACCGTGGCGCTCCTCGGCGTGCTTTCGGCCGTCGGAGCCGCGGTACGCATCGCCGGCACCGGCGTCGGGGGTGTGGAGGCCGTGTTCGTGCTGCTGATCCTGGCCGGGCGCGCCTACGGCGCCCGGTTCGGCTTCCTCCTGGGACTCCTCACGATTGCGGTGTCATCGCTGCTGTGGGGTGGGTTCGGCCCGTGGACGCCGTTCCAGATGTTCGCCTGCGGCTGGGTCGGCGCCGGCGCCGGCCTGCTTCCGCAGGGTCGCGGGACGCCGACCAGGATTCGAGCGCGGCTCGAGATCGCCGCCCTTGCCGCCTACGGCATCGTCGCGTCGTACGTCTTCGGACTCGTGATGAACCTCTGGTTCTGGCCCTTCGCGGTGGGCTCCGGAACAGGCATCTCCTATGCCGCGGATGCCGAGCCCGGCCAGAACCTCGCCTCGTTCGCCCTGTATTCCCTCGTCACCTCGACGCTCACCTGGGACACCGTTCGGGCCATCACGACCACGATCGGAATCATTCTGGTGGGCCCGGCCGTGCTCGCCGCGCTGCGTCGCGCGAAGATGTCCCCGCGCCTCGACCGGCGGTCGACAGTACCGCCGGTCGAGGCACGACGACAGAGCGATGGCGACCTCGCGCGGCTCTGAAACCTTCCACGGCGCCTACATCCCGGAATGCAGCGCGCTCGCGATGACGAGGTCTTGCCAGCCCATTCCGACACTCTTGAAAAGTGCGGGGCCGCTGCGGGGCTTCGCGCCGTTGCGTGCCAGGTCGGTGAGCGATCCCAGGTCTGCGATGTTGGCGCATCCGTTGTCGATGGCGATCACGACATCTCCCGCCTCCCGCAGCGACGTGGGCACATCCTCAACGTAGATCACGCTGCGCAGGGCCAGCGCGTCGTCTGTCTCGCGGGCGCCCGGAGAGTGAGAACCCATGGCCACTACGACGGCGTCGTCGCGAACGAGGGCTCCGTCGAACAGCGGTTCACGAGAGCTCGTGCAGCAGACCACGATCCGGGCGGTGGCGACATCATCGGCCACCCCGGCCGCCGCCGGGTAGCCTTCGGCCCGGAGGGTCGCCACGAGCCGCGCTGTCGCCTCCGCCGAGCGCCCGACGATGGTGACGCTCGTGAGTCGTCGCACGGCTGCCATCGCGCGCACGTGGAAGAGGGACTGCGGACCCGTGCCGAAGACCACAAGGGTGGACGCATCCACTCCGGCGAGGAGGTCGACGGCCAGAGCCGAGACGGCCGGCGTACGCAGCAGGGTCAGGGCGATGCCGTCGATCACCGCGACCGGGCTCAGGGTCGTGGAGTCGAAGAGCAGGTAGCTTCCCTGAATGCTCGGAAGGTTCTGTGCGGGGTTGTCCGGGGCGACCGTGAGGATCTTCACGCCCGCGTACTGCCCGAATTCCCCAGGCATCAGCAGAAAGCTTCCCCGAACCAGCGGAACAGAGCTGCGTTCGGCTGCCACGCCGGGGTCGAGTCCCGCTCGGAGGGCCGTCGAGAGTGCGAGCACCGCGCTCGTCATGCTCAGGCCCGCGTACACCTGCTCAGCCGACATGAGGACAACATCCTGTGGGATGGTCATAGCCCCATTCTTCCTGATCGCCGCAGAGTCCCTGGTTGAGGCGATCAAGCCGGCCACAGCCCCCGGCACGATCCTCGCACGCATCATGCCCTCCGGACCGCACCACCTCCGGCTGCACAAAGAATTCTCGAGAAGCCCGATTCAAGCGGCGGGAGGATTTTCCGCTTCGGAACGGACGAGAGCGAAATGCGGGCGCCCGAAGGGCGGCTCGCGAGGTCTCGATACGCTCGTGCCTCGCTCCTCGCTCCTCGCTCCTCGACCAGCGACATAGCGCCCGTATTCGGCGCTCCTCGACCAGCGGAGTTGGGGGCGGGGGGCTCGTTAGACGGAGAAGTACTTCGCCTGCGGGTGGTGAAACACGAACGCGTCCGTCGACTGTTCCGGGTGCAGCTGAAGCTCCTCCGACAGGACCACGCCCATCCGCTCCGGCTTGAGCAGTTCGACCACCTTGCGGCGGTCCTCCATCTCCGGGCACGCCGGGTAGCCGAGCGAAAAGCGCGCTCCCCGGTACTCGAGCTTGAACATGCCGGCCACGTCGGTCGGGTCTTCGTCGCCCACGCCCAACTCCGAGCGGATGCGAGAGTGCCAGTATTCGGCCAGGGCCTCGGTGAGCTGCATGGTGAGCCCGTTGAGCTCCATATAGTCGCGGTACTGGTTGGCCGCGAACATCTTCGCCGTCACCGAGTCCACGTTAGACCCGGCCGTCACGAGCTGCACTCCCACGACATCCGTCTGACCGCTGTCCCGGGAACGCACGAAATCGGCCAGACACAGGTGCTTGTCGCGGCGCTGGCGCGGGAACGCGAAGCGCAGCCGGTCTGCGCCCACGGTGCCGCCCGATCCCCCATCGGGTGCAAGCAGGCCGGCCGGGCCGACGCGACCGGTGGGGTCGTCGCCGTGGTGCAGTACGACCATGTCGTCACCCTCCGCGACGACCGGGAAATAGCCGTAGGCGACGGAGGCGTCGAGCATCCCCTCACTCAGGATGCGGTCCAGCCAGTAGCGCAGCCGCGGCCTGCCGACCGTATCGACCAGCTCCTGGTAGCTCGCGCCGTCTTCGGCGCGGCTCGGTTTGAGTCCCCACTGCCCCATGAACGTGGCGCGCTCATCGAGGAAGGCGGAGAAGTCGGCGAGGGCCAATCCCTTCACGATGCGGCTGCCCCAGAAGGGCGGCACGGGAATCGGGTTGTCGGAGACCACGTCGGAGCGGACGGGCATCTCCTCGGGTTCGGTGAGGGTGAGCAGGCTCTTCTTGTGGATGCGCTTCTTCAGCGCGGGCAGACCGACGGAGGCTGCGTCCGCGCCGCGGGAAATCGCCACGAGCGGTTCCATCAGAGCGAGACCCTCGAAGGCGTCGCGGGCGTAGCGCACCTGCCCGTCGAAGATGCTGTCCAGATCGTCTTCCACGTAGGAACGCGTGAGCGCAGCGCCGCCGAGCAGCACGGGCCAGGTCTTGGCGAGGCCGCGGGAGTTCAGCTCGAGCAGGTTCTCTTTCATCACCACAGTGGACTTCACGAGCAGGCCGCTCATGCCGATCACGTCGGCGTTGTTCTCCTCCGCCACCCGGATGAACTCCGAAATCGGCTGCTTGATGCCGATGTTGATCACGTCGTAGCCGTTGTTGGTGAGGATGATGTCCACCAGGTTCTTGCCGATGTCGTGCACATCCCCGCGCACGGTGCCGAGCACGATCGTGCCCTTGCCGGCGGCCTCGGACTTCTCCATGTGCGGCTCGAGCAGGGCAACGGCCGCCTTCATGACCTCGGCGGACTGCAGCACGAACGGCAACTGCATCTCGCCACTGCCGAATCGAGCACCGACCACCTGCATGCCCACGAGCAGGTGCACGTTCACGATGTCGAGGGCGCTCAGTCCGCCGGCTCGGGCGAGGTCGAGGTCGGCCTCGAGCCCCTTCGCTTCGCCGTCGATGATGCGGCGTTCGAGACGTTCACCCACGGGCAGCGCGGCGAGTTCCGCGGCGCGTTCGTCTTTGAGCGCGGCGGAGTCGACGCCGGCGAACAGATCGAGCAGGGCCACGAGCGGGTCATAAGTGAGGGTTCCCTCGGCGTCATACTCGCGGCGGTCCCAGACGAGGTCGAGGGCCACCTTGCGGCGGTCGTCCGGCACGGAGGCGAGAGGAACGATCTTGGCCGAGTTGACGATGGCGGAGTCAAGACCGGCCTCGGTCGCCTCGTGCAGAAAGACGGAGTTGAGCACCGAGCGCGCGGCGGGATTGAGGCCGAAGGACACGTTGGAGACACCGAGGGTGGTGTGGATGCCGGGGTACTTCGCCTTGATCTGGCGGATGGCCTCGATGGTTTCGATTCCGTCGCGGCGGGTCTCTTCCTGACCGGTGGCGATCGGGAAGGTGAGGGCGTCCACGATGATGTCTTCGACGCGCATTCCCCACTCGTCCACGAGCGTGTCCACCAGGCGGGTGGCGATGCGCACCTTGTGCTCGGCGGTACGCGCCTGCCCTTCTTCGTCGATGGTGAGGGCGATCACGGCGGCACCGTGCTCCTTCACGAGAGGCATGATGCGTCCGAAGCGGGAGGTGGGGCCCTCACCGTCCTCGAAGTTGACCGAGTTGACGACCGGCCGCCCGCCGATGAGTTCCATGCCGGCCTGCAGCACGGCGGGTTCGGTGGAGTCGATCACGAGCGGGAGCGTCGAGGCGCTGGCGAGCCGTGACACGACCTGTTTCATGTCAGCCACACCGTCGCGTCCGACGTAGTCGATGCACACATCGAGCAGATGGGCCCCGTCGCGCACCTGGCGCGGGCGATGTCGACGCAGTCGTCCCAGTTCTCGGCGAGCATCGCGTCGCGGAAGGCGCGGGAGCCGTTGGCGTTGGTGCGCTCGCCGATCGCGAGAAAGGCGCTGTCCTGGTCAAAGCTCACGTGCTGATAAAGACTGGCCACGCCGGGGTCGACCTCCAGGGTGCGCGCCTTCACCGGGGTGCCGCGCAGCCGATCGACAACCGCCTTCATATGCGCGGGGGTCGTGCCACAGCATCCGCCGACGAGGCCCAGACCGAACTCCTTCACGAACTGTTCGTGGGCGGTGGCAAGTTGCTCGGGAGTGAGCGGGTAGCTCGCGCCGGTCTTCGTGAGCTGCGGCAACCCGGCATTGGGCATACAGATCACGGGGACGTGCGAGAACTTGGAGAGGTGACGCAGGTGCTCGCTCATCTCGGTGGGTCCCGTGGCGCAGTTGAGGCCGATCGCATCGATGCCGAGCGGCTCAAGCGCGGTCAGAGCCGCACCGATCTCGCTGCCCATCAGCATGGTGCCGGTGGTCTCAACCGTCACCTCGACGAAAATGGGCAAACAGACGCCGGTCTCGTCAATGGCCTGCTTGCAGCCGTTCACCGCGCTCTTGGTCTGCAACAGGTCCTGGGAGGTCTCGATCAGGAAGGCGTCGGCGCCGCCGCGAATGAGTCCCAGAGCCTGCTCGGCGAACGTGGATTTGAGGTTGGCATAGGTGGTGTGGCCGAGGCTCGGCAGTTTGGTGCCCGGGCCCATCGACCCGAGCACCCAGCGCACCCGGCCGTCGCGGGCCTCGAAGGCTTCCACGCGTGCGCGGGCGATCTCCGCGCCGGTGCGGGCGAGCTCTTCAATGCGGTCTTCGATGTCGTAGTCGGACAGATTTGACCAGTTGGCGCCAAAGGTGTTCGTCTCCACCGCGTCGATACCTGTTTCGAGGTAGACGTCGTGGATCGCCGCGATGATGTCGGGGCGGCTCACGTTGAGGATCTCGTTGCAGCCCTCAAGCTGCTGATAGTCGTCGAGGGTGGGGTTGTGCTCCTGGAGCATCGTGCCCATGGCACCGTCGGCGATCACGACCGTGGTGCGCAGGGCATCCAGCAGGGCCTGCGAGCGAACGGGCCGCCCGGCATCCGTCGTGTGGGGTCGGGCGTCACGGGGACGAGCCGCATTGACGTGCTCGGAGGCGCCGACGTGTCCGGATGTTTCGCTCATTCGGACAGCTTAACTGCGCGGGAGTCCGCCCCGGAACGTGTGTGTAACATTCCGTACGGAGAGGTCAATCCGGTCCTCACACGGATCGAAACGACTGCCGTGCTCGTGAGACAGACCGTGTCCGACGCCGCCGCCGGCCGCCGGGAACAGGGGCAGCGACCCCACCTGGTTCACCGGTGAGAGCCCATCCGGTTGCGAACCGAGCACCCCAGGTCGAGCGGGCCATGCGTTCATCCGGGGTCAGGTTCGCTTGCAGCGTCTCGGCGTCGACCGCGCGAGCGCCGTCGCGGTCAAAGACCCAGACCCATGTCGTTGCGGGCGACGCGTAGGGGGTTTCGTCCCGGTTCGGCGTTGAACAGACCTGCACGACCATCGTGTCGCCGGAGTCGATGATGCGCATGGCTTCTTGAACCACGCGTCGGTACGCGGTCAGCACATCGCCGACCGCGTCGGTGACCACCTCCAGAACCATGCGGGGATGACTCCAACTTTCGAAGGTCATCACGGCACGCTGACCTTCGTTTGCCGGGAGGACCGCCCGCAGCCATAGTCGCGCACCGGCATCGTCCGCGGGAACCGGTCTCGCCGGTTCATTGGTGTGCACAGAATGTTCCCCGGTGAGCAGGGCCACACCGAGCCGTCGCAGCTCGACGATCCCCCTGCCCCGCGCGATGCTCTGCAGGGCGGTGTCATCCCCCCGGAAACACCGCCCGCACAGCCTCCACATGGAGTCACGCCTTCGCCCGATCATTGGCCGGTAGTACCCCGCACAAGGCTGGGTACGAGTCCCCCCGGAACACGACCATGATCACGCAAAGCCACGACTGTCCTTCCCCCCAAGGCCCACATTAGACATGTCTATCGTACCGTGGACTCGAGCACCTCAGATGCCACAAGCAACATTTCGTGAACTGACGTTCTATCCTGCCCCGTGAACGCGATACTTTGGAGGTAGGTGACGCCCCCACTCGATCCACGGACACGAGGGGGATCAGGGTGCGTCAAGGGGGGAGCAGGGTGAGTTACGAACGGCGCACGGAAAGAGCACGTGAGCTGGTGGCGGGGTTGAACCTACCTCGACCTCTGACAGCGGATCTGCTGCACCAGCAGATGGAAGTCGTGCGTGGCAAGAAGATCGTTATTCGCGCCGCCACGGAACGTATGCTCGCGCACGGCATCTGCGGTCTCTGGATCGCCGTCGCCGGCGAGGACTTCGAGCGCATCCACCACGTGCCGACGGAGTCTGCCGTTCACCGCCAACAGCTGATCAATCACGAATTCGGGCACATGATCCTGCACCACGAGAAAGAGCTGATCCCGGCCGACCGAGTAGCCTTACTGGCGCCGCTCATTCCGCTCGATGCCATCGCCTATGCGTTGTCGCGCAGCCGGTTCAGCGACGAGCAGGAAGCTCTGGCGGAAGCAATCGGGGATTGCCTCGCGCTCATGATTCTGCGCGATGGTCCGGCAGCTGCGAAGGGTCCCCCGACGGGATTCGGACGGGTGCTGTGATGCAGGCCACCGTGCTGATCACCGTGTCTGCAATCCTGTGGCTCGCCGCGGGCCTGTGCGCACCATCCGCGCTCCACGGTCGACGGCGTCTGCTGTTCTGGTTTCT
The DNA here is from genome assembly GCF_000738085.1 of Cryobacterium sp. MLB-32. Classification (GTDB taxonomy): domain Bacteria; phylum Actinomycetota; class Actinomycetes; order Actinomycetales; family Microbacteriaceae; genus Cryobacterium. Next base: position 45,152 of record NZ_JPRS01000018.1, read on the forward strand.
CGCCGTGTTTGCACTGACCATGACGCTTCAGCCCAAGCCGATCTATGACGGAGTGGATTCGTTATTAGGTGACATCAATGTCACCTACTTCCTGTTCCATGCCTTGGCCATCGTCGCGATCGCCTTAGTTGACGTCATCGTTCAGCAGGCCGTCTCGCCGGGAGGCATTACGAAGGCTCGCAAGCTCGGCACCGCAATCATCGCGAGTGCAATCATTGCGACACAAGCCGTGCTCTTCTTTGGGAGCGATTGGCGGGTGACTGACAATATCTCGCGGGCTTTTGTTTCTCGCTGGGACTACACCGCCTACGCGTCGACAACCTGGATCGCGATGGCGATCTTCGGAGTCTCAGTCGCGTACGCCTGCGTGTCTGATATGCGGCAGCAACCGCGCGGCATAACCAGGATCTCGCTCGGCTTCGTGACCTTGGGGTGTCTCGGCGTTCTCGGCTACGCGCTCATCAGCCTCACGAGCGCCTTTCAGTCCGTGCTCAATCCAGACTTCACTTTTCAGGGTTGGTCCCGTTTCGCCTACACGCTGACGTTTCTCCTGTCGCCGATTAGCCTCGCTGTCGGATTATGCCTCACCGCCACCGCGGACGGTCTTTCATCCGTGCGCAAGACCTACCGTGATCTGGTGCTCCTCTGGCGAATCACGCCAATTTGGAATCGTCTCCTCTCGACCTCGCCCGATCTGAGCATCGAGCGCGCTCTGACTCCGCTGCAACTCCTCGTTGTTCACAGACCGGGCGTGCACCTGTATCGACGACACGTCGAAATTCGTGACAGCTTGCTCCTCAACCCCGCACAAGCCGTATCCTTAAGGGAGCAATCAGTGATCGACCGGGCCGAACGACAGACCCAGGCACCGACCAGAAAGACGCCGAAGCCACAAACTGATCGGACCCAATCCAATGTCACAGACAGCTGACGAGCCGACGCCGACCGTTCCGGGGCAACCGGTTCTCAGTCCCCAGGTCGAACTCGCACGAAAGCTCAATCTCTTGCTCGACGTTGTCGTGGCCGAAGGCAACACACCGTACACCTACAGGCAGATCGCACAGGGGCTCACTGACCGGGGCATCGCATTGTCGCGGGCGCGCTGGGCCTACATGATCACTGGCCAAGGCCCCCTCGTCACCGATGTTGCTCTTCTCACCGGGATCGGTGAATTCTTCCGCATCCCACCCGAGTATCTCCTCGGGTCCGATGATGACCTGCCGGAGCGAGTGGATTCGCAGCTCGCGTTCGTGAAAAGCCTCCGGGTCAAGCGCGTCGTGAACTTTGCCGCGCGCATGCTCGGGGATGTGTCCCCCGAAACCCTGCGTTCCATCACTGATCTGCTCGCCGAGCAGCTTCCCGATGTCGTCACCGACGCTGAACCTGTTTCAGGAATCTGAGAACCACCCCGGGTCAGTCTGACGGCCTCGTTCACACAGCCCAGAACGCCGCTGCGATTTGGGGCGACGTGGCCCACGCCTATCGCTAGGCCGTCCGCGCAGCGGCAGCGTCGAGCAGCGCGATGACCTCCTCGTCGGTCGTGGCGGAGAAATCGCGATAGTGCAGGCCGACAGCCTCGAAAATCCGCGGTGTCGATACGCAGACGACCTCATCGGCTTCGATGATTTCGCGCACGGTATCGGCCGGGGCCACCGGTACGGCGAGGATCACCCGCATAGCGCCCATGTGCCGGGCCGTCTGGCACGCGACGCGCGCGGTGCACCCGGTGGCGATTCCGTCGTCGACGATGACGGCGATCCGGCCGGTGAGGGTGAGGCGGGGGCGCCCACTTCGGAATCGGGCCACTCTCGCTTCGAGTTCGGCGCGCTCCCGTCGCTCGACCTCGCGCAGTTGCTCCTCCGTCACCCCGGTGACGGCAAGGATGTGCGCACTGACCACACGCACACCGCCCTCTCCGATGGCTCCCATGGCCAGTTCAGGTTGAAATGGCACACCGAGCTTGCGCACAACGATCACGTCCAATGGCGCATCGAGTACGTCGGCGATCTCGAAGGCGACGGGCACTCCACCGCGCGGCAATCCCAGCACCACGATGTCTCGTCCCCTCAAGTGCTCGAGGTGTTCGGCCAGGGACCTGCCGGCCTCGACCCGATCAGTGAACACGGGCATTTCCGCACCTCCCGGGGACATCGACGGGCAGGGACAAACTCGTCGGAGTGGTTTCTGAGCCATTATGGCCCCGGCTCACATTGTCGCTAGCTTGCGCCCTGCGCGCAGTGGCATGCGCGGACGGGGCGTTGACCCTTGCGAGGGCTGCCCCTAAGGTTCGAGAGGCCGACCTGAGGAGACACATCGTGAAGCATCCGCGCGTCATCATCTCCGCCTTGGCGCTGGCCCTCGCCGTCAGCACCCTCGCCGCGGGGTGTACCGCCTCACCGCAGAGCGCCATGCGGGTGACGGCTGAGGCGACCGATGCTCCCGGGGCAGTGAGCCACCAGAGTCAGTCCCGCAAAGACTGCATCGGCACCGCCCGCAACGACCGTTCGAAGATCTGGTTCACGGTGGCGAACGGGATTCTGTCCGACGTGTACGCCCCCACCGTTGACGCGACAAATGTAGAGACAATGCAGTTCCTCGTCACCGACGGCGCTAGTTTCACCGACCTGCAGAGTCGTGACATGACCTACTCGGTGTCAGCGGATGCCACGGGCATGGTGTGCACGGTGACGTCGACCGCCAGAAGCGGCGCGTACCGACTGGTAAACCGGTATTTCACTGATCCGCAGCGCAATAGCGTGGTCGTGCGCACGACGTTTGTGCCGCTCTCCGCCGACGCGAAGAAGAACCCGTCGACGTACAAACTTTTCGTGCGACTGGACGCGAACGCGGGCGGTAACGGCGGCGGCGGCTCGGCGAACGGTGGGGCGGATTCTGCGGTCATCGACACCTCGACGGCGTCGCCTGTGCCCGTCTCATTTGACATGAACACCCAGAGCCAGGCGGACCGCTCCGCGTATGCGGTGCCGTCGTTCCTCGCCGTGGCGGCCGACTCCCCCTTCGACCGAATCAGCAGCGGCTTTGTCGGCACACCGAGCGACGGCCTCACTCAACTCGATGCATCGCATGCCCTGACCGCAACCGGTACGACGGCCACGGACGGCAATGTGGAACAGACCATGGGCCTGCAGCGTGACGCGCTCAACCAGTCGACGCTGGCCCTGGGATTCGGCACCAGCCGGGCGTCCGCCGTCGAGACGGCCCAGGCCACGGTGGCCACGCCCCTCGCGCGCATGCAGGGCGGCTACACGGCCGGGTGGGCGAGCTATGACCGCGGCCTGACGGCACCGGCTCTCTCGGCCGCCGGGCTCACTGCCGCCCAGCTGAAGACGGCGACCCGAAGTTACTTTCGTGCCGCGAATGTGGTGAAGGCCTCGGAGGACAAGACCTATCCCGGTGCCATCGTGGCGGGAGTCAACGCCCCGTGGGGGCAGTCCATCCCGGCCAACGATCCAAACAACCTGTTCGTGGGCGGCTACAAGGAGGTTTTCGCGCGCGACCTCTACGAGGCCTGGACGGCCCTGTACACCGCCGGGGATATGGCCACTGCCCGCGACACCGTTCGCTACCTGCTGCTCTCCAGTCAGCAGGCCAACGGATCGCAGCCGCGCAACTCGCTGCTCGACGGCACCAAGGCCGCGGATGCCTTCAATGACCAGCTCGATGAGACGGCATATCCCCTGCTGATGGCCCTGCAATCGGGCCTCGCCGATGACAACGACCTGTGGCCGCATGTGAAGCTTGCGGCCAATTTTCTGATCAGCCACGGCCCCAGTTTCGGCGTGGAACGGTGGGAAGAACAGCCCGGCTACTCCCCCTCAACGATCGCCGCTCAGATCGCCGGGCTGGTGGCGGCCGCGGCAATCGCCGACCAGCACGGCGATCCAACCAGCGCAGCGGTGTGGCGCGCGACCGCCGACCAGTACCAGCGGTCGATCACGACGTGGGGCGTGACGACAACCGGCCCGCTGTCGATGTCGCCCTATTTCATCCGCCTCTCCAAGACCGGCGACCCGAACGCCGCGATCAGCTACAACGTCGGAAACGGCGGGCCCACGCTCGATCAACGAGCCATCGTGGATGCCGGCTTCCTCGAATATGTGCGTTTGGGCATACTTCCGGCGACCGACCCCACGATTCTCGATTCCCTCGTTGTCACGGATGCGACGCTCCAGCGGTCCACCGAGAGCGGGGCCGGGTGGCTGCGCTACAACGGCGACGGCTACGGCGACTGCTTCGTCGGCGTAGCGACGAACTGCGCTGTCACCGGAGCGCCGTGGACCAACAACTTCTCGGGGCTCGGACATCCGTGGCCGGTGCTCGGCGTCGAGCGCGCTCAGCAGTACCTCGCGCAGGGACAGGCGGGCGAAGCCGCGGCTCAGCTTGTGGCGATCAACGCCATGAATTCGGGCCCGGGTCTTGTGCCCGAGCAGGTCTGGGACCAGACGCCCGTTCCGGCGTCGCCATTCGGGAGCGATCCGGCTACCGCATCAATCGGTTTCGTGAACGGCCAGTCGGTGGGATCGGCGTCTCCGCTTACCTGGGGATCGGCTGCCCAGGTGCGCCTCACAGCAGCTCTGGGAGCAGGCCGATCGCTTGAGCAGCCCGCGGAGGTTCGTGACCGCTACGTGAGCACGACGCAGGCAACCACCCCACTGACCGTGACCGCGCCGACGGAGGGTTCACAGACGCCAGCCACGACGACGGTGTCCGGCACAGCCGAGCCGGGCGCCGGGATCTCCCTTGCCCGCGTCGCCACGGACGAGGACAGCCAGACCGCGACGGCGCACACCACCGCCGATGCGACCGGCGCATTCACCGTCGACGTGCCTTCGGCATTCGGCACCAATGTCATCGTCATCACGAGCATCGCGGCCGGCGGCGGAACTGCCCAGCTTGTGCGGTCGGTGGTGAGCGACGCCGTCGACGGAGAGCTCATCTTCAGCCGGGGCGACCCGGTGGGCGACGACAACGGACCGCGCAACTACGCCTACCCGACGTCGGGCGATTTCACACCAGATGCCTTCGATCTGACCGGGTTTGAGATGTACGACACGGGTTCGAGTGTGACCTTCCGGGTGAAGACGCGCGACCTGACGCCTGCGTTCGGCTCGCCGAATGGCGCCCAGCTCGTGGATGTCTACGTGCACAGCCCGGAGGGGACGGCGTCGTCGACCTCCTCAGCCTTCCCCAGCATGAACTATCAACTCGCCGAGCCGTGGAGCAGACTCATCGAGGTGCAGGGCTTCGGCAACAACCGTTTCGTTGATTCGATCGGAATCAGTGTGGGTTCGCTCAGTGTGCGTGCGAATCCGACCACCGATTTCATCTCCTTCCGCGTGGACAAGGCGGCGCTCGGCGGTACGCCGGTCAGCGGATGGGGATTCACCGTGGCTCTGACCGGCCAGGACGGCACCCAGGGCCCTGACCAAACCCGCGCCTTCACCCCGACGCCCGGAGCGTTCACGTTTGGTGTGTGCGCCACGGCTCGCGCAAACGCCCTCTGTTCAGCCGACCCGACATCTGTACCGAGGGTCATGGACATCCTCACCCCGGACGGCGTCACGCAATCGACAGAACTGGACTACACCGCTCAGGATCCGGTCGTGCTTCCGGCCGTTGTGATTCCTTAGCGCAGCTCGCACCCGAACCCGTGTCGTAGACCCCGCGACGCACGGGCACCACTCCCGTGAAATGATGAGGCATGCCTACAACCGCTTCCCCGCTGGGTCTCTTGCTCGATGTCGACGGACCCATCGCAAGCCCGATCACGCGCACCATCGCGACCCCCAGCATCCTGACCGACCTCGTCACTCTCGCGGGCGCCAACGTGCCCATTGCCTTCATCACCGGTCGATCGGCCGCGTTCATTCGCGATCAGGTCGTCGCCCCGCTCCTTCAGGAGGGGCTGCCCGACACGTTCCGCATGTACGGAGTCTGCGAAAAAGGGGCCGTCTGGTTTGCGATCGGCGCCGACGGCATGGGCGAGGTCGTGGTCGACGACAGCGTGGCACTGCCGCAGGCCGTCATCGGCGAGCTGCGCACACTCGTGCACGATGATTTCGCCGACACGATGTTCTTCGACGAGACCAAACAGGCCATGGTCTCGGTGGAACAGCGAACGGATGTGCCCAGCGACGCCTACAAGAGACGTCAGCCAGCGTTCAACCGAGCCGCCTTTGCCATCCTTGAGCGCCACGGCCTTGGGGTGCGCTTCGAAGACCGGGTCGCGCCGGACTCCGCCGGTGCCGTGCCGTTCCGCCTCGACGCCACCATCATCTCCACCGATATTGAGTCGGTCACCCTCGACAAGAACCACGCGGCCGAACGCGCCCTCGCCTTCTTCGCCGAAGGCGGGCCGCTCCCCCGCCTCTGGCGCTCAGTCGGCGATTCCCGCAGCGACTACCGGATGGCGGACCACTTGCACGAAGCCGGCTACGACGTGTCCCATGTCGACGTGCGTCCGCTCGACGGCATCCTCGATCGCCCCTATCCCGTCATCGTGATGGGTGAACAGATCCACGATGAGGCCGGAGCCAGCTTTCTCGACTACTGGGTGGAGAAGCTCGGCCTGCGCTAGGCAGCCCCTCGTGGCTGCACGGTCTCGCCGCGACGGCGACTCGTACCTCGTCCCCTAGCTGGAGACGAAGCGGATGCCGTTCTGGAGGGTGCTGCGCAGTTCGAAGACCTTCTCAAAGCTACCCCGATCCATCCCCGGAAAACCGTCACGCAAGAGACCGTTCAGGCGGGACCGGGGTACGACGATGACCAGAGGATGCCGTCCGCGCTTGGCCACTGTGGGGGTGCCGTCGACGTCGCCGTCGGGAACAACGACGATGAGTCCCGTGAAGCGAACGCGCACCAGACGTGTGAAGGACTTTGCACTGGCCTGGAAGCTGTGCACCGGGTCTTCCTCGTCGGGGATTTCATCGCCCACGAGTTCTCCACGGCGCAGCGAAACCGTGCTCCCCCAGTCTTCCGACAGGATTCCGAAGAGTCCCGCGGGGCCGAGCACGACGTGATCGAGCTTGTCGCGCCCGTTGCCGCAGTCCACGTCGTGCCACGCCGTGAACCCGATACCGAGACCAGAGACGAGATGAGCAGTCGCTTCCTCGGCCAGGGCCTTGGCCAGGGTGTGCCGAATTCCCCGGGGTGCCGACCGCACGAGAGACGGAAGATAGGGGTCGTCGACGACAGTTCCTCGGCCGGCCCATTCCCTGATCAGGGTGAGGTAACGCTGTCGCACCTGCCCACCCGGGTGGCCGTGCATTCGTGTCTTGAGCCCCGTCTGTGATGACCGGGACGACGACCCGGACCCTGGCGTGGAGGAACCACTGAAGGCACCTGCCGTGGGCTCCGGGTCACCGAAGCGCGTGCGATCGTAGGCGGCTCGACTCTCCGCGCTGCCCACCCGCTCCCACGCGATCTGCACGGCATGGAATTGCGCAGCACTTCCGCCGACGTCGGGATGCGTTTTGCGCAGCTTCAGCCGATACGCACGTCGTAGTTCTTCATCAGTCGCCTGGGACGATACTCCCAACACCTCATATGGTGTGGACGCGGCAGGGCTCTCGTGCATCCGGGGCGGAACCTTTCATACGGTCAAAGTTCGGTGAGTGAATAAATTAACATACCGCGCCCGCCTGAAATACCGCCGAGGGCGGTTGTTCGCGCGGTAACTATGCGACGATCAGCTGGTGAAGAGTCCCGGCCCCGTGCGCCACATACATCGCTCCAGCACTCGACTTCTGGCGATGCTCGTGGTGGGCGTCGCCGCGGCCCTGGTGACCGGGCTACTCAACGCCTGGCTGTTTTCGCTCATCATCGGCTGGGCCGCCGCATGCGTGACCTACATCACGTGGGTCTGGCTGGCGGTCCGCCGACTGGATGCCAGCGGCACCGCACGACACGCCACTCGTGAAGATCCGTCCCGCCGGGTCTCTGAACTGCTCGTGCTCCTCGCGAGCCTGGGCAGTCTGGGTGCAATCGCTTTTCTTCTCACAGCCGCCTCGACCTCCACCCTCTCCCAAAAAGGCGGCTTGGCAGCCATCGCCGTGGCCAGCGTCGCACTATCGTGGGCCTTGATCCACACGCTCTACACGCTGCGATACGCCTCGCTCTATTACCGTGGCGTCGACGGCGGAATCGACTTCGCTCGGCAGGAGGCCCCGAACTACGGAGACTTCGCGTATCTGGCCTTCACGATCGGCATGACCTACCAGGTCTCGGACACTCCCATTCAGACCCACGCGATTCGCATGACGGCGCTGCGACACGCACTGCTGTCATTTCCGTTCGGCGCCGGCATCCTGGCCGCCCTGATCAATCTGGTGGCCGGGCTGCTGCCCTAAGCGCCTCAGTTCCGCAGGATGTGGAACGGGATCGCCAGCGAGACGGAAATAGCCAGAATCCCTGAGATGAAGATCGCGCCCTGAAGGGCCGGAGCCGTGAAAGCAAAACCAAAAAGCCAGATACCCAGAACGAATATCGCAAAGGCGATAATAAAGGCGACGACGTTCATGTGGTGATCCTCTCGATGTGGTGACCGCTGAAATTCTCGGGGCACCTCATTCGAGCGTACCGTTCATGGCCGATTGACCTTAACCAAACGGGGCAAGACGAGCCAGATCAGCCCAGTCGCGAGCAAAATCACACCCCCGGCCACCAGACCTGCCACACGACCGACCACGATGTCGAAGATGAGGAGCGCGGTTCCGGTCAGCACCACCGAGAGCCCGATCAGGGTCGCTCGCAAGAGGACGCTGCCGATCGCGACAACCTGCACCATGGCATGACGATGGAACAGGTGCCGATGGAGGCTCACCAGGCCGATCCCGAGGGCCGTGGTGATGATGGCCGAGGAGATCAGTGTCAGGTAAATCGTGATCTGGTAGCTATCCAGGGTCTGGAAGCGAGGCTGGAACGCCGCTGCCAGCAGGAAGCCCGTGATGATCTGGGTGCCCGTCTGCGTGACCCGAAGCTCCTGGAGAATCGAGATCCAATTGCGGTCCAGACGTTCCGTCCTGGTTTCATGGCGTCCGTTTGTCTGTTCGCCGGGTGCCGGATGATCGAGATAGGGCATGGATGCCCCACTACATGGTGTCGCTGTGGGCAGAGTCGCGGACAACGGGCTCGATGAGATCCGGACCGTTTCCGACCACGGGTGCCACCTCATAGAAACGCAGGCTCTCCGCCAGTGACCGCGATGCCGCGACGGCGGCATCCACGAATTCCTGGTCTCCGACGGTGTGCGGGTCAAGCCACTGATCCCACGTCTCTTCGGGGAGAGCCACAGGGATCCGGTCGTGAATCGCAGAAAGAGGGCCCTGGGCATCCGCTGTGAGGATGGTCGCCGAGAGTACCCACCGGGCGGGGTCATCATCCGCGAGTGACGGGTTTCTCCACCAGGAATAGAGGCCGGCGAAGGCGAGCGGCAGTCCGTCATCGGAGTGCACGAAATACGGCGTCTTCGTCGTTCCGACGGTGTGCCACTCGTAATAGCCGGTGGCCGGTACAAGGGCCCGCCGGGACGCGACGGACTTCTTGAACGTCGGCTTCTCTGCTGCGGATTCGGAGCGGGCGTTGAAAGTGGGAAAGGACGACGTCATTTCGGTGGCGAAGGACGGAATGAGAGACCACCGGGCAGATTCGAGACGGCGCACAGCAGGGTCCTGTTTGGCGGACTCGAGCACAATCGGGATCTGCTCGGTGGGTTTGATGTTCCACGAGGGCTCGGGCAGGTTGCTCCCCTCATGCTCGACTTCGAACATGGCGGCGAGATCGGACGCCGTATCGGTAATGATGAATCGACCACACATACAGACCAGATTACTCCAGCCTCGTCTGCATGCAGCGGAGTCGACATCGGCTAGCGTCAATTCAATGGATGACCGATTCGGCGACGACCGCTATAGCGCAGATGTACTTTCTCCCGGCTGGCAGAAGGTCGGCCGCATCGTGATCCCCACCCAGGAAGCAACCCGTGAGCTCGTGGTCGAAGAGGTGGCAACCGGCTTTTGCGGTGCCGTCATGCGGGTCGAGAAGAACATCGTCACTCTCGAGGACAGGCACGGCAAGCTCAGGCTCTTTCCGCTCGGCAGCGGCTTCCTCCTTGAGGGCAAGCCGGTGACTCTGGTTGCCCCCACCATGGCGGCCGCTCTTGGGCGCGCCCGCACCGCCTCGGGATCAATGGCCGTGAAGGACGCGCCGGCGCGCGTCGCCCGGGCGAGTCGCATTTTTGTGGAAGGTCGCCACGACGCGGAACTTGTGGAAAAGGTCTGGGGCGCGGACCTGCGTATCGAGGGTGTCGTCGTGGAGTATCTGGAAGGCATTGACCACCTCGAAGAGATCCTCGCGGAGTTCAAGCCCACGACCACGCGCAAGGTCGGCGTTCTCGTCGACCATCTCGTGCCGGGATCCAAGGAGAGCCGAATCGCAGAAGCGGTGGCGCGTGGACCGCACAGACGTACCGTCCTTGTCGTCGGACACCCATACGTCGACGTGTGGCAGGCGGTGAAACCGGCCAGAGTCGGGTTGAAGGAGTGGCCTCAGATCGCGCGCAGCATCGAGTGGAAGCACGGAATCTGTGACGCGCTCGGCTGGCCTCATGAGGAGCAGGCCGACATCGCTCGCGCCTGGCAGCGCATTCTCGGGCAGGTTCGCACCTACGCCGACCTCGAGCCCCAACTGCTCGGTCGCGTCGAGCAGCTCATCGACTTCGTCACGGCGGAATGACACGTGCATGTCCACATTTCGGGGGACAGGGCGTGAAAAAGTATGACGGTTTTGTTCCGAAATGCCGCCCAATTGAGCAACCATCCAGAGATGTGGGCTAGTGTTGGTTCTGAAGTTGTAGTGCTTGCACGTCTTAAACGTATCGACCTCGGTTGATGCGCCACATTCCTTTCGGAAGCGGACGACGAATACCGCGACGAACGGCCCCGACAGTCGGGGTCGGTCTAACACTCCTGGAGGAGTTTTACAAATGGCAACAGGTACCGTGAAATGGTTC